>CANJQH010000052.1 GCA_947476335.1 Anaerolineae bacterium | reverse complement strand
GCAAAGCGGGGGAGGCGAATCTGCCGGACAAAACTTATGGACAGGAACTTAGTGAGTGCGATGTTACGGCAGGATCACGGTGTCGACGACGTGAATCAGGCCGTTGGCGGTCTGGATGTCGCTGGCGATGATATTGGCGCCATTGACGCTGAGGCCGGTTTCGGTCGATGAGATCGTGAGCGATGCGCCGGTGAGGGTGGTGAGCGTGGCGCCAGAGGCGATGTCGTTGGCGGAGATGCGACCGGCGACGACATGCATCTTGAGCACGCTGGCCAGCAGCTGCTTGTCGGCGAGGATGGCAGCGATCTGCTCGTCGGTGAATTTGGCGAACGCCAGGTCATTCGGTGCGAAAACGGTGAACGGTCCGCTGGCCTGCAGGGCGTCGGCGAGGCCGCCGGCATTGATGGCGGTGAGCAGAGTTGAGAAGCCGCCGGCGCTGAGGGCGGTTTCGAGGATACCGAGGCCGTTCTGGCGCACGACGCGTTTGGGCGAATACTGATCGCAGGCGTCGCCGGTAGCGAAGGTGTCCTTGGCGAAACCCATTTCGACCTTGACGGAGGTGCCGGGCTTGGCGACGTTGGCTTTGAGGATGGGCGTGGTGGTGTGGTAACCCTTCATGGCGATGGGCATGACGTAGTACGTGCCCGGCTTGACGATGACGCCGAACGTATCGCCGTTCGAGGTATAGCCACACTTGAAGAAGCTGCCGCCGTTGGTGAGTTTGAAGTAGCTGAATATCGTCGGCTCGCCGTCATCGCGCTTGCCATTGACGTTGGTGTCGAGGAAGCCGACGCCGCTGACGATGCCTTCTGTGGATCCGGCGAAGGCGGCAGGGGCAGTGGGGGTGAGTACGGCGATCGCAGCGACGGCGAAGCCGAGGGCGATGCGCTGAAGGAAATTGTGGGTAGTCATGGAAATAGATCTCCTGGCTTTGTGAATTTCAAAGTCCGTCAAGTTGGGCTTTGGGCTTTGGATTTGTGAACGGAACAGAGCCTAGAAGCGTTGTACTAAGGCTAGATTGTGCGCAGATGAAACGTGTTTGATCGCGGTGAGGTTGATCGCGGTAAATTTGATCAAGATCAGCGAGACTAAGTGAGTCGCCAAAAGTTTTGTCCGGCAGATTCGCCTCCCCCGCAAAGCGGGGGAGGCGAATCTGCCGCCAGAACTTTTGGACAGGAACTTAGAAAGAACCGTGGGCCTGTGCCGAAAATATGGACACAATATTACGTTTGAGGTGTCCCGATGGCACGCAAGGTATACACACAAGAATTCAAAGAACAGGCAGTCAAGCTGAGCCACAACAACAGCAAATCGGTAGCTGAGACGGCAGCAGACCTCGGTCTGCCCGCCAATATGCTGCATCGCTGGCGGCGCGAGGCGAAGCGCAGCGGCCGAATCTTCCCCGGACATGGCAAGCCGCGCGACGAAGAGATGGCGGAGCTCAGGAAGCGGCTCAGGCAGGCAGAGCTGGAGCGCGACATTCTGAAGAAGGCGGCGAGTTTTTTGCGACGCCGCCGAAATGAAACATCGATTCATCGAGTCTTGCGAAGCGGATCTGTCCGTGCATGCAGCGTGTGGCTATCTGGGGTGTCTCGCAGCGGGTACTACCAGTGGAAGAAACACAGGTTAGGACAACGGATGCAGGAGGATGTGGAATCGAGCAAAATCATCGAAGCTGATTTTCACAAGCATCGCCGAGCACATGGGAGTCCTCGAATGCGCGATCGTCTTCGTGCGCTTGGTCGGAGACACGGCCGTCGTCGCATTCGTCGACGGATGGGGGCGAGCGGGCTGATTGCGTGGAAAGCCGAGGGGTGCATCCGCCGTTTGAGGCAAACGTTGACCGCGCGTCGCTGCCCCAGCCCGGACCCTCGGTCCCGGTCCAGGTGACCGCTGCCGCCATTTCGTGAAATTCGCCCCTAACTGCGGTTGCACCCAAGCCAAGCCCATCGTGATACAGTCGCGCCGATGAAGAAGTCGACTGCGCCGCTTGCGCTGCTGCTTGTCATGCTGCTGACCGGGTGCAGCACTTTGTCGCTGAAAGACGTGCAGCGCTACGTGAGCTTCGACTCGCTGCGCCGTGTGGTGACTACGCCTGAGGCTGTGGCGATTGATTCGACCTCTACGCCCGTCCCGCCCGACTACTCGACTGCTGCGCTCATCAAGCTGCGCAGCCGTGTCCGTATAGGCATTCGCTTTGATGCTCCACCGCTCGCCAGTGTGAATGGGCAGGGTGACCTTGAAGGCTTTGACGTTGACCTGGGGCGCGAATTTGCGCGTCGCTGGCTCGGCAGCGAGAAAAACGTCGAATTCGTACAGGTGACTAGCAAATCTGCGCCTGGCAAAGTGCGTTCACGCGAAGTTGATCTCGCCATGGGTGGGCTGGTGCACTCAAAGGCGGCCGAAGTGGACGCCGACTTCAGCCTGACGTATCTCTACGATGGTGAGGCGCTGCTTGTGCGCGCCGGAACCTTCGCTGACTTCGCCTCGCTCGCTGGTCGCAATATTGCTTTCATCGATGATGTGAGCACTTTTGCGTTGCGTGATGCACAGAATGCAGCTGGAGTCACAGTGACTACGCAGATCGCCGATTCTTATTCGCAGGCGTACTCGCTGGTCTCCTCTGGCAATGTCGATGCGATGATCGGCCGCTGGCGTCGACTGCGCACGCGCGCCGCCTCGGATTCGCAGCTTGCCGTAATGCAGGTGCTGCGCCGTGAGCCCATCGGCATTCTGACGCCGCCCAACGACTCGGAGTTCGCCGATTTGGTGAACATCACGCTCAGCAACATGATGCTTGATGGCACGTACGCGCAGCTGTATCGCAAGCACTTCGGTGCTGATCCGGACATGACAGAACTTGCGCCGCTGACGGGGCCGATCGAACTGCAGCTCGCGCAATTGCTGGATGTGCTGCAGACTGATGATCGTCTCGCTGCTGTGCGCACGGCCGGCCGTTTGCGCGTAGGCTATCGCATCGCTGCGCCGTTCGTGCAGACCGCCGACGACGGCTCGCTCGCTGGCTATGAGGTCGACCTGGTGCGCAACATCGCACGGCGTATTCTCGGATCGCCCGACGCCGTGGACTGGGGTGTTTTCGATGGCGACCCGGCAACGGCGTGGGCGAACTTCGACTTGATCATCGGCGGCTACGATCGCACGCAGGCGATCGAGCGCGCGGCCGATCTTTCGCTGCCGACGTACATCGACGCGAGCCGCAGCGTGTCGCTGCTCGTGCCGCCGCGGCAATCGCCGCTGCGTGATGCGGTGAATGCGGCGCTGCAGCAGATGATCGCGGACAACACATTCACGGCCGTGCACGGACGCTGGTTCCCGGATCAGGTCGTAATGAACGTCGATGTGTGGCCGTAGCGGCGATCAATGAGAACGAAGCGTACGCCAGTCGCCCCGGACTCCATCCACCAGCCGGACGCTGATGGGCTGATCGTCCTCATATCCGCGCATCCGAAACACGCGCCCGTGCTCGAATGATTGAAAGTCGGCGCTCGTGGCGCGCGGGTCGTCGGCGATGCGCTTGCCGAGTCGATCGGTTGGCAGCTTGCCGCCGATTTCGATGCGCAGGGCGGCGCCGTCTTTGAACAGCACATACGCTACGCCGCGGAGCGCGTCGTTCGAACCGGGCGGGGCGAAATAGAGGACGGAGCCGCTCTCGTATTCGATCACCGCGGCTGCGCGATTGAGCGCGGCCGGCTGGCTTGGGCAGCCAATGTCCTTGTGGATGTCTTGAATGTAGAAGCCTTCGTTGAGCGCGATCGGACAGCGGGTGAAATCGGCAGGACCCAGCACGGCCATGACACAGCAGGGCACTACTTCTGTTGGCTGCGGCGGAGGTGTGGCTGGTGTGATCAGCGGTGATTTCGCGGATGGTTGCGGCATGAATGCTGATCCGACGGCCAGCACGATCAGCAGCAGCGCGAACGTGACCGCGAGTGTGGGCAGCCAGGCGAAGCGCTTGTGCATGGTGCGTGGTGGCTTTGTGTGTGCAGCGGCCGGGTGCGTGCCGGGGGGTGCCGGCGGATTCGTCGCTGTGCCGCGCGTCGGCGCAGCGCGCAATGCACGCAGCGCGCGCACCATTTCACCTGCATCTGCGAAGCGATCCTCGCGCTTCTGCGCCAGTGCGCGCAGCACAATCCAGTCGAGCTGCTGCGGGATCGAGGAATTGATGCTGCTCGGCGGGCGCGGCGCACCGTGCGTCTGCGAATAGGCGTCATCTTTGCGATACGGGCGCACGCCGACGCACAGCTCGTACAACACGGCGCCCAGCGCGAAGATGTCGGCGCGTCCGTCGATCTGCGTGCCGGCCGCTTGTTCGGGCGCCATGTAAGCCGGCGTGCCCAGCGGGTCGTCGTCGGCTGCGGCGCTGCCGAGCAGGCGTGCGATGCCGAAGTCGGACAGCAGGCAATTGCCGCGTTCGTCGAGCAGAATGTTGCCCGGTTTGACGTCGCAGTGCACCATGCCGCGCTGGTGTGCGTACGCCAGTGCATCGCCGACCTGTGTGCCGACGCGGATGATTTGATCGAGCGGCACGCGGCGCCCGCGCACGCGCGTGGCGATGGTGCCGTTTTCCATCAGTGGCATGACGAGGAACATGCGACCTTTGAACTCGCCGAAATCGAATACAGGCAGAATGTGCACGTGCTGCAGCTGCGCGATCATCTGCGCTTCGCGTCGAAAACGTTCAGCGAACTCGGGCCGTTTCGATTCATCGGCAGGCATGATTTTGAGCGCGACGTTGCGCTCGAAATTGGGCTGCCAGGCGCGGTACACCTCTGCCATCCCACCGACGCCGATCAGTGCGTCGATGCGGTAGGCGCCGAGCGTTTGCCCGATGAGTTTGTATGCCATGGGTTTTCCTGACTTTTTGTTTTGTGAATTGTATTGATGTGTAACTACTCAGGCCAGTTAGTTTTCCAACGTGAAACCCGCTATTCCTTCCCCTTTCGGGGGAAGGAATAGCGGGTTTCACGGGAAATACTGATTTGGGCCTGAGTAGTTACATTGATGTTGGTAACCGACACAACTGTCGGAAAATGTCAGGAAGTTGTTGTGCGTTTGTGCGCACACTGTTGCGGCATGGAATACCGCATGCTCACAGCGCGCCGCCGAACTTCGCGCGGCTTTGACGAAATGGACGTGCGCGCGCCGGCCGACGTGCCGCTTGCGCAGCTGGCTCGCATGATCGTGCAGTCGCTTGGCTGGGATGGTGCTGCGCTTCATTCCATCGAACAGTGTGGTGCGTCGCATACGCTGGATGAAAGCCGCACGCCGGCACAGCTTGGGCTGTGTGACGGCGCCATGTTGAACTTCGGCTCTGGCACGCGTGCATCGGCTGGTGCGTTGCGCGCGCCGCTGCTTAGCGGACCGCGCGTGCGACTGATGGCGGACGCGCTGCTTGGTGGCGAGCTTGAGCTGGCTGCGCCGCCTGCGCTTCCCAGCAAGCCGCGCATGGCATGGCCGAGCATCGTGCTGCCGGCGTTGTTCAGTGCAGGCACGCTGGCTGCTTCGATCGCATTGCATAGCAATGGAAATGGCGCGATGAATTTCATGATGAGCGGGTACATGCTGTTGTCCACCGGTATGGCGCTGTTGAACTATCGACGTGATCAGCATGCGTGGTCGCAGGCGATGCGTGACCGTGAAACCACGTATCGCACATATTTGGTGCGCAGGCGTGAACAGCTGCATGCAGCGGCTACGCAGCAGCTTGTGCTGGCGCAGGAGGAAGATCCAGATGTGATGCGTCTGGTGCGACGTGCACTCACCGGCACCAGTGTATGGACGTGCGAACCGGGCGATGGTGTGGTGTTGGCGGCGCGGCTGGGTGCTGGCCGCGCACCATTACAGGTGCGTATCAAGCCGCCGCGCTACGAGCCGCTGCTGCAGCCGGATCCGCTCGGTGATGCCGCACTCGCATTGTGTGCTGAGGCGCATGAAGTGGAAGGTATGCCGCTGCGCATCGACATCGGTGCACAGCCTGCGCTTGGCATGGCTGGTCCGCGCGCAGCGACGATCGCTGCAGCGCAATCGTTGCTGTTGAATCTTGCGGTGCACTATGCACCACAGCAGCTGCGCATTGCAGCAATTTTTCCGCGCGAAGAAGTAGATGCATGGTCGTGGTTGCGTTGGTTGCCGCACACTTGGTTTGATGAAAGCGATGAACGTGCGCTGGCGTGTGAGTCCATCGGTGCTGCGCGTGTGCTTGAACGCGTTGGTGCGTCACTGGTTGAGCGCGCAGAGCACCGTACGCATACGCTGCTCGTGCTCGCGGACGAACGCGCCTGCGACGGTGACGCACGGTTGAATCTGCTTTTGTCCGCGCATGATGCTCCTCTGACTTCGCTGCACTTCGCACCCAAGCGCGATGCATTGCCGCGCCGCTGCACTGCGTTTGTCGAATACGAAGGTGGACGCGCGCGCGTGCATGTGCAGTCATCGTCGCCGCGCATGATCGATGCACCGGATCAGGTGTCGCTTGAATCGTGCGGCATGGCTGCACGTGCGCTGGCTGCGCTGCCACACATGCATACGTCGGCTGTTGCTGGCATACCAAATATGGTTCCGCTGCTCGATCTGTGGAAAGTGCGCGACGTGCAGCAGATCGATGTAGCTGCACGATGGCAATCGGCGGCACATCTGGATGCTGCGGCGCTGCGTGTGCCGATTGGCCGTGGTGCGGGTGGCGCACTGCTTGAGCTCGATCTGCGTGATGGCGATCGCGGCCATGGTGCGCATGGGCTGGTGGCTGGTATGACCGGCGCTGGCAAAAGCGAACTATTGCAAACGCTTGTCACTTCGCTTGCGCTGCGCTTTCATCCGGACTGGCTGGCGTTTCTCCTGATTGACTACAAAGGTGGCGGCATGGCTGGCGCATTCGAAAGCGATGGTGCGTCCGGCTCAGGCGATCTGCCGCACCTCGCGGGTGTGATGACGAACCTGCTCGATGCCGGCTCTGCACGGCGCGCGCTCGTCGCGCTCGACAGCGAGCTGAAGCGCAGGCAGCGCGTATTCGAACAGTACAACGTGACGTACATTGATGCGTATCAAAAACTGTACGCTGCAGATGTGAGCGGCGCTCTCGCATCGATGCCACGGCTGGTCATCATCGTCGACGAGTTTGCCGAACTCAAACGTGATCAGCCTGAGTTCATGAAGCAGCTGATCAGCGCAGCGCGCATTGGTCGCAGCCTGGGTGTGCATCTGATTCTTGCGACGCAGAAACCAAGTGGCGTCGTGGACGAACAGATCTGGTCGAACAGCCGTTTCAAACTGTGTCTGCGTGTGCAGGACGATGGGGACAGCAAAGAAATGTTGAAGCGGCCTGATGCTGCGCGGCTGCGACAATCCGGCCGTGCGTACTTCATGGTTGGCCGCGACGAGCGCTTTGAGGAATTTCAAAGTGCGTATGGGGGTGCGCCGTATCTGCCGGAAATTGATGTGGATGCCGAGGCGCGGTTTGTCGCACCGATGACGCTGGATGGCCACTGCGACATGACACGTGCGGTGCATGCGGCGGTACCGGTTGCGGCGTCGTTGAATCCGCTGAGCCAGTTGCAGGCGTTGACGCGGCACATGTGTGAGACGGCGGCTACGTTGCAGGTGCGCCCGGTCGAGCGCATCTGGTTGGAACCATTGCCGGCGTTGCTGGCGTGGGATGACGTGCGCCTGCGCGAGCCACGCGCTGTATTGCGCGCTGTCGTCGGCCTGCTCGATGAACCACGCGCGCGACGGCAGGTTCCCCTGTGCATTGATCTGCAGCGCGACGGGCACCTGATGATTTTTGGACAGACGGGAAGCGGCAAGAGCGTGCTGCTGCAGAGACTGGTGCTCGAACTGGCGCGCACGCATACGCTGGCTGAGTTGAATGTCACCATACTTGATTTTGGCAGTCGCTCGCTGCGGCCGCTTGAGGCGTTGCCACATGTTGCAGATGTGCTGACCGAAGATGACGACGAGCGACTTGGTCGACTCTTTCGCCGTATGCGCCGTGAACTGGCGCGCCGCAAAGCATTGCTGGATGGACGCAAGCTTGCCGAATTGCGCGTGACGAATCCGGAGTTTGCGCCGCCGGCGTGGCTGCTGGTGATCGACAACTACCCGGCCTTCGCCCGCACTGAACACGACGAATCGTTGGCAGTGATTGTGCGCGATGGGCCGGCGCTCGGTGTGCACGTGGTGCTTAGTGCGAACAAGCCACTTGATGTGCGTAGCCGCATTAGTGGAAATATTCCGACGGCACTGTGCCTGCAGCAGGCTGATCGTGCAGACTATGCAGCTGCGGTTGGCAGAACGGGTGGGCTTGAGCCTGTGGCGACGCCTGGCCGCGGCCTGGCGAAAACTGCAGCGGGCCCGTTGGAATTTCAAACTGCGCTGCCATGTGTGGGAAATACCGATGCGGAGCGGTTTGTGGCATTGCAGCGTGTGGCACAGGACATGTGCGCGCTGTGTGGCGATTCTCCGTTGGCTGTGCGTGTGCCATCGATGCCGGAATTACTCATGTTGAGTGATTTGCCGAGCGTGGAGGCTGGCGGCTCGACGCTTGTGCCGCCGATCGGTTTGCAGACGCTCGACCTTGAGCTGCTGCGTTTACCGCTGAGTGAAGCGCCGCATGTGGTGGTGACGGGGACGCCGGCCAGTGGCAAGAGCATGCTGCTGCGCACGCTTGTGTCATCGCTCGTGCGTACGTATCTGAGCATTCCGCTGCGGCTTGTGCTTGTCGATGCGACGGGTGCCGAAGATGGGCTGCATTCATTGGCTGGGTTGTCGCAGGTGCGGCACGCCTGTGTAGATGAAAGTGCGTTCGCGCTGGCGCTCACCGAAGCCGAGACGTCTCTCTCTGAATGGCGCACGGCGTTGGCATCGGCGCGTGCGGCTGATCCGTCAGTGAGCCAGTCGATGTTTGCACAAAGCTTATCGCCGCTGGTGTTTGTCATCGATGACGCTGACGTGCTGGCGCGCGGGCTGTCGCGTCCGATGAAAGAGCGCCTCGATGTGTTGCTTGATCGAGGTGCACGCGGATGGCCGCTGCACTTCGTGCTGGCGGGCACCGATCGCGGGCTTGATCCGGTGGATGGCTGGGTGAAGCGTGTGAAAGATGCGGGCAGCTGGTTTGTGCTCGGTGGTTTGCAATCGGTGGGTTATGCGCTGCGTCTGCCGACTGGTGAGCGCGATCGGCCGTTGCCAGCGGGGCAGGGCTATTTCGTCAGCCGCAGGCAGACAAAGCCGCTGCGTATTCGCGTTGCGCAGCCGTGAGCGCATCTTGAAAAAGAATAGTAACTGCTCAGGCCTACGTCGATATGTCCTGCGAAACGCACTATTCCTCCTCCCGAAGAAGAGGAGGAATAGTGCGTTTCGCGATGAAAAATAGAGCGGCCTGAGTAGTTACAAAGAATAACGATACAGGTCTGGGTCAATATTTCATTTCCTGTGGAACACGCTTTCCCTTCCCTATTTGGAGAAAAGAAAATTTGAAGAACAGAAAATTTGGAGAAAAGAAAAGCGTGCTTTGTACTGATCTGAGTTGCCGCGAAAAAAAATCACGTTGCGCGGGACGAAAAATATGCTACATGTTCGAGACGATTTTCATACTGTCCGGGGGGAACAGACATGACGAATTCGAAAACCTTACGCGCAATTTTTCCCGATGTAAAGCCGCCTTTGTATGTGCTTGACGAGTGTGGATGTGTGCTTGGTCGGTCGACCGATTGTGGCATTGTGGTGGCGCGGCCGTTCGCGTCGCGGATGCACGCACGCATTCAATGGGATGGCCACTACCATGTGCTTGAAGACAACCAGAGTGCAAATGGCACGTATGTAAACGGGCGGCGCCTGCAGGCGCCGCACAAGCTAAAGAATGGTGACGAAATTGGGCTGGGGGATCCGACCGGGCTGGTGTCATATCTTGACGAAGACAACACCGTGCGGCCAGTGCTGCGACTGAGTTTCGACCCACGCCACTGGCGGTTCGTGTGGGATGCACAGCCGCTTGCGCTTACCAGTGATCAGCTTTCGCTGCTGTTGGCGTTATATGACCGGCGTGGTGAATTATGTGATCGCGCATTGTGTGCACAGGCAGTATGGGGCCGCGATTACGACTCGTATATGGATGCCGACGCGCTCGATCAGATTGCGAGCCGCCTGCGTGCACGCCTGCGTCAGACTTCGCCCGAAGCGGCTGATCTCGTCATCACCCTGCGCGGGCAGGGTTACATGCTGAAGCATGGCTGAAGCCCCGCGAATCGTAACTGCTCAGGCCAGTTAATTTCCCATCACAAAACACGCGCTTTTTTTGTGTGCGATCTCTTTTTGTGTGCGATCTCTTTTTGAAAGAGGAGGGATCACGTGTTTTGTGATGGGAAATACTGATTCGAGGCGGAGTAATTGTCTGTGAACCTGACAGTGCCGTCAGCCAATGTCGGAATCATTCGTCGCCGGCCATGTCATTCTGAACCCGTGCACTGATCAGCGGCACGACCTGCAGATCAGTCGAAATTCGGGCTCAGAAGTGAGCCAGGTCGGAGTTCCCGGCGCAGCAACAGGCTGGGGACTCCGAGGAGAAAAGCAGACATGAGTCAGATTCGAGTGAACTACGAAGAGATGGCGGCGAGCGCCCAGGCGTTTCAGCAGATGTCGCAGACAGCGGACGAGCTTGTGAAGCAGGTGAAGGCGGAGGCGGACAAGCTGAGCGCTGGTTGGGAAGGCATGGCGGATGCTGAGTTCCTTGCGCAGATCGACAGCTGCATGGCGCGGTTGCAGCACACACCGCTGATGATGAACGAGATCTCCGTCGCAGTGAAGACGGCGTCGGACCTGATCCAGAAAGCAGAGGAAGAGGCGAAGGCTCAGATCGCAGCCACCATCATCGACGACACGAACTAAGTGAGTCGCCAAAAGTTCTGGCGGCAGATTCGCCTCCCCCGCAAAGCGGTGGAGGCGAATCTGCCGGACAAAACTTATGGACAGGAACTTAGCCCAAGGCCATTGCTGCGCGATTCAGCCGGGGTCATGGCGTGGTTGCCAGTGCGGCTTTGTTGGGGCAAGCCCTGGCTGAATCGAAGTGCGCGCCCCTGCCGGGGCTGAATGGTGAGGAGGTGTGAAATGAGCACGATTCGAATGAGTTACGAGGAGATGAGCGCTGCGGCCGGCGACATTTCCAAATGTGCTGAGCGCACGCGTGCGTCGCTGCAGCGTTTGCAGAAAGCAGCGACCGACCTTGATCCGCACTGGACTGGGACGGCGCGTGCGGCGTTCGACCGCGATTTTGCTGCGTGCCTGGTTGAGGCGGCGCATTTTCCGCGCATGCTCGATCAGATTGGTGCGGCGCTTATTGTTGCTGCGCAGACGGTGGCGGATGCGGAGCAGCGTGCGCAGGGCGTCATCGCTGCGACGGTGATCGACGATGCTGAGCAAGCAGGTGATGCATGACGCGCATTCATGTTCACTACCAGGAGCTGGGTGCGGCGGCGCGCAAATTCGATGTGGAGGCGCAGGAGATGCAGGCCTGCCTGTTCGCGCTGCGGCAGCGCTGTGAGCAGTTGACGGCTGCGTGGGAAGGTGCGGCTGAAGATGAGTTCGTGCGTCAGTTGCAGAACTGCACTGAGCGCATGCAGCGAACGCCTCTTGCGCTTGGGCAGTTGACGCGTGATGTGAATAAGGCGGCTTATTTGCTGGAGATGGGCGAACGTCAGGCGCGCACGGCCATCCTGACGATCGTGTCAGCGGACGACTAAGTGAGTCGCCAAAAGTTCTGGCGGCAGATTCGCCTCCCCCGTAAAGCGGGGGAGGCGAATCTGCCGGACAAAACTTATGGACAGGAACTTAGCGAGATAAACGAGGGAGATATGTCGTATCTGCTTGGGATCAATTACGACGAGATGCGTGCGGTTGCTGGGGAGTTCGATGTGCGCGCAGAGGAAGCGGAGCAACTTGTGACGCGCGCTGGTGAGACGTCTTGCCACGTGCTGGAAGAATGGCTTGGCATGGCGGCTGACGAATATGCGGCGCAGTCGCAATCGTGCACGGCGCGCATGGCGCGTGTGCCGGAGATGCTGCGCCATGTCGCGGGTGCGCTGCGTATTACTGCGGACTTAGTGCAGCGGGCTGAGGAGCATGCACGCTGGGAATTGGCGCAGCGCATGCAGCATGGAGGCGTTTGATATGGCGCTTGATCCGCTGATCGTAGCCGGCGTCGCAGCGACATTGCTTGGGGTGGGTACGCCGATTGGCATTGCGATTCGGCGACGGCGTGTGGCGCCGCTGATGCTGTGCTGCATCGATGGTGTGCTGCGCAACTATTCGGTTGAGCTGACTGCGGATGTGCTGCGGATTGGACGGAGTGCGGACAGCGATCTGCATCTGCCAGATGCGTCTGCATCAAGACGGCATGCGGAGATGCTACGAGAAGGTTCAGGCGTTCGCTTGCGTGACCTGGGCAGTAGTGATGGTGTGTGGTCGGATGGGGGCCGCATTTTTGAAGCGTTGCTGCAGCCTGGCGATCAGTTTCAAATTGGAGCACACGTGTTCGCATTGCTGCGTGCAGGTGATGCGAGTCCGGCGGTGCGCGTGCATCGACGGCTGGATGGTGAGGTGTTGAGTCTGGAAAAGTTCGAGATCGAAGAGCTGCTGTACAGCGGTGCGCACTTCACCATCATGCGTGCACGACGGCGCGATGATGCGCAAGGAGAAGTGGTCGCAGTGAAATTTTTGAACCAGGTGGGTGTGCAGCACGAATTGATGCGCGGTCGTTTTGACGCATATTTACAGGCTGCGGTTGCGCAATCTGCAGCACACCCTGCGCTGGTGCGCGTGCTTGGTGGCAGTGCAGTGGCGGTGCGGCCATATGTGATTCAGAGTTTTGCTGCTGGCCTGTCGTTGTCAAAGCGCATTGCTGGGATAACAATGATTGAAGCACGGCGGATATTTGCACAGCTGTGCGACATTGTGGAGCAACTGCACGAACAAGGTTTGCATCATGGTGCATTGGATGCATCTGATGTGTTGTTTGTTGAAGACGGAAGTGTACGGCTGGCCAATGTTGGATGCGCGCGGGTTTTTGGAGAAACTACAACGAGTATGCGTGATGACATCGCTGGGCTGGCTGTGCTTGGCGAATTGTTGTGTGGCGGAGGTGTGCGGCGAATGCATGCGCATACGGTGGCAGATTTGCGTGAACGCTGGAAAATCATGCGCATGCGCTGCCATGTAGAGGATGTGCAGTGCAGCGGATTTCGCCCGTTGCGGCTGCATATATTGCAGACGGGCCACGCCGTTGCGGTGTCGTCGAATCCGTATCTGCTTGGCCGTGTATTGAATCCAGCCGATCGCAGTTTGTCTCGGGAGCACGCCGAGTTGTGTTTTGATCACAATGTATGGATGCTGCGTGCAGTGGGAAATCGCGGCGCCAGCATTATTTTGAACGGCGCATCGCTTGACGGCTCGCAGCCCATCGTCGTTGGAGACGAGCTGCGGCTTGGCGATACCACTTTGCGCATCACAGAATAAATGTAACGACTCAGGTCATCCGGTTTTCCAACGCGAAATATTAATTTAGGCCTGAATCGTTACGAATAAACAGGAGTCGATCATGATTCACACTATTTATTTCCGCATTTTTCTTCGAGTGAGTTTTGCAATCACCTGCGTTGTTGGGCTATTGATGCCGGCGATTTCGCGTGCGGCGACGGCCGATTTGCAGGTGCGCCTGGATGATTGCAGCGGCAACCATTACCCACGTATCACCTGCACCGTAGCGGTGCGTGATGAGACTGGGCAACCGATCGAAGGGTTGGATGCGCGCGCGTTTCAAGTTGCATTCGATGAGGCGATAGTGACTGCGCCATCGATCACGCCGATCATCGATGATGCATCGAACTCGCATGTGATGGTGGTACTTGACGATGGCCTGACAAACCGTGTGCGTTACGGGCGCAGCTGGCACACGGCTGCCGATGCGGTGCTGGCGCAGCTTCCGCAGGGACATGGTGCGACGCTGCTGAGCGCTTCGCAGTCACATTCGCTCGTTTGGATGCCGACGCATACGACGCCTTCTGATGTGCAGCACATGCGCGAGACGGTGCAGTCGCAGAAACTCATGTTGCACGCACAGTTGTTTGACGTGCTTTGTGATGCAGCCGCCCAGGTTCCGCATGCTGAACGTGCCTCAGTGTGGATCGCCGTCGTCAGTGATGGCCTTGACCGTGGCAGCACAGTGTGCACGGAGGATGAGGCTGTGCAGGCGATTGGACGCGCGCGTGTGCCGGTGCTGGTGGTTGGTGTGGGTGCGTATGCGGGCAATTTGAAGCGTATTGCGGCTGCGTCGCATGGCATGTATGTCGATGCGGCGGACACTGAGGCGGTGCGCAATGGCGTTGATGAAGTCATGCATCGTGCGCGGCTGCGCTACGCTGTTGAATTTGCGACGACGTTGCCGGCGGATGGACATGAGCATGCAGTGGCGGTCACTGTGCGCCGCGCGGGGGGTGAATCGCACGATGCAACTGGTGTTGAGGCGTTGCCGCTGGCGCCGAGCCTGCTCGGATTAAATTTTGCATCAGATGGAATGACGTTGTCGGCATCGACATTGCCGGCGCGTGGGCGTATTCGGGTGGAGCCGCGTTTTGTTGCGCAGGGTGCTTCGGTAGCCGAATTCGTGCTGGATGGAATGCATGCGCGCGTCGACGTGCCGCCTTATGCGTTCGAGTTTGATGGATCGGTATTGCCGGCGGATCGGCCGAGTGTGCTCAGCGTTACGGTATATGGGCCTGCGGGAGAAGCGAGCGTGGGCTCGACGCAGATCGTGCAGATAGCGCCAGAAGGGAGCGCGGCGGCGTGGCAGATCGATCCGAGCGGCGCTGGTGCGCATGCGTGGGTTGCGGGTAGCGTTGGTTCGCTGGCGGCAGGCACTGGGCTGGCGCTGCTGCTTGGTGGCGTAGTGGCGACAATCGGGTGGCGGCCGCAGAAGATGCATTTGCAGAAGCTGTTGGCGCATCTGCGTAATTCTCCTGAAGCAGCGGTGCCTGTGGCGATGCGTTTCGATGCATATGACGAGCCGACGCTTCGGCGCAGCATGGAGCGCATGACTGCACCTGTGGGCGCAGTGAACAGGCTATGTCTGCGCATTCGTGCGCCGGGCGCACCGGTGCGCGACATCGAGGTAAGTAGAACGTCGGTGCTGGGTCGGGCGACCTCTGGTGTGCATCCTGAGATCGCCATTACCAGCAGCTATCTGTCGCTGCGCCATGCACGCTTCGAAATGAAAGACGGCGCGTGGCACGTGGTTGATTTGCATTCGGTCAACGGTGTGCGGCGCAATGGAAATCCACTGGGATCCGGCGCGTATGAACGAATTGCTATAGGTGATCGCATTGCATGTGCAGACGTGCTTGTCGAAGTCGTCGGCATCTCAGTGGGCGGCGTCGATGGCGGCGAGGTCGGCTGAATTGAGGTGCACATCAACGGCGTGCAGTGTGTCTTCGAGCTGTTGCGGCGTGCGACAGCCGACGATTGGAAAGGTTGGGAAGGGCTGTGCGAGCAGGTAGCCGAGGGTGACCTGCGTGATCGTCAGGCTGCGCGCGTTGGCAATGCGACGCAGTGCAGAGAGTCGTCGCTGGTTGGCATCGAGCGGATACGTTTGTGAAGAATGGGTCATGCTGCGGTTTTCAGCGAGTTTGGTGAACAGGCCACCAGCCTGCGAAGAATAGGGGATGCAGGCGAGCTGCGTTTCCGTGTGCAAGCGCTGCAGCGGTTCGTCCATCACGATCAGCGAAGGATCACGCGCAGTGATGGATGCGGCGTCGATGACGGCGGCGCTCCACATGGGCTGATTTGCACAGAAGCCGGCGATGCCGGCGGCGGTGGCATATTGGGCTGCTGCGGTGATACGGGCGGCTGACCAGTTTGAGCAGCCATAGGCGCGAATACGGCCGGCGCGGCGGTGGCGTTCGAGTGTGTCGAGAATCGGGCCGACCGGCTGTATTGGATCGTCACGATGCAGCCAGTACAGGTCGATGTACTCCGTGCGCAGATGGCGCAGACTTTCGGTGAGATCGGCGTCGATGTCTGCGGGAGTGACGCGAGGGATGGGATGAGTGAGATCTGGGTGTGCGCCTTTGGTGGCGAGCACGATGTGGGTGCGGTTGTTGCGCGTGCTGATCCATTCGCCGATGATCTTTTCGCTGCGCTGGCGTTCGCCGGGAATCCAATCCGAGTACACGCGCGCGGTGTCGATGAAGTTTCCACCGGCTGCTGTGTAGGCATCAAGCAAAGCGAAGGCGTCGCTGCGGTTGGATTCTGTGCCAAGGGATGCGGCGCCGAGGCAGATCGGAAATACTGCGAGGCTGGTGTTGGGGATCAAATGCAGCTGAGCCATGAGGGGAATTTTGGCACGATTTCTGTGAAGCGATCATTCTTCGATTTGTGCGTACAGGCCAGCGGAATCGAGGATATGAACAGCGCCTCGATCGATGCGGATCAGGCCGAGCGCTTCGAACGCACGCAGCGAGCGGCCGACCATTTCACGCACAGTGCCGAGTTGTGCGGCTATTTCTGCCTGTGTGAGCGGTGCTGTGACAGCGTCGGAATTTTGCAGTAGCAGGCGAGCCAGGCGGCCTTGAACTGAATGCAAACTCAGGTCGTCGACAAGGTTCACCAGCATGCGTGTGAAGCTGGCGATGTCGTGCAGCAGTGCGAGGCTGAGCGCGGGATGGCGTGCCATGACGGCGCGTAGATCATCAGTTTGTAAAAAGAGAAGACGTGAGTCATCGAGCAGCTGTGCATTGGCTGGACATGGCCGATCGTCGAACACGGGGACCATGTTGAAGTAATGGCCGGCTTGGATCACGGTGACAACCTGTTCGCGGCCACTGCGCGCGAAGCGGCTGATCTTGACGCGGCCGTGCAGCACAATGTGCAGTCCGGCAGCTGGATCTCCTTCCAGGAAAAGGATGTGTCCTGCGTAGTTGTCAGTGACGACGGCGACGGCGCGCAGCTCTTCCAGGATGTCGTCGGACATTGATGCGAAGAGATGCACGGTGCGCAGCGTCTCCAAGGTAGGGGAATGTGCAGCCAAGTGGTAATTTTAGGTGGAGTGAGACAAAAATCACATACGGTGTGGGTTTTAGCTGATAAGGTGATGGCATGAAAATCAACACATTCAGCGCTGCTGCAGTCTGCGCATATGCGAGCGTCGCCATTTTGTTGCTTAGCAGCTGCAAATCGACGGGGTTGCCGCCGTCGGGTGCAATTGCACAGGCTGCGGCGCCACAGGCAGATGCGCCGATCGGCACAATTGAGATCAAGGGCTTTGATATTGGCTTCGAGCCGAAGCAGCTCGAGGTGGCAAAGCCGGGGCTTTACAAAGTGCACTTCACGAACACCGGTTCGATTGCGCATGATGTCACATTTTCTGATGGCACGAAGCTCACGGCGGAAGCCGGCAAGAACGTCGACGGTACAGTGAAGATTGGTGCGGATGGTCTAACCTACATCTGTTCAGTGCCTGGCCATAAGGAAGCGGGGATGACAGGGAAGGTCACCATCGCTGGCGCACCTGCAGCAGTGGCGATGCACAATGCTGATGACCATGGCGGCCCGCCGCCGCAGACCAACGTGGCGGCGGATCCGGCTGCGCCGGATTATGTGCTACACCCGGCGGAAGCGCCTGCTGCGCTGCAGGGTGTAGTGCATGACATCGATCTCGTCATAAAGGAAATGCCGATGACGGTGGCGAAGGGCTTTGTGCAGAAGGTGTGGACATTCGGCGGCACGGTGCCGGGGCCGGTGATTCGTGTGAAGGTTGGAGACACAGTGCGTGTGCATTTGAAGAATCCGGCCGATGCGGAGATGTCGCATTCGATCGATTTCCATTCCAGCCAGGTGGCGTGGAACGATGAGATGACATCGATCAAGCCGGGCGAAGAGAAGCTGTACGAGTGGAAGGCTGACTACGCCGGCGTGTGGATGTATCACTGCGGAACGGCGCCGGCGCTGCATCATATTGCGAACGGGATGTACGGGATGGTCATCGTCGAGCCGCATGAGGGGCTGCCAGCTGTTGATCACGAATTTGCGCTGGTGCAGAGCGAGTGGTACCTTGGTCCGCAGGGGCAGCCTGTTGATCTGGCCAAAGCTTCGGAAGCGGCGCCGGCACCGGATTATGTGGTATTCAATGGCGTGGCGAATCAGTACAAAGATCATCCGATCGAAATCGGGACGGGCAAGCGTGTGCGTTTGTTCGTGCTGAACGCTGGGCCGAGCGTCGACAGCTCGTTTCACGTCGTGGGCACAATCTTTGATATGGTGATCAAGGAAGGCGTGCGGTTGGATGCGAACAACGCTGGGCATTATGGAGCGCAGGCAGTCGATTTGTCGCCGGCGCAGGGTGCGATCATCGAATTTCAGACTGCGGAAGATGGGCTGTATCCGATTGTGACGCATGCGTTCAACTTCGTAGGGCGAGGGGCGCTTGGGTTGTTCAAGTCTGGAGATGGGGATCCGTTGAAGTAGGACTGAGGAGTGGAGAGTCAGAGTGGAGAGTCAGAGTAGAAGATCTCGGGTGGAGATTCTGAGCAGCTAATGTTTCAGACTCCAAACTCTGACTCTCTACTTTGACTCTCCACTGCTATGTACCAGCCCAAACCCGGATGTGCTTAGACCCTATCGGCGCTACTATTCGATGCTATGCGACTTGGCGGCCCTATTCCCACGACAAACATCGACCCTGAAGCATGGATCGCCGAAGTGCGCGCGCGCGGTTATCGCGCGGCGTATTGTCCGGTGAATCACGAAGCGCCGCGCGAGCTCGTGGTGGCGCTGGCGGCAGCGGCGCAGGTGGCCGACGTCGTTATCGCCGAGGTCGGTGCGTGGAGCAATCCGCTGAGCGTCGATGTTGCCGAGCGGCGGCGCGCGATTGAGTATTGCCAGAAGCAGCTGGCGCTGGCGGACGAAATTGGCGCGCGCTGCTGCGTGAATATCACCGGTTCGCGCGGCGCGCGCTGGGACGGCCCGCACGCCGACAACCTGACGCCGCAGACGTTCGACCTGATCCTGGCGACGGTTCGCGAAATCATCGACGCGGTGCGCCCGCGCCGCACTTATTGGACGCTCGAGACGATGCCGTGGATGTATCCGGACGACCCAGAGTCGTACGTGCGCCTGCTCGATGCGATCGACCGGCCGGCGTGCGCAGCGCACTTCGACCCGGTCAACTGGGTGAGCAGCCCGCAGCAATATTTCGCCACGGCCGATCTGGTGCGCGCCGGAGTGCGCGCGCTCGGTCCGCGCATCCGCAGCGTGCACGTGAAGGACATCACTATTGCTGATCGGTTGATGGTGCATCTTGATGAAGTGCGGCCGGGGCTGGGCTCGTTCGATCATGCGACGCTGCTGCGCGAGCTGGCGACGCTCGACGCCGACCTGCCGGTGATGCTGGAGCATCTGCCTACGCAGGAGGAATATGCCGAAGCGGCGGCGCATCTGCGGCGGGTGGCGGAGCAGGTCGGGGTGGGGCTGTAGCGGGCGTTCGCGGCGCTGGACCTAAGTTCCTGTCCATAAGTTTTGTCCGGCAGATTCGCCTCCCCCGCTTTGTGGGGGAGGCGAATCTGCCGCCAGAACTTTTGGCGACTCACTTAGCCGAAGGCGTCGCGCAGGGTCTGCACCAGCAGGCTGACGGCGCTGCCGGTGGACTGCACGACGCCTTCGGCGAGCAGCAGCCGGTCGCCGCGCAGCAGGTGGCGAAAGCTCTTCCATTGGTCGGCTTTGACGACCCAGTCCATCAGCGCCGTCTCGTCCTGCATGCCGAGAAACGTCACGCCTTTGGCGGTCTGTGGGCGTTGTCTCACGTACATGATGCCGGCGACGCGGATGCGCCGGCCGGCGGGCAGTGCGCGGGCGTCCGCCAGCGAATGCACCCCGAGCTTTTGCAGGGCTGCGCGGAAATGGCGCACGTAGCTGCCGCCGGGCGCGAGCCCGGTCAGTTCGTGTTCCCATGCCTCCGCTTCCGTTGCGGCCAGCGCCGGCAGTGCGACCGACGTGATGGGAATCTGGAGCGGCAGTTCTGCGCTGCGGTCGCCGACGGGCAACTCCCCGGATTCCCAGAGCAGTGCACGCCGTTCGCCGAATGAGTCGAAGAGGCCGGCGCGAATCATGTCGGCGACGAGCATCTTCGGCAGGCGGGTGCGCGCATGGAAATCGCGCAGGTTGGCGAATGGCTGCGCCGATTCAACGTGCGCCCATGCCGCTTCTCCCAGGCCGGCGATGGTCGATGCGCCCATGCGCACGCGCTGTGCATCGACGAGGGTGTATCCCCAGCAGCTGCGATTGATGTCGAGCGGCAGCAGGTCGACGCCGTGGCGGCGCATGTCGGCGGCGATGACGTCGTGCGGATAGAAGCCGGCACCGGAATTCAGCAGCGCGGTGTAGAACGCCGCTGGGCGGCGCTTTTTCAGCCAGCAGGTAACGTATGAAATGCGAGCGAAGCTTGCGGCGTGGCTGCGGCAGAAGCCGAACTGCGCGAAGCCGGCGATTTTCGCGAAGATCGTTGAAGCGGTTTCGAGCGCATACCCGCGTGCCAGTGCGCGGTGTACGAACAGGTCGTGCATCTCGGCCATCGCTTCCTGCGAACGTGAGCGCGACATGGCCCGGCGCAGCTGATCGGCCTCGCCGCCGGAGAAGCCGGCGATGGTCATGGCGATGCGCAGGCAGTCCTCCTGATACAGCAGCACGCCGAGTGTGTCGCGCAGGATCGGCTCGAGATCTGGATGATCGTAGTGCACCGGTTCCCTGCCGAGGCGGCGGTTGACGTACGGGTGCACCGCGCCGCCCTGGATCGGGCCCGGCCGCACGATGGCGATTTCGACGGCGAGGTCCTTCAGGTTGCGCGGCAGCGTGCGCGGCAGCATCTGCATCTGCGCGCGGCTTTCGATTTGAAACGTGCCGAGCGTGTCGGCGCTGCAGATCATGTCGTAGATGGCTGGGTCGTCGACGGGCAATCGATCGAGATCGAGCGGTGGGTCGATCAGCTCCTGCGCCTCGGTGATCAGGCCGTGCGTGCGCAGCGAGAGCACGTCGAGCTTGACGAGGCCGGCGTCTTCGATCGAGTCCTTGTCCCACTGCACGACATAGCGGCCGGGCATCGTCGCCGGCTCGATGGGCACGAGCTCGTCGAGCGGCCGGCCGGTGATCAGCATGCCGCCGACGTGGATCGAAAGATGGCGCACGACGCCGTCGATGTGGCGCAGCAGTTCGGCCAGCAGCGCGAGCGGATGCGTCGTCGTGCGTGCGGCGCCGGGCGTGGAAATCGTCGTAGCGCTGGGTGCGTCGGCAGCGAGGAGCGCGTCGATTTCCTCGGCCGCCTGCGCCGGCGAATGCGCGTCGATGCGTTTCAGCAGGCGCTCGACGACGGCATCTGGGAAATTCAGCGCGCGGCCCAAATCACGCACGGCCGAGCGCGCCTGGAACTGTACGTGGTTGCACACCATGGCGCAGCGCTCGTGGCCGTAGCGTTCGTATAAATACTGAATCACTTCCTCGCGGCGGCGCCAGTCGAAATCGAGGTCGATGTCCGGCATGGTCGCCTTGTCCGGTGACAGGAATCGTTCGAACAGCAGATCGTGTTCGAGCGGGTCGACCTGGCTGATGTCGAGCAGGTAGGCGACGATCGACCCGGCGGCGGAGCCGCGGCCGGAGCAGCGGATGCGGCGTTCGCGGGCGAAGCGCACGACGTCCCAGACGAGCAGGAAGAACGACGACAGCCGCGCCTGCTGAATGACCTGCAGTTCGTGCGCCAGCTGCGTCAGTACGCGTGGTTCGAGCTGCGGGTAGCGCGTCGGCAGCGCGGCGTGGCACAGGTTGTATAGAAAGCCGAATTCGCTTTGTTCGCCGGGGACGGGAAAGATGGGCATGCGCTGTGCGCCGCCGGCGACGCCGCCGAAATCCAGGTCGACGAAGCAGCGCTCGGCGATGGCGAGCGTGTTGGCGAGCGCGTGCGGGATGCAGGCGAAGCGGCGTGTGAGGGCGGCGGCGTCGGCGAGCGCGTAGGTGTGATTGAGCGGAAGCGCACCGGCGCGGCGGGCCTCGTCGAGGGATTCGTTGCGGTCGATGGCGAGCAGGCAGTCGCGCAGGCGGGCGTGCGCACGCACGGCGTAGTGCGTGTTGCCGGTGGCGACGATGGGCAGGCGAGTCTGCGCGGCGACTTCGAGCAGCGCATGCTGGCGGGCGTCGTCCCCGGGCCGTTGATGATGCTGAATCTCGATGTAGAGCTGACCGCGGCCGAAGAGGTCGGCCAGCGTGCCGGCGCGTGCGACGGCGCCGGCCGCGTCCTGCGCGCGCAGGGCGTGCGCCAGCGGTCCCTGATTGCAGCCTGTCAGGGCGATCAGCCCTTCACGATGCGCTGCGAGCTGGTCGAAGGTGAGCGCGGGTGTGGTTTTGCCGCTCCACGCTGTGTCGGCGCGCGTGCCGAGATCGCAGCGACTGCGGGTGATCAGGCGGCAGAGGCTGGCGTAGCCCTGCTGGTTCTCGGCCAGCAGTGTGAGATGTGCACCGTCGTGCAGGGTGACCTCGGCGCCGAAGATCGGCCGCACGCGCAGTTTGCGGGCGGCGGAATGAAAGCGCATCGCGCCGGCGAGGGAATCGTGATCGGTGAGCGCGAGCGCCGGCATGCCGAGGCGTGCAGCTTCGGCGATGAGCGCTTCCGGTGCGGATGCGCCGTCGAGCAGGGAGTAGAAGGAATGGCAGTGCAGCTCGACGAACGGCAGAGGGATGTTAGTCATGAATCCTCAGCAGCGTCCATGCCTGCGTGTGCAGGTCCTGACAGATCACGCACAGGTAGCCGCTGTGCGTGATCAGGCGGACGTGGCGGCGCGAGACTTCGCCGGCTTCGCTCCACCAGTCGGCGTCGACGCGCCACTCTTCGTCGATGCGGTCGACGCGATGCGCGCGGCCGTTCCATGTGAAGGCGATCGGCGCGTCTGCGTCGTCAGTGTGCACGTCGATGGGTTCGCCTGCGGACCAGATTCTGGACATGGATTTCAATCCTGCGGGTGCGGCTAAGTTCCTGTCCATAAGTTTTGTCCGGCAGATTCGCCTCCCCCGCTTTGCGGGGGAGGCGAATCTGCCGCCAGAACTTTTGGCGACTCACTTAGCTTTTCCATTCGATGCGTCGTTCGACGACCGGGTGCGTCGGCTCGACGAGCTGCGCGTGGAAGAACACGCCCGGATGTTTGCGCGCCAGGCGCTGGGCGGGTTCGTCGATGGCGGTGGTTGCGTCGTCCGTGGGTTCGTCGAAGAGTGTGAGCTGGCCGGCGGGCATCTCGGCGGCGGCGGAGATCGTCGTGCGCGTCGAAATCAGCGGCGCCGGCCATGGTGTGGACCACAGCGCGTGGGTGACGGCGGCGGAGACGGATGCGGCGGCGACGACGGGCGCGGCGAACGCGATCTCGTGCGTGCGTGTGCGGTGGTTGAGAAATTCGAGCTGCAGCGTGAGCGCACGGCAGCCGAGCAGCTGGGCGGCGAGTGCGGCGAGGTGCGGCTCCAGATCGCGGCGAACGGATGCGGCGGCCTGCGCGACGTTTTCGCAGGGCGTTTCGAAATCGGTGCGGACGGGTTCGGGCGATGCGGCGCCGGCGGCCTGGACCGGGCGCGGGTCGCGTCCCAGGGCGAGCTGCTGCGCCATGCGGCCGGCTTCGCCCCAGCGCTGCACCACGGCGGACTGCGGGAGGCGTGCGAAGTCGGCGAGCGTGGCGATGCCGAGCCAGCGCAGCTGATTGAGGACGAGCGGCGGCAGCGGCAGCAGTGCGGTGGACAGCGGCGCGAGAAACGCCGCTTCGTCCGGCAGATCGACCACGCGCAGCCGACCGGGGCGGGTGATGTGCGCGGCGGCGCGGGCGGTGAATTTGCCGTGGTCGCAGCCGAGTGCGGGCGTGAGCGCGTCGCCGAGCGCGCTGCGCAGCTGTCGGCCGAGGTCGGCGCAGATCGGCTGGGCATCGCGCGGCGACCGTGCGACGCTGCGCAGGTCGCAGTAGCCGCTGCCGGGCGCGGTGATTTCGACCGGCAGGCCGGTGGCGAGCAGCACGCTGCGGAAGGCGTGGTGCAGCTCTTCGATGCGAGCGGCGTCCAGCGGGACGAGCCGCAGGTCTGGGCAGCGAGCGCGGGCCTGGCGAGCGCGCATTTCGTGCAGCACGCCGGATTCGATCGCCTGCGGCGAGCAGGCCTGCACGATGCCGTCGTCGTTCAGCAGCGCGACGGGGTGGTCGTCCCACTCGGGGTGAGTGGGATGCAGCGCGTCGAAGACGAAGTTGGCGTGGTGGCAGTAGAGGATGGCCATCAGGGAAAGGGCAGCGTCAGGTCACAGTGCGCGCCGGGGCGTGCCCAGCGGCTGCGTTCGAGCTGCACGCGCGTGGTGCAGCCGACGATGCCGCCGTGGCGACTGAGCTGCCAGTCCGTGCGGCGGAAGTGCATGTGCAGGGAGAGGCTGTGTGCCGTCGCGTCGCCGGGCTGGCCGGCGTCGTCGAGCAGGAGCAGTGCGGTGCGCTGGCGGCGGACGACGCGCATCAGCTCGGGGAGGGCGGCGTCGAACGTGTGCAGCTGATGCGGGGAAGTTCGCAGTGTGCCGACGCCGTCGACGAGCAGGCAGCGCCAGGCGCGCACGTTGAGCACGTCGTAGAGCAGCGTCGTGATGTTTTCGATGCGCGGGGGGCGGATGAAGAGCGTGTGGGCCAGGTCGACGCCGGCGAGGTGAAAAGACTGCGGGTCGGCGGTGCCGGCCAGGTCGAGCACGGCGACGGGGTCGCGGCGTCGGTGACGGCCCTGGGCGGCGGCGAGTGAGCGCAGGGCGACGGAGAGTTTGCCGGAGGTGGCGCCGCCGGTGAACAGCGTGAGGTGGCCCTGCGGGACGCCGCCGCAGCCGGAGAGCGCGTCGAGGGTGGGGAAGCCGGTTGAAAAGCGGGGTGGGACGGCGGCGGACAGTTCGTGGGCTTCGCGCAGCACGCCGCTGCCGTAGCGTGCGTGCAGCGCTGCGACGGCGCGCTGCAGGGTGGGCTGCGGCGCCGGGGCGACGGATTCGAGCGTCATCTCCATACGGGGAGAGTGTATAGAACAATTGTTCTACTGGCAAGAGGAGGATGCTTGCTGTGTGTGCATCCGACAGGTGTGCAGCTGGCCGAATTGCCAGTGGCATGCGGATGCGTCGGTCCTACACTGATCACGGCGTTGTGAGCGTCTGCCCTGTGCGAACCTTGCCTACAACCCACATTGCGCGTATATTGCGCGTATATTGCGCCCATATTGCGCTTACATTGCGACGCAGCAATTTCCCACGGGTGCGGTTGTGCATCCCAGACCGATGGTCTGGGCTAGGACTGCGTCGCGCCTTTGGCGCTTTTTCAGCCTTGAAAGGGCGTACTTCGATTCAGCCAGGGTTTGTGCGGAAGGCGCGACCCTG
>CANJQH010000051.1 GCA_947476335.1 Anaerolineae bacterium | reverse complement strand
GTGCATTTCGTTTTTCCGTGGGTGCTGCGCTACGAATACGTGCGCGAAGTGATGCGGCTGGAAGCGGCGTTCGGAAAGCGGGCGGGCCTGCTGCGAAATGATCTGCTGGTGCGCATCGCTGCGCGGGCGACGTCGTTTCGGCAATATCGTGTGCCGCGCATTCGGCGGCGCATTCGCAGATGGAAGCGACGCCTGTCAGAAATGGCGTAACTACTCAGGCTCAAATCAGTATTTCCCGCGAAACACACTATTCTCTCCCCCGAAGGGGGAGAGAATAGTGTGTTTCGCGTTGGAAAAATGGCTGGCCTGAGTAGTTACGAAATGGCGCGAATGGCGAGCCGGGCCGATTGACATATCATCTCTTGCATGTCCGTTGCCACGCACCCGCTCGAATCTGCGCTCGCGAAAAATACGAATGCCGAAGTGCGCTTCGACGCTCCGACGCGCCTGATTTACTCCACCGACGCCAGCAACTATTTCGTCACGCCGCTGGGCGTGGCGCTGCCGCGCACACACGAGGATGTGCTGGCGACGCTGGCGCTGTGCGCCGAGCACGGTGTGCCGATCGTGCCGCGCGGCGGCGGCAGCGGCCTGGCCGGCCAGTCGATCGGGCCGGGCCTCGTCGTCGATACGACGAAGTACATGGACGCGCTGCTCGATGTCGATGTAGCTGGTCGGCGGGCGCGCGTGCAGACGGGCATGGTGCTCGGCCAGTTGAACAAAAAACTGGCGGCGCATGGCCTGCAGTTTGGCCCGGATCCGGCCAGCGCCGAGCGCGCGGCCGTCGGCGGGGTGATCGGCACGAACGCCACCGGCGCGCATTCGATCCGCTACGGCATGACGGCTGATCATGTGCTCGAGCTGCGCTGCGCGCTCGCCGGCGGGCGCGACATGACGATTTCTGCGCAGGATGCGCCGACGGGTGATCTGGCCGAAGCGATTGCGGCGATCGCCGCCGGTGCGCGCGAGGTGATTTACCGCGATTACCCCAAAGTCTGGCGTCGCTCGAGCGGCTACAACCTCGATTTCATCGCTGAAATGCTGGCGTTTCAGCCGGAAGACGCGGCGGCGGCGCTGACCTTCGCCAACGCCCGGCGCAGCGGCAGCAACCTGGCTGGACACGTGCGGCAGATTTCGAAATTTAACCTGGCGCCGCTGATCGCAGGCAGCGAAGGCACGCTGGCGTTCGTCAGCGAGGCGGTGCTCGATCTGGCGCCCAAGCCGAAGCACACCGCGCTGGTGATCACGTCGTTCGTCGATCTGTTGGACGCGATGCGTGCGATGCCGGCGCTGCTGAGCCTCGACCCGGGCGCGATTGAGCTGATCGGCGGGCTGTTCATCAAGCTGGCGCGCGATTTGCCCGAATGCCGCGAGCGGCTGGACTGGCTGGATATTTCGCAGGGCATTCCCGACGGGCTGCTGGTGATCGAATTCAGCGGCGAGAGCGTGGGTGAGGTCGAGCAGGCGGTGGCGCGGCTGGAGCAGCTCGTGCAGCGCGAGCGCCTGCCGTGCACGCTGCGGACGCTGCGCGACGCGCGCGCGCAGGCCGACGTGTGGTACGTGCGCAGGATCGGGCTGAACGTGCTGGCGAGCATCCGCGGCGATCTGAAGCCGATCTCGGTGGTGGAGGATGTGGCCGTGCCGGTGGAGAAGCTGCCGGAGTACGTGATGCGGCTGAACGCCATTTTCGCGCAGCACGGCACGACAGGTGCGTATTACGCGCACGCCAGCGCCGGCGTGCTGCACGTGCGGCCGCTGGTGAATTTGAAAACGTTGAGCGGCCTGCGGGCGATGCAGGATATCGGCTTGCAGGCATTCGCGCTGTGCTGCGAGCTGGGCGGGGCGATGACCGGCGAGCACGGCGACGGCTACGAGCGTTCGCACTGGAACCGCGGTCTGTTCGGAGATGAGCTGTATGACGCATTCGTGGCGGTGAAGCGCACATTCGACCCGCAGAATCTGCTGAACCCGAACAAGAAGACCGACGGCTTCGAGGAAGAGCAGCTCGAGAAGATGATGCGGCTGGGGCCGGATTACGAAGCGCGGCCGTTCGCGAGCACATTCAGCTTTGCGCGCGACGGGTCGTTGGCCGGGCTGGCCGAGCAGTGCAATGGCAGCGGCGTATGTCGCAAGCCGGACGGCGGCGTGATGTGCCCGAGCTATCGGGTGACGCGCGACGAAATGCACAGCACGCGCGGGCGGGCGAACCTGCTGCGCGAATTCCTGCGGGCGAAAGCGCTGCCAAACGCGCCGACGATTACGGCCGGCGAGGTGAAGCAGGCGTTGGATCTGTGCATCTCGTGCAAAGCGTGTGCGACCGAGTGTGCGAGCGGTGTGGACATGTCACGCATGAAAAGCGATTTTGTGCAGCAGATTTATGAAGAAAAAGGTGTGCCGTTGCGTGCGTACGTCTTCGGCCGCATCGCCAAGTTCAGTGCGCTGGCGGCGCCGTTTGCGCCGCTGGCGAATGCGGTGCTGGGGTGGGGTGTGACGAAGCGCGTGCTTGGCGTGGCGCAGGAGCGGTCGCTGCCGAAATTCGCTGCGCGCACATTCGAGCGCTGGTGGCGCGGGCGTGAGGCGGCTGTAGCGCCGGCGGGAGCGCGGACTGTGGCGCTGTTCGTGGACACCTTCAGCCGCTACAACCATCCGCAGGTGGCGCGGGCGGCGGTGGCGGTGCTGGAGAAGCTCGGGTATCGCGTGGTGATTCCGGAGTGGCAGTGCTGCGGGCGGCCGTTGATCTCGCAGGGGCAGCCGAAGGCGGCGCTGGAGAGTGTGCGGCACAACGTGCGCGTGCTGGCGCCGTTGGCGCGGGCGGGGGTGCCGATTCTGGGGCTGGAGCCGAGCTGCGTGAGCGCGTTGAAAGACGATTACGTCGATCTGCTGCCGGGCGAAGATGCGCAGGTGGTGGCGGCGGCGGCGTGGGCGATTGAAGATTGGCTGGCGGTGCACGCCGAGTTTGGGTTGATCGATCCTGCGCACGTCCGTGAGGCCGAAATGCTGCTGCATGGCCACTGCCATCAGAAGGCGCTATGGGGGACGGCTGGGGCGCGGGCGCTGCTGGGGAAGCTTGGGTTCCGGGTGAAGGAGATCGAATCCACGTGCTGCGGCATGGCGGGGGCGTTTGGCTACGAGGCAGAGCATGCTGAGATGTCGCAGCGCGTCGGGGAGTTGAGCGTGTTGCCGGCGGTGCGGGCGGCGGCGGCTGGAACATGCATCGCGGCGGCTGGAACCTCATGCCGCGATCAGATGGAGCAGCTGGCTGGGCGCGAGGCGCGGCATCCGATCGAGTGGGTGGCGCAGGCGCTGGGGGTGGAGTGAATGTGCGACGCATACATGTGCGACGCACCCAGGGGTGCGTCGCCTCGTCGGTGTGCAGATGCGGCCGTCTTCGCGTATCATGATCAGGCGTTGCGGGATTCAGTTGTGGAAGCAGATGGTGATTCGATGTACCTACTCAGCCTCATGTCAGTATTTCCTGCGAAATAGGTTATTCATGTTTCCGAAGTGAGGCCGTCTGAAGTGGGAAAGTTTGAAGCGGGAAAAATAAGAATTACGTGTTTTGCGAGGAGAATTTATGGGTTTGAGCAATTGCGAGTTGACTAATGCAGATGCACAGTTAGAATCCTGCGCGCTTGTGACAAAATTCCCAAATTAGGATTGGCTGAAGCGGATGCCGTGGAAAACGGTATGCGTGTTAAAGCTGATTCATACTGTTATGGATCTCTACCTTCCCATTTTCGTAATATTGGCGATAGCGAGTGGCCTGGCTGGGCTGATCGTAGTGATTTCGATCGTTTTCGGGCCGCGCAAGCGTGCGCAGGTGAAAGCGAAGCTGCAGCCGTACGAGAGCGGCATGAACGCGATTGGCCAGGGCCAGCGCCGTTTCCCGGTGCGGTTTTACCTGATTGCTGTGCTGTTCATTTTGTTCGACGTCGAAGTGATTTTCTTCTATCCGTGGGCGGTGGCATTCCGCCAGCTTGGGCTGTACGGGTTAATTCAGATGCTGGTATTCGTCGGCATTCTGTTTGCCGGCTACATCTGGGTGTGGAAGAAGGGTGCGCTTGACTGGGAAACGATGGACAAGTAGGGTACGGTACTTGGAACTCGGTGCTTGAGGCTTGGAACTAACTTATGGGACTTGAACAAAAATTCGGAGACATGGGAATTGTCACCGTCTCGTTGGAGAAGGCGGTGGGTTGGGCGCGATCGAACGCGATTTGGCCGATGCTGTTCGGCCTGGCTTGCTGCGCCATTGAAATGATGAGCACACAGGGCGCGCGTTACGACATGTCGCGCTTCGGCATGGAGTTGATGCGGGCCAGCCCGCGCCAGGCGGATTTGATGATTGTGGCTGGTCGCGTGAGCCGCAAGATGGCGCCGGTGCTGCGCAATTTGTACGACCAGATGCCGGATCCCAAGTGGGTGATTGCGATGGGCGATTGCGCATCGTGCGGCGGCATATTCAATAACTATGCTGTTGTGCAGGGCGTTGATGAGATCGTGCCGGTAGATGTGTATGTGGCCGGCTGCCCGCCGCGCCCGGAGACGCTGATCGACGGCATCCTGAAGCTGCAGGAAAAAATCAAGAACGAGAAGCTCGCGAAGTGGCAGTAATTATGACGACAACTCCCAGCACATTCCAGCTGGATATTCCCGAAGGCTTGGTGACGGGCACGACGGTATTCCGCGATGAGGTTACGCTGCATGCGTCGAAGGTGACGGTGCTGGCGCTGCTGGCGCATCTGAAGGATGTGCAGAAGTTCGAGATGCTGACGGACGAGACATGCGTGGACTACTACCCGAAGGAGCCACGTTTCGGTATTTTGTATCAGCTGTATTCGTTGTCACGCAATATTCGTGTGCGCGTCAAGGTAATGCTGAGCGAGTATGACGCGGTGATTCCGTCGGCGTGCAGTGTGTATCGCAACGCCAACTGGTTGGAGCGCGAGGTTTACGACTTGTTCGGTATCGTGTTCGAAGACCACCCTGATTTGCGGCGAATTCTGATGCCGAGTGACTACCAGGGACATCCGTTGCGGCGTGAAATTCCGGTGCAAGTCGAAGAAAATGCATTTTCGTTCAATCGTGCGCGCATCGACGCGGAAAAGCCGCGGGCGACTGAATAGGCATCATCTGAGGGCTGAAGAGTTATGGTGAACGAAACGACGAAGATCTCTGAGCAGGCGCTGATCGTCGAGAATTCTCCGCAGAATGTGGTGAATACCGAGGATGTGCAGCTCGATATTACGATGGAGCAGCTGAAGAAGCTGGTCAGCCCGCGGGCATTGACCGGTGAGACGATGCTGCTGAACATGGGACCGCAGCACCCGTCGACGCACGGCGTGTTGCGTTTGCTGTTGGAGCTGGATGGCGAGACGGTCATCAACTGCATTCCGGACATCGGTTTTCTGCATACCGGCATTGAAAAGACGGCCGAGTCGAAGAATTTTCTGAAGGCGATTCCGCTGACGGATCGGACAGATTATCTGGCGCCGATGAGCAACAACCTCGCCTTTTGTGGCGCGGTAGAGAAGCTGGTTGGGATCGACGTTCCGCAGCGTGCACAGTATTTGCGCGTGATTCTGATGGAACTGACGCGCATGAACAGCCATTTGGTGTGGCTGGGCACGCACGCGCTGGACATCGGCGCGATGAGCGTGTTTCTTTACTGCATGCGTGAGCGCGAGATGATCCTCGATGTGTACGAGGCTGTGTCTGGGGCGCGCATGATGTCGAGCTTCATTCGGCCGGGCGGCCTGTGGCGCGACGTGCCGGCGAATTTTGGTTCCCTGGTGCAGAAAATCCTGGATGTATTTCCGCGCCGCGTGGGGGAATACGACAAGCTGCTCAAGGACAATCCCATGTGGAAGGAGCGCACGGTCGGCGTGGGCAAAATCAGCGCCGAAGACGCGATTGCGTGGGGCATGACTGGGCCGTGTCTGCGTGGCAGTGGCGTGAACTATGACGTGCGCAAAGCGGCGCCGTATTCAAGCTACGACCATTTCGAATTCAGTGTGCCGCTGGGGACGAATGGTGATGTGTATGACCGTTACCGCTGCCGGCTGGATGAATTCGAGCAGAGCATGTCGATCATTCGCCAGGCGATGAAGAAGCTGACGCCGGGGCCGGTGATGACGGACGATCGCAAAGTGGCGCCACCGCCGAAGCACGAGATCGCCTACTCGATGGAATCGCTGATCCACCATTTCAAGCTGTGGACGGAAGGGTTCCGCGCACCGGAGGGTGAGGTGTATTTCGCGGTGGAGAGTGGCAAGGGTGAGTATGGCGTGCTGCTGTCGGGCGATGGATCGCCGAAGCCGCGCCGTGTGCACATGCGCGCGCCGTCGTTCAACAACCTGCAGCCGCTCGGCGTGATGTCGCAGGGATGCCTGCTGGCCGACCTGGTGGCGATTATCGGTTCAGTCGATATCGTGCTGGGCGACGTGGATCGGTAAGACATTCGTGTCGGGTTCTGCGTTCCGTGTGCTGAGCATGCGGAGTTCGGAGCTCGGAACTTGGAACGAAATTCGATGTTGAATTCGATGTTGAAGGAAAAGCGATCCGCCGAAATCGAGCAAATCCTGGCGAAGTATCCGCCGGAGCGCAAGCGTAGTGCGGTGATGCCGCTGTTGTATCTGGTGCAGGAAGAGTATGGTTATTGCACGGATGACGGCATGCGCGAAGTGGCTGAGATTTGCGGTATTGACCCGACCGAAGTGAAGTCCGTGGCTGGCTTCTATTCGATGTATCGCAAGCATGCGGCTGGCAAGTATGTGATTGAAGTGTGCGACGACCTGCCGTGTGTGTTGCGCGGGGCAGATAAGTTCATCGACTACGCTGAGCAGAAGCTCGGGATCAAGGCAGGCGAGACGACGCAGGATGGCAAGATCACCTTGACGACGGTGATGTGCCTGGCTGCGTGCGATCGTGCGCCAATGTGTCAGGTGAACCTGAATTATCACTACGATCTGACGCCGGAGAAATTCGATCAGCTCGTGGATGAGTTGAAGAAGCGGGACGAATAAATATGACGACACCGATGGACAAGCACGTCCTCTTGCGTGATGAGGATGTACAAGACATCCGCGAACTTGCTGTGTATCAGGCGAATGAAGGATATGCCGGCTGGAAGAAGGCGGTCACCTCGATGAAGGGTGAGGAAGTCATCGGGGTGGTGAAGGACTCAGGTTTGCGCGGTCGCGGTGGCGCGGGTTTTCCGGCAGGATTGAAGTGGAGCTTCATCCCGAAGGACATCAATCCGAAGTACGTCACAGTGAACTGTGACGAATCAGAGCCGGGCACGTTCAAGGATCATCAGCTGATCCGCAACAACCCGCATCAGGTGATTGAGGGCACAGCGCTGTGTTGCTATGCAATTGGTGCGCACGTGGCGTACATTTACTGCCGCGGCGAATTTAAGGAGCCGGTGCAGAATCTGCAGAAGGCAATCGATGATGCGTATGCGGCGGGGCTGCTGGGCAAGAATTTGTTCGGCACCGATTACTCGCTGGATGTGTACGTGCATCTTGGTGCGGGCGCCTATATTTGTGGCGAAGAAAGTGCGCTGATTGAGTCGCTGGAAGGCAAGATTGGCCAGCCGCGTCTGAAGCCGCCGTTCCCGGCTGTGTCTGGTTTGTACAACAAGCCGACGGTGATCAATAATGTGGAGACGCTGGCCAACGTGCCGGGCATTGTCTTGAATGGATCGGCTTGGTATCGCCAGTGGGGCACGGAAAAGAGCCCGGGCGTGAAAATTTTTAGTGTGAGCGGCCACGTAAAGAAGCCGGACAACTACGAGCTTCCGCTGGGCAAGTACAGCATTCAGGATTTGCTTGAGATGGCTGGTGGAAGCAGCACGGGGCTGCCGATCAAGGCAGTGCTGCCGGCTGGTTCGTCGTCGCCGATCATTCCGGCTGTGAATTTCCACGCCAAGCTCGACTATGAGAGCATGGGTACGATCGGCTCTGTGCTGGGTTCGTGCTCATGGATTTTCATGGATGAGAGCGTGGACATGGTCTGGGCTGCGCGCAAGATGATCCGCTTCTTCAAGCACGAAAGCTGCGGCAAGTGCACGCCGTGCCGTGAGGGTACGCACTGGGCGTTGAAGCTGTATGACAAGATGCTCTCGGGTGAGGCGACGATGGCCGATGTGGACATGATCACCACGGTGAACAAGCAGATTTCTGGCAAATGCTTTTGCCCGTTGGGTGAGTTCTCGACGAGTTCGATGACGTTCACGTTGAAGCATTTCAGGAAGGATTACGAAGATTTCATCGCTCAGGGCAAGGGCGGCAGTGCGGCGTATCGGCGCGAACTTGAGCGCGATCACCATATGCATGAGCTGCACGGACAAGCGAAGGCGCATTCGTAAGGCAAATTGGCTGCTGATGAAAAATGCGGCTGTCTATGCGGCTGTTAATCAGGCAAGTGACCGTTACTCAGGCTCGTTTATTTTCATTGTGAAATAGCTAATTGCGAAACAGTGATCAGAAGCTGAGCAAGTATGGCAAGTGTGTATCGAAGGGCACGTGTCCTTCGTAAATAAATTCTCTTAAACCGTGCCCCTTCGGTTTGGGAGATGCCGTGGAGGCATTATGCAGATTGAAAGGGGTGTAGTGGGAGTGCGTGGAATTGCGGTTGCGCTGGCTTTGTGGGGCAGCGTTGCCGCGGCTGCGCCGGTGTGGGCGACTGAGCGTGTGCCGACGCCGATTGTGGACATTACAAAGGAATATGTGGGGCAGGTGGTGACGGTGCGTGCGGCCGTGACCGCAGAGCGGCCATTCAAGGCTGGCGTTCGGTACATCTTGAAGGATGACAGCGGAGAAATTACGCTGGTGCTCTTTGAGCGTGCGAAACACGGTGCACCGGAGATCAGGGTGGGCGCAGTTGTGGAGGCGGCTGGGAAAGTCGACTTCTATAAGGAGACGGCGCAGCTCGTGCCGGCGCGCGGAGTGGACTTGGTCGTGGTGGCGCAGCCGCCGCCGCCAGAGCCGCCGGCCCCCATGCATACGCTCAGCCAGGCCGATCGCGGCCGGCGCGTCACTGTGACGGGGGTGGTCGTTGATGCCGTGCACTTCAGTGCCGGCTTCAAGTACATACTTGACGATGGCAGCGGCCGAATGCAGCTGGTGCTGTTCAAGCAGGTATATGACCAGATGAAGGCGCCTGAAACGCTGGATGTTGGCGCGGTAGTTACGGCCACCGGGCAGATTGATGTGTTTGCAGAAGACTTGCAGCTGGCGCTTGGCAATGCGGGTGATCTGGTAGTTGTAGCTGGAGAGCGCAAGGTGCGCGAGTATGAACTCGGGCGGCTCAGCGGCAACGATCACAACGCATTTGTGCGGGTGAGCGGGACGGTTGACAATGTGCAGGCTGTGCGCGGCGGCGTGGAATGGATTGTGAAGGATGCGACGGGCACACAGAAGGTGCGGATGGATGCGGTGGTCGCAGATCGACTGGCGGCGCCGTTGCGTGAAAACGCAGCGGGGGCGCAGGTGATCGTGATTGGGCGCGTACGTGCGTCGCGAGCGGCAGGGCTGCGTATCGATGTGGCGTTGCCGACGGATGTGCGGCTGAAAAAAAGTGAAGTGACTGTGTCGAAGCGCTGAGCTCAGATTCGACGCAGTGTACGGGCAATCGAAATTCAGGAGTGAATGCCGAGTGCGCGCGAATTGGCGTGCACTCGGCATTCAGAACTCGGCACATAGGTGAATGACCAAAAGTAATTGGCCGATTCCTCCTTCCTTTTTAGGAACCCTTTTGGGGCAGATTGGGAAGATGGGGGGAAACGGTTGATCGAATTTTTGATCATCTTCGTAATAACATGGCAGATCTGGTAAACGTGACAATAGACGGCGTTGCGGTGGCGGTTCCCAAGGGGACGCTGGTCGTCGACGCGGCGAAGAAGCTCGGCAACGACATTCCGGTCTTCTGTTATCACCCGAAGCTCAAGCCTGTCGGCATGTGCCGCATGTGCCTGGTGGATGTCGGAACGCCAAAGGTTGATCCGGCCACGAAGCAGGTGGTGAAGGATGACGCTGGCAATGTGGTTATCGCATGGATGCCGAAGCTGACGACTGGGTGTACGACGCCGGTCAGCGAGGGCATGGCGGTGCGCACAGCGACGCAGCAGGTCAAGGATGCGCGCGAGGATGTGCTCGAGTTTTTGCTGACGAGTCATCCGCTTGACTGCCCAGTCTGTGATAAGGGCGGCGAATGTCCGTTGCAGAATTTGACGCTGGCGCACGGTCCGGGTCAGTCCCGCTTCGATTACGAAGCCAAGCAGCACAACGACAAGCATGTGCCGTTGGGCGACCTGATTTTTCTGGACCGTGAGCGTTGCATTCAGTGTGCCCGGTGCATTCGTTTTCAGGACGATATTGCGGATGATCACGTCCTGCAATTTTTCGAGCGTGGCCGGCACATGGAAATCATGACGCTGAGCGAACCGGGTTTCGATTCGTATTTCAGCGGCAACACTACCGATATTTGTCCGGTGGGTGCGCTGACTTCGGCAGATTTTCGCTTTAAGGCGCGGCCGTGGGAGCTGGACGCGGCGCAGTCGGTGTGCAACCACTGCCCGGTTGGCTGCAACACCACGTTGAACACGCGGCTGGAGACGAAGACCGGTGGGCGTGAGATTAAGCGTGTGATGCCGCGGCAGAACGAGCAGGTGAACGAGATCTGGCTATGTGACAAAGGCCGCTTTGTGCATCATTACACGCGTGCAGACGACAAACTGACGCAGCCGATGGTTCGCCGTGACGGCAAACTGGTCGAGGCGACATGGGATCAGGCGTTTGGCGTAATCGCCGAGCGGGTGCGTGCGGCTGAATCGGTGGCTGGTGTAATCGGTGACCGCATTGCGAACGAAGATGCGTTCGCGGTTGCACGCGCGGTGCGCAGCACGGGCAAAGGCAGTGTGTCGATGTCGCCGGCGATTTCGGCGGCATATGCGGATATTGTGCGCGCGTGCGGTGTTGGTGCGGCGACAGATTTGAAGCAGATTGGCAAAGGTGATGTGATTCTGGTCGTCAATGCCGATGTGGAAGAGCAGGCGCCGGTATGGTTCCTGCGGCTGCGGCAGGCGGCGGTGGATCGTGGGGCCAAGTTGGTGGTGGCGCACCATCGCAGCACGAAGATGCATCGTTACGCGGCGCAGATCATGCGCTATGAGATCGGGGGCATCGATGCCTGGGTTGCGGACAGTGCGAAACTGTTGCCTGACCTGACGGCGGCGCGTAATGTGCTGATCGCATTTGGTGATGAAAAGCTGGATGCGCCGGCAGCACGTTCGCTTGCGCAGCATCTGGCGAACTTATTGATCGACAGCGGCCATGCTGGTAAGGCGAATAGTGGACTGCTGGCGATGTATCCGCACGGCAACACACAAGGTGTATTTGATGTGACTGCGCCGATGCCGGCGGTGGCTGAGGCTGGTGTGGTCTGGGCTGTGGGTGTTGGCGACCGGGCGGACCTGCCACAGGCGAGTTTTCTGGTGGTGCAGGATGTTGTCATGACCGAACTGGCGTCACAGGCGGACGTGGTGTTGCCGGCGTCCAGCTTTGCTGAGCGCGATGGCAGCTACACCAGTGGCGACCGGCGTGTGCAGCGCTTCTATCGGGCGTTGCCAGCGGCAGGACAGGCGCGGCCGGATTGGTGGATCGCACAAGAAGTAGCACGTAAGCTTGGTGCTGAGTGGCGTTATGAGGGTGCGGGCCAGATTTTTGCCGATATCGTGACGCAGATTCCTGGTTATGCCAGTCTGAGCTACGAAGCTCTTGCGAAGGGTGAAGAACAGTGGCCGCCGATGGGCCGTGGCGATCTCTATTATGGTGGCACGGTATATGACAACGAGGGTGGCCTCGGCGTGCGCTATGTAGCAGAGGCCGAAGTTGGCACTGTTGTGCGATACGAAGTTGGTGCGCCTATTGCGGCGCTGAGTGGGCTGGAGCGGCCGGAGCGAATGTTGTATCAGGACGGTGAGCTGATTCGGCGCAGCCATGTGATGGCGAGTCACGTGGTGAAGCCTGCTGTTGCGTAGCTGAACTATCCTGCAAACCGTTAATTTTGAAAGTCAAAGAAAAAAGTGCGATTTGCAGGTTAAACAAATAATATGCCCGTAATCCTCGAACTCATCCTGAAATCTTTAGTGCTAATCTTTGTCCTGCTGACGGGATTTGCCTACATGTCACTCGTCGAGCGCAAGGTGCTGGCGCGCTTGCAGGCTCGCTACGGTCCGAACCGTGCGGGCCCGTTCGGCTTGTTGCAGCCGTTGGCGGATGGTTTGAAGCTCATCGTAAAAGAGAGCATCACACCGAAGTCTGTTGACGTTCCGATTTACTTTTTGGCGCCCGTACTTGTGGTGATTCCGGCGTTGATTCTGTTTGCCGTGATCCCGGTTGGCCCGGGTGACCTATTTCAGCTGGCAAGCAAAGTCAATGTCGGCGTGCTGTATGTATTGGGTGTGATGGGTGTGGCGGTGTACGGCATCGTGTTGGCGGGCTGGTCGAGCAACAACAAGTATGCGTCGCTGGGTGGCTTGCGCGCGTCAGCGCAGCTGATTTCATATGAGCTGGGCATGGGCCTGGCGATGGTGACGGTGGTGTTGATGGCCGGCAGCATGAGTATGGCGGACATCGTCGCTGCGCAGCTGCCGACGCAGTTTGGCGGCGTGCTAGGTTGGTTTATTTTCCGTCAGCCGGTGGCGGCGGTGGTGTTTGCGATCACGGCGCTGGCGGAGACGATGCGTTCGCCGTTCGACCTGGTGGAAGCTGAGCAGGAATTGACGGCTGGCTATATGACTGAATACAGTGGCATGAAATTTGCGCTGTTTTTCATGGGTGAATACGTGAAGATGATCGCCGTGAGCGGCTTGTTCGCGACCTTCTTCCTTGGTGGCTGGAGTGGCCCATTCGTCAGCGAAGTGCCGCTGCTGGGTTTGGTGTACTTCACAATCAAGGTTATCGCGTGTCTGCTTCTGATGATTCTTGTGCGTGCGACGCTGCCGCGTGTGCGTTACGACAAATTAATGGCCATCGGCTGGAAGACGCTGATGCCAGTGATGCTGGCCAATGTGGTGATCACGGCTGTGCTGATCGTGATCGGAGTGCCGGGATACAAATAAATAGAGGTGTCCGGTAGAAACGATAGAGGTGTTCCCCCAGTGGGTGGGAATATTGTGAATATATGAATACATTGAATACATTGAATACATATAGAGCATCGTTTTGCCGGGAGTTCTAAACGATATGGGACTGATCAAAGACGTTCTGACCAAGCTACCGACGGGTTTTGCCACAGTGCTGAAGACGCTGAAGGACAAGCCTGTGACCGTTCAGTATCCGGAAGAGACGCGCCCGATGAGTGCGCGTTTCCGTGGACGACATCATTTGAAGCGCTACGACGACGGCCTTGAACGCTGCATTGGGTGTTCGTTGTGCGCGGCTGCATGTCCGGCCGATGCGATCTACGTGGAAGCGGCGGAGAACACGAACGAGGAGCGCTATTCTCCAGGTGAACGCTATTCCAAGACGTATGAGATCAACATGTTGCGCTGTATCTTCTGCGGTTACTGCGAAGATGCTTGTCCGACGAACGCGATTGTGCTGGAGTCGCTGGAATTTCCGACCGGCTACACACGCGAGAGCATGATCTACAAAAAGGATATGCTGCTCGAATCGCCGCCGATCAGTGTGGCTGCGACGCCGCAGCGCACGCCGCCTGGCAAGTACGATCGGCCCATTCTGCCGTATCCGCCCATCGATACCGCGGAGTAAGCGACATTGCTGCATTGCAACCATGAATGAACTACTCGTTTACATCCTGCTCGGCGCCGTGAGCGTGGTGGCTGCGCTCGGCTTGTTGTTCAGCCGCAACGCCATCTACGCGGCGCTGTTTCTCGTGTTGAATTTCGGTGTGGCAGCAGTGTTTTATCTATTGATGAATGCGCCGTTTCTCGCTGTCATTCAGATCAGCGTCTATGCCGGTGCAATCATGGTGTTGTTCGTCTTCGTGATCATGCTGCTTGGCGCCGAGCAATTGCCTGCGGCGGATACAGGGGTGCGGATCAAGGCGTCGCGCTTCGTCATCATCGCTGGTGTCGCTGTGCTTGTCGCCAGCGTGATGTATGCATTGCTGACGCAAAGCAGTGGTGAGGCTGCCACCTATGCTTCAGACCCGGCGGCGATTGGCGTCATGCTGTATACGCAATATGCCTTCCCGTTCGAGGCGGTGTCGGTGCTGTTGCTCGCCGCGATGGTCGGCGCAGTGGTGCTCACGACCAGGGATGCCAAATGAATCCGATCAATTTCATCGTTGCCTTGTCCGCGATCCTGTTCGCCATTGGTGTGCTGGGGGTATTGACCCGGCGTAATGCCATTCTGATCTTCATGTCGGTGGAGCTGATGCTCAACGCCGCCAACCTTGCTTTCGTGGCGTTCGCCCGCAAGTGGGGCGAGCTGGATGGACAGATGTTCGTCTTCTTCGTGATGACGGTGGCGGCGGCCGAGGTTGCTGTCGGTCTGGCGTTGATCGTGACGATCTTCCGCACCCGGCGCAGCACCGATGTCGATGATTTGTCGCAGCTCAAGGGGTAAATCGTGAATAAGGGCGGCAACACCGCCTTTGGCGATTCACCAGCAATCGACATGAATCACGTCCTCTCTGCATATGGTATTTCACCGGAATGTTACGACATCCGGTCATTTGGCTCAGGACATATCAATAAGACGTTTCTGCTGATGCCGTACGCAGCGAACGGTGGCGGCGGATTAGTTCTACAGCACATCAACACGAACGTATTCCGGCGGCCGGATGTCATTGCGCGTAATTTGCGCATGACGGCTGATTATCTGGCCCGCACTGCGCTGGAGTATTACTTTCTACGCCCGTTGCCGACGCTGGACGGCGATGACATGTTCGTCGTCGATGACGATTACTGGCGGCTGTTACCATACGCTGCTGACACGGTGACGGTTGATCAGGCGGAATCGCCAAAGCAGGCGTACGAAGCAGCGCGTCAGTTCGGACGTTTCGCGCGGCTCACGCATGGCATCGATTTGGCGCAGTTTGAACCAACCATCCCGGATTTTCATAATCTGACGCTGCGCTGGAGGCAGTATGAAAATGCGCTGGCACAGGCACTGCCAGACCGATGCGCGCAGGCGAACGAGCTGATCGCCGGCTTCGGCTCACGCATCGACGTCGTCACGCGCTACGAAGAAACTGTGCGGCTGCTGCCGGTGCGGTTGATGCACCACGACACGAAAATCAATAACGCGCTGCTGCGGATGGGCACCTTCGAGGGCGTCTGTATCTGTGATCTCGATACGCTCATGGCCGGCTATATCATCTCCGATCTGGGTGACATGGTGCGCACGTACGTTTGCCCAGTCTCTGAAGAGGAACCGGATGTGCGCCTCGTTGCGGTGCGCGAAGACTATTTCGAGGCGCTGGTGCAGGGTTATCTGATCGAAGTGCGGGATGTGCTGACCGCTGAAGAGAAGAACAGCCTGTTTTATGCGGGCGAGTTCATGATTTATATGCAGGGGATCCGCTTTTTAACGGATTACCTGAATGGTGATGTGTATTACCCGGTGAAACACGCCGGGCATAACCTGGATCGCGCGCGCAACCAATGGGTGTTGCTGCAGCGACTGACCGAAAAGAAAAGCGCGCTGCAGCGCGTAATCGATTCCTGCTTGTGATGACGATGGACTTACAGATCATTCTTCCCGTCCTGTTCCCGCTCGTCGGTGTGCTGGTGAACTCGTTTTTCGGCCGCCGCCTTGGTGAACGCGGAAGTGGCGTTTTTGCGTCACTCATGGTTGCACTGTCGTTCGGCGCCAGTGTGCTTCTGCTTAGACAGCTGAGTGCGCAGCCGCACACCGAAGGTGCGCATGGCCTCGCCTCGCAGCTGTTCCCTTGGATTCAAGTGGGCACGCTTAGCGTGCCGTTTGGCTTTCAGGTGGATCAGCTCAGCATTTTGCTGATGCTTATCATTACCGGCGTGGGTCTGCTGATTCATATTTATGCCACCGGTTACATGCACAACGATGAGCGCTTCCCGCGCTTCTTCGTGTTCCTGAATCTGTTTATTTCATCGATGCTGGTGCTTGTAATGGGCGACAGCTTCCTGATGATGTTCGTCGGATGGGAATTGGTTGGCTTGTGCTCGTATCTGCTGATCGGCTTCTGGTTCAGTGAAATCAAAAACTCCGAGGCTGGGCGTAAAGCTTTTGTAGTAAATCGCATCGGCGATGTGGCTTTCGTGCTGGGCATTTTGCTGATCTTTACGACGTTCGGCTCGCTGAGTTACACCGAAGTGTTCAAGGCGGTCGAAGAGCGTGGTGCTGAAGTGGCGGCTGCGGTCGGGACAATCACGCTGCTGCTGTTCATCGGCGCGACTGGCAAGAGCGCGCAGCTGCCACTGATGGTGTGGCTGCCCGATGCGATGGCCGGCCCGACGCCGGTATCAGCGCTGATCCACGCAGCAACGATGGTGACGGCGGGCATATATATGATGGCGCGCAGTCATGTCATGTTCGAGCTTGCGCCGACGACGCAGACGGTAGTTGGGGTTGTCGGCGGTTTGACAGCGCTGGTGGCTGGTGTGATTGCGCTGACGCAGTGGGATATCAAAAAAGTGCTGGCGTACTCGACGGTCAGCCAGCTCGGCTTTATGGTGGCGGCCTGTGGCGTCGGTGCGTATACGGCGGCGGTGTTTCACCTGCTGACACATGCGTTCTTCAAGGCGCTGCTTTTTCTGGGCAGCGGCAGCGTAATCCACGGCATTGAGCACAATCCGAAGACGGCCACGCATGCAACCGGCGGCCATGGCGGCGGCCATCATCAGGGTATCGACCCGCAGGATATGCGCAATATGGGTGGCCTCAAGTCGCGCATGAAGATTACGTTCATTACGTATCTGATCGGCGGCCTGGCGCTGGCGGGTGTGCCTCCGCTGGCTGGCTTCTGGTCAAAAGATGAAATCCTCGTCTCTGCGTCACAGTCGAATTCGCTGGTGTTTTGGCTCTTGGCAGTGACTGCGGTGCTGACGGCGTTTTACACGATGCGACAGATTCGCCTTGTGTTCTTTGGCGAACCGCGCAGCAGAGAAGCTTGGCACACTATCGAATCCGGCCCGCAGATGACGATTCCGCTGGTGATTCTGGCGGTGTTCTCTGTGGTCGGCGGTGTGGTGATCAACTGGCCGTTCGAGGCAATTCTGCCGGCGCACGCGTTGTCGCACTGGCTTGAGCCGGTGCTTGGCAAACTCGAGGTGGCACACTTCGATTTTGGTATGGCTGGTATCTTCTCGCTGCTCGCGATTGTGGCGATGGCGGCAGCCTACTTCATGTACAAGCGCTCGTATAACGAGACTGTGAAGCAGGAACCTTTAGAGAAGCTCGGACCATTGTATGCATTGTCAAGCAATAAGTTCTATCTCGATGACATCTATCGTGTGCTGGTGGTGATCCCCTTCCACGGCTTCGCTACTGTATTTGCGCAGGTGATCGACAAGAATGGCATCGATGCTGTGGTGAACGGCATTGGTGGTGCTGTGCGCAATGCATCCTTGGTGCTGCGCGAAATTCAGACCGGCTTCGTACGTTCATATGGACTGGTGATGCTGCTCGGCGTGGCCGTGCTTGTCGCGTGGTTTGTATTTACACGCTGATCGGCAAACAGGAGTCGTTGTGATTCTGACATCTGAAATCATCCACACAGATCCGAATGATCCCGGGCCGCGCGCCTATCTTGTGCGCCAGGCCGGTGATGAACTGCGCCCCGGCATTGTGCTGATCCAGGAGTGGTGGGGCATCGAGCCTCACGTGCTCGACCTCGCGCAGCGGCTGGCGTCGCAGGGTTATGCGGTGATGGTGCCGGATCTGTATCACGGCCAGATCGCCACCGAACCCGACGACGCGCGCAAGCTTGTGATGATGACCATGCAAAACGTCGAGCGCGTGATTCACGAAGTGACGCTGGCGCTGGATCATCTGCGCGCCGATCCGCGTGTGCAGCCGAAAAAGCTCGCACTTATGGGCTTTTGCATGGGCGGCACGGTGACGTTCAAAGTCGCCTGCCGCTACCCACACCTGGCGGCGGTGTCGCCGTGGTACGGTGGCGGAATCGACCCTGAAAAAGAACCGATTGACGGAATCAACGCCCCGATCCTCGCAATTTACGGTGAACAAGATCAAGGCATTCCGGTAAGTCGCGTCCGTGCGCTGGAACATGCACTGCATGCCGCCGGCAAGGACGCTACATTTCATATCTATCCGAACGCCGGACATGCGTTTCTCAATGACGCACACGGTTCGTATCATGCGGAATCGGCTGCGGACGCCTGGGCGAAGCTGCTGGCCTTTTTGAAGACATGCTTTCACTGATCACCTTCCTCCCCCTCATCGGCGCCGTCGCCGTCGTCCTTGCGCCCAAGGCATGGGCGAAGACGCTCGCGCTGGTGGCTTCGCTGGCTGCCTTCGTCGTGTCGCTGTTCATGCTCGCCAGTTATAACAACGCAGAGCAGGGCTTTCAGTTCGTCGAATCGGTCAAATGGATTGCGCAATTCGATATCGGCTACAAGCTTGGTGTGGATGGCATCAGCCTATGGCTGGTGATGCTGACTACGCTGATCTTCCCGATCGCGCTCTGGTTTTCAGCTGGCTCGATCACCACGCGCGAGAAGGAATATTACGCACTCATGCTTGCCATGCAGACGGCGACGCTTGGCGTGTTCCTGTCGCTCGATATGTTCCTGTTCTACGTGTTCTGGGAATTTGCGCTGGTGCCGATGTATCTGTTGATCGGTATCTGGGGTGGCGAACGCCGTGTGTACGCGTCGCTGAAGTTTTTTATCTTCACGATGGCGGGCAGTGTGCTGATGCTGGTCGGTATCTTGTACATGGGCCTCAACGCGGGCACGTTTGATGTGGAACAGCTGGCAGCCGGGCGCATGTTCGTAGCAAGTACGCCGCTTTTTCTGGCCTTCGCTGCGGCGTTCGTCATTAAAGTGCCGCTATGGCCATTCCATTCGTGGCTGCCTGATGCACATGTCGAAGCACCGACAGGTGGCTCGATTATTCTGGCCGCCGTGCTGCTGAAAATGGGCACCTATGGCTTGATCCGCTTCAACTTGACGCTGTTTCCGGATGCGTCACGTGAATGGTCATGGCTGATGATTACGCTGGCCGTGATCGGTATTCTGTACGGCGCCGCCGTGGCGTTCGCGCAGAGTGATGCCAAAAAACTGATCGCTTATTCATCGGTCAGTCATATGGGCTACATCGTGCTGGGCATCTTCACTCTGAACGAGATTGGTGTACAAGGCGCTATTTTGCAGATGGTCAACCATGGCTTGAGCACCGGCGGTCTTTTCCTGATCGTTGGCTTTATCTACGATCGACTGCATACGCGCGAAATGTCGCGCCTCGGTGGGCTGTGGGGCAAGATGCCGGTGTACGGCACCTTGGCGCTGATATTCACCCTAAGCTCAGTCGGCTTGCCGGCACTCAACGGTTTCGTCGGTGAATTCACGATTCTGCAGGGTGCATTTCTGGCGAATCCGACGGCGACGGCGTTTGCTGCGCTTGGAATGGTGCTCGCTGCCGCGTACTTGTTGACCTTCTTCCAGAAAGTGTTCCTCGGTCAGTACCGCGGCGATGGCGCCGCGCATGCAGATGCGCATGCAGATGCACATGGGGATGCACATGGGGATGCGCAGGGCGCCACGGCACTGCTCGATCTGAACTGGCGTGAAGTGCTGGCGACGCTGCCGTTGCTGGTGCTGTGCTTTGTGATCGGGCTTTATGCCACGCCATTCTTCACTGCGATGTCCGCCAGCGTGCAAGGGATGCTCGCTTCAAGCGGGCTGGCGATGCGCTAGACGTAGATGACGGACGACCGGTGGCCGCCAATGACAACCTGCGGTCAGTGGTCGTCCGTTGATCACGCATCACCCCCAAGGCGCAACGATTTCCCCACGGAAGCGCGTCGTGAGGAAATTGGTGCCCGGAAAGCGCAGCCGATTCATTTGTGCCAGTAGCTCGTCGACATCGTAGGCCACGCGGCGGTGCTCAGCGCGGTGCGAGGATTCGTCGCATTCCAGCAGCACGTAGCACGCGCGCACGTCTGGGCCGAACGGGATGCTGAGGCTGCCCAGGTTCAGCACGCGCGTCGAGCCGACCTGTCGATCCAGCGGCCAGTGCGTGTGACCGACGAAAATCAAATCTGCGTCACATCCTTCGAGTGCGTGTGCCCATTCTTCATCACTTAGCCCGGGATGCAGGCCGGCCCCGTCATCTTTGCCCGGTGCGGCGTGCACAAGCAATGCGCGCGTGCCGTCGGGCAGCGAGACGCGCTGCTCCAGACCAAGGGTGGACAGCCAGTTCCACCAGCCCGATGCCGTCAGCACACCTTGTGCCCAGCTCAGCATCGCCAGCCGATACGCACCAGCAGCGTCCGTCGCCGCTTTGGGGTCGACCCAGTTGCATGCCCAGCGATCTGTGTTCCCACGCACGTAGATTGCGTTTGGCAGGCTGTTTAGCCGTTCCAGGCATGCAACCGGATCGGGGCCGAATGCTGCCAGATCGCCAAGAATCCAATATGCATCGGCACCACCGGTGACGCGGATGTCTTCCAGAACTGCCTCAAGCGCAATGGAATTTCCGTGGATGTCAGACAGAACTGCAATTCGCATTGGGACATTAAACCAGTATCTGGGTATTGTGCGTGGGCGTATTTGTTGTAAGCGTGAAAAAATTGTAATTTGCCCTCAATGCCCTCAATGCCCTCAATGCTGTCAATGCTGTCAAAGCTGGATGAAATGGGCGTATGGGTAACTACTCAGGCCCAAATCAGTATTTCCCGTGAAACACACTATCCTCTCCCCCGAAGGGGGAGAGGATAGTGTGTTTCACGTTGGAAAAATGGCTGGCCTGAGTAGTTACGCGTAGGGTCGTATGGTCGCGGGATGCGCATAGAGCCGTTACACTCTGTCCCATGCGTTCCTTCGATTTAAACACGCCGGTGCAGGCGCTGGCGAAAATGAATGCCGCGCTCGATGCGGCGCCGCGCATATTAACGCGTGAGAGCGTATCGACCGAAAATGCGCGCGATCGGGTGCTGGCGGAGGACGTTTTCTCTCCAGTGGCGCTGCCCGAATTTCGTCGCAGCACAGTGGATGGCTATGCTGTGCGTTCGACATCGACGCCGGGTGTGATGCGCGTGGTCGGTGAAGTGCGCATGGGTGAGGTGGCCGGCGTGCACGTCAACGTCGGCGAAGCGGCACTCGTGCACACTGGCGGCTACGTGCCCGAAGGCGCCGACGCAGTGGTAATGCTCGAACAGACGCTGCCGCTGGACGTGCACACGACACGTGTGCAGACGCGTTCGCGCTTGATGTCAGGCGAGAATGTAATTCAGGCTGGCGAAGATGTGCGGGCTGGTGAGGTTGTCGTGCACGCCGGGACGCGCCTGCGCGAGCAGGAGCTGGCCGGGCTGTTGTCGCTGGGGATCACGAAGGTGACTGTAGTGCGCCGTCCGCGCGTAGCGCTGATCGCCAGCGGCGACGAGCTGGTGGCGCCTGATCAGCCGACGCGGCTGGGCCAGGTGCGCAACACGAATGCGCCGATGCTCGCCAGCCTGATCCGCCGCAATGGCGGTGAGCCGCTCGTGTTCGATCCGCTGCCCGACCGGCGGCTGGCTTTCGAAATCGCCGCCGAGCGCGCGATGAAGGAAGCCGACATGGTGGTCTTCATGGCTGGCAGCTCGGTGGGCGAGCGTGATTTTGTGCCCGACGTGGTGAACGGAATGGGCAAGCCGGGCATCGTCGTACATGGCATTCTGTTTCGGCCGGGTAAGCCGACGCTGTTTGCCGTCGCAGACGGCAAGGCTGTGTTCGGGCTGCCGGGCAACCCAATCAGTGCGCTGGTGACGGCTATGTTCTTTGTCACGCCGACACTGTGGCGCATTCAGGGCGCTGAGCCGCCACCGTTCGCGATGACGACGGCCGTGCTGAGCGAAGACGTCAAAAGCCCACGCGACCTCGAGCACTGGTTCCCAGTGCGCTTCACTGGCGATGCTGCTGGACTGCGCGCTGTCCCGATTTCGACCAAGAGCAACTTGATCTTTGGCATGGTGCGCGCTGCTGGCATGGTGTGCGTGCCCATCGGCGTCGACCGACTGGCGGCCGGCAGCGAAGTGCAGGTGCGGTTGCTGATCTGACAGACGCCCCTCGCGGCTACAACAGCTTCAGGTGCCGTGCCGCTTCCTCGAGCAGCCGGCGCGACTCGAAATAGGTGATTAGCTTGCGTGCTTCATCGAACGTGACCCAGCGGTGGTCGCGGATTTCTTCCGGCTGCAATCGCACCGCCATGTCGGTGACTGTGCCGAGATAGTAGTGCACGGTCTTGCGCACAATGCGTAAGCTGCCGCGCACGGTTTTTGTGTAGGTCTCTTGAAAGACGTGTCTTTCATCAAGCACAATATTGCGGATACCAGTCTCTTCGAAGAGTTCGCGGCGCGCAGCAGTGATTTCGTCTTCGCCACGTTCAGCATGGCCTTTGGGAAAAGCCCAGTGACCGGCGTTGTGTTGAATGACGAGGAAAAGCACCGATGTGCCGCGGCGCAGAATCGGAATGACGCCGAAGGCCTCGTCGAAAAGTTCGCCGGAGTCGCTGACAATTGGCATGGGGCGATCATGATACCGCCACGTATCTTCAATACATCAATAACCGAAACATCAATAACCGAAACATCAATAACCGAAACATCAATAACCGAAACATCAATAACCGAAACATCAATAACCGAAACATCAATAACCGAAACATCAATAACCGAATTGTTTTCGGATTTCGCCTGCTCGTAGTGGCCCGCCATGTCCGACGTAAATCGGTCCCGTCTCCAGCGCCGCCAGCCTGCGGATGCTTTCGTCCGTGGCTTCGATCGACTCGACGAAATAATGATATCCGGGCGTGCCTGGTAGCACATAGCCGCCCAAGTAGCCGCCCATCAGCACGTCACCGGCGACGGCGCCGGCTGCGTTCACGAATGTGACGGATCCGGGTGTATGGCCTGGCGTGTGGAGGACATATCCTTCCACACCGTAGGGCGCGAGGCTGAAGCCTTCGTGCAGGATGACGTCCGGCCTGTAGCGCTCGAAGGGCAGGTCGACGAAGGGAAGCATGATCTTCGCGGTGAGACCGCGTGTGCGCACCGGACCGTTCGTGCCGCGGGCGGCCATTTCCATGTCGGCAGAATGTAGTGCTGTGGGTACACCGAGTATGCGAGCAAGTTCGGCGGTGCTGCCGGCATGGTCCGAATGGCTGTGCGTGTGCGCGATCAGCGTGATCGCGCTGTTAGAAATACCGGCTGTGTTCATCGCACGAAGGATATGCGTCGCTTCGCCACGGACTCCTGTATCGATGAGGATTGCTCCGCGTTCACCCTGCAGCACGTAGGCGTTCGAAATCCGTAATGGAATGGAAATGATGCGGTTCATGCAGGGATGAAGTGTATGCGTCTGCGTGCGATGACGATCATCGCAATCGTCGCAATCGCCGCTGCGCCGGCCAGCACGCCGAGGACGGCCAGTGTGACTGTGCTCGGCGCCGCGATGCTTTCGTCGCGCAGCGCCTGCCAAAGCGTGACGAGTGTGACGCCGAGATAGGCTGCTGCACCGACTGCGACGAGCACAGCTCGATCTTCGTCACGCAGCGGGCTCGGGCGCATACGCTGCAGCGCCCACGCCAGCAGCGGAATCGCCTGCAGGCCATGCAGGCCGATGAAGTGTGCCACGCGTAAATCGCCGCCGTCGAGGTTCCAGCCCAGCAGCGGAATCATGCGCGTCTGCCCGTCGACGAGCGCGTTCACGTTGTGCGCGCCCAATTGTTCCAGCACCTGACCACCTTGCAGCGCAGTGATCTGCGTCGTATTTGGGCTGGTCATGAAAAACGCCAGTGCCATGCCGATGATCGAAATCATCATGCCAAGGCGAGTGCCCCAGGCTGTGGTTCGGGTGAGGAATTTTTCCTGCAGCAGAAGCAGCGCAGCGACGAGGCTGGCAATCCATAGTGTGCTGATGCCAATCCCCATCGTCGTGAAGACGACGGCGTCGAAAGGCGTAGCGTAGTTGAAATGCGAAGGCGTGCCGCGCAGCGTCTGCAGGACGATGAGCGCGATTTCCAGCAGCAGCATCGCGCCGACGATGTCGCTGATGATGCGCGCGGCACGCGGTCGGCGTGTCAGGTGCATGAGGATCGGAATCAGAGTGACGCCGTAGATGATCACTGAGGCGGCGAATTTCGTGACTTTTGCCCACGCCGGTGCAGCCAGCACTGTGCGCGGATCAAAAGCCAGGCCGATGAGCGCGATCGGCAGCAGGCCGATGTTCAGCAACGTCGCGAGTGTAAGCAATGGTTGTGCACGGAAGATGACGGAGAAGCGTGAAAGCATGTGCACACGGTAGAGCCTGACGCAGCGTGAGAGTCAAGAGGGAGTTAGTCAATCTTTGGCATCTTGTGCCGTCGACGCAAGGGGCAGTTGAATTTCGAGCGTGACGATCGGTTCGTTTTGAATCTGGGCCTGCGAAAAATGCTGGCGTATCTGCTCGAGCTCGCTGCCGAAAAGATGAACCTCGCGTACGGACCCGGTGGATGCCAGTTCGTGTCGGCTGAGCCAGCGAAAGACATCTGCAATGGCGGTGGTGACTCCCCAGAATGGTCCGTGATGCACGAGTGTGGCGGCAGTCGTTGCCGGCAGTGTGTGTGCGTGCAGCGTCATGGGTGCTTTGAGTACTGAATCACTATCGATGACGACGGCCTGTTCCATTTCCAGGTTCGTCTCCGTGTATTCGGATGAGTGATACAACGTAAGTTCCTGACGATGCACAAGCTTCGATTCGGCGAGCGTGGCGTAGAGCTGTTGTAAAAGATCGTGTCGGACACGCTCCATCTGGCCGAAATCGGGAACCATTCCGCGTACGCCGGCAATCGTGACTGCGGGAAGTGACTTCACGATGATGTCGTAGCGTGGTGGAGCGGACTCCTCGGCAATCTGCGACATGCGGGCGCGGACGCGCCCAAGTCGTGCCTGATCTTCATCAAGTTGCCGCTTTAGTTCCGATTCTTTGTGAGCGAGCATCTCTTGAACTCTGGTCAGAGGGACGTCGTCAGCGATGAAGTCGGTGATTTGATCAAGGGTGAACCCTAAGTCTTTGAGCGCCAGAATACGATTCAGACGTGGCAGCTGTTCGAACTCGTAATAACGGTAGTCGGTGAACGGATCGATGCGAGCGGGCTTGAGCAGGCTATTTTCGTCGTAGAGGTGGAGTGTGCGGATGGAAACCTGCGCCAGCCGCGCGAAATCGCCGATGCGTAGCATGGACAAATCATAGGGTACAGCCGTGGTTAGGGGAGGGACGTCGCAATTAGACAGCGAACCCAGAGGGCAACGGTAGGCGCGTGTTCTGCTACGGAATCGGCCGGACCTTCGAAACGAAGGAAACATACCCGGCTTCTTATAGATTTCAGAAATGAAATTGACGCATACTAGGGGGATGGGCAAGCCACGACAATTCAAGTTGAAGCGGGAAGAGATTGAGGAATTGGTGCAAGCTGAGCAAGCCATAGACGACGCAACAACGCGCATGCGATTTG
>CANJQH010000050.1 GCA_947476335.1 Anaerolineae bacterium | reverse complement strand
TCTCATACTCCACGTGCGCAATCGAAATCGTGATGCCGCGCTCACGCTCTTCCGGCGCCTTGTCGATCTGGTCGTAGGCCATGTAGCTGGCCTTGCCCTTCAACGACAATACCTTCGTGATCGCCGCTGTCAGCGACGTCTTGCCGTGGTCGATATGACCCATCGTGCCAATGTTGACGTGCGGCTTGTTCCGAACAAACTTTTCCTTTCCCATGATGCTTTCTGTCCCGTTCTCGCTCCGCTATGTGTATTGCGTAAAAGTTACAGCCATCGCGCATCCTGCCCTTACGCAATACGGAATACGCAATCGCTAAGCCTGCGATCAGGGTTGAACTGACGACCTCACCCTTACCAAGGGTGTGCTCTACCAACTGAGCTACGCAGGCACTCTACTACTATGGGCCGAACAGGACTCGAACCTGTGAAGGCTACCGCCAGCGGATTTACAGTCCGCCCCCTTTGCCACTCGGGACATCGACCCTTATCTCTTCGTCATGCACACTGTCGCCGACTCGATCTGACTGAGCCGACGACGGGAGTTGAACCCGTAACCTATCGATTACAAATCGATTGCTCCGCCAATTGAGCTACATCGGCCTGCACTCTGAAGCATGGCATTCTAGCGCTAATTTACGCCACAAGTCAAGAGGGAAAAGGTTAAATATGTACAATCTTCCCCGTGAGTTCATTTGTAAATTCTTTTGCCAGTTCCTTTGCCAGTTCCTTTGCGCCCGGAACACGCCCGGCCAATAGGGTTGTGATTATCGTCGGTCCAACTGCGGCCGGCAAAAGTGCGCGCGCCATGGCGCTGGCACCCTCCGTAGACGGCGAAATCATCTCCGCCGACTCGCGGCATGTTTATCGGCGCATGGAAATCGGCACCAACAAGCCAACATCTGCCGAGCGCGCGGCCGTTCCCCATCATTTGCTCGATCTGCGCGAACCGCACGAGCCGTTTTCGCTGGCCGAATATGTCGCCCTCGCCCGCACCGCCATCCACGACGTGCTCGCCCGCGGCCGCACCCCCATGCTCGTCGGCGGCACCGGCCAATACATCCGCGCACTCGTCGAAGGCTGGCAGGTTCCCACAGTGCCGCCCGATCCACAGCTGCGGGAGCGCCTGTTCGCCATCGCCCAGATCGACGGCCCTGACGTGCTCTTCTCCCAACTCACCGCCCGCGACCCGGCCGCCGCCGCCACGATCGACCAGCGCAACATCCGCCGCGTCATCCGCGCACTCGAAGTCATGCACGCCACCGGCCGCACCTGGACCGAACTGCAGCGCCGCGCGCCACTCGACGTGCATTTCGACTGGATTTACGTGAATCAGCCGCGCGAACAGCTCTACGCCACCGCCGACGCGCGCATCGACGCGATGCTGGCGCAGGGCTGGCTGGCCGAAGTGGAAGCGTTGCTCACCGATCTGGCCGGCGTCGGCATCGACGCCGCGCTGCAGATGCCCGCACTTTCCGCACTCGGCTACCGCGAACTTGCGCTCGTCGCACGCGGCCGCATGACGAAGTCGGACGCAATCGAGGCCATCCGCCGCGAAACGCGCCGTTTCATCCGCATGCAAGACACCTGGTTCCGCAAACTCGCCCATGAATAGCATTTTTTACCTGCTCAGACTAAGTGAGTCGCCAAAAGTTCTGGCGGCAGATTCGCCTCCCCGCTTTGCGGGGGAGGCGAATCTGCCGGACAAAACTTATGAACAGGAACTTAGTCTATTTCTCATCACAAACTCTCATCGCAAAAAAACGCGCACGTTTCGCGGAAAATATCGACTTGGCCTGACTTGGCCTGAATTGGCCTGAATTGGCCTGAATTAGGTACGCTTTTTTAGCTTTCCGCTCTTTTGCGCTTGTCCACGAACAGCGTCAGCCCCGCCGCCACCAGATACAGCACGATCGACAGCACAAAAATCGCCGGCATCGAAACACCGAGCTGGTTCAGCTGCACGCCCAACAACGGCCCAATAATGCCGCGAAAGCCGATCACCGTCTGCTGCAACGCAGAATATTCGGCCACGCGGTTGGGTTCGGCCAGGTTGATGGCGGTGTTGGTGAACGCCAGATCGACGCCGGCGCTGGCAAGGCCGCTGGCGATATACGCCGGCAGCAGCCACCACGCATTTGGCGCAAACCAGTGACACAGCGGATACAGAATCAGTAATAGAAAGACGATGCGCAGCGTCGCCACCGTCCCGATATGGCTCATCCAGCGCCCCCACAGCGCATAGCCAAGCAGCCAGACGATGGACTGCGCGAATCCGAGCAGACTGATCGTGGTGTACGAAAGGTGCAACCGATTAACCAGCACAGCCGGGTAAAACGCGATCGGAATCAGGCCGGCGAAACCGAACGCGGTGATGCTCAGCAAAAAGATGGCGAATGGCTTGTTATTCCGCAGCATGCCGAACAACGCCAGCGGCGACATGCGCGGCTGCAGCGCCGCATCGGACACAGCCAGTGTCTCCGGCATGCGAATGCGCGCGAAAATCAACGCCGCCGCCACGCCGAACAACCCACCCAGCGGCAGCAGCACCGTATAGCCAACGGTATCAAGCAGCCAGCCGGCGACAGGTGTGGCGGCCAGCATGCCCGCGGCCATTCCAAAGCGCACCACGCTCATCGCCCGCGCACGCACGCCGGCCGGATAAATCTGCTGCACCACGCGCACATAGCCAGGCGAAGGAAAGCTGTCCGACAGCCAGTACACCAGCGCGATCACCAGCACGCCGACAACCGTCGGCACCAGCGGCGTCAGAAGAAATGCCGCGCGCCCGATCGTCCAGATCACCATCAGAAAGCGAAGAATGCCGCGCCGTGGCAGAAGCATCACACTAAACGCCGACAGCAAGAAACCGAAATACGTTTCGGATTGATACAGCGCCACCTGCTCAGGCGACGCATTCAAACGCTGCAAAATTACCGGGATAAACAATAAAACAGCGTAAAACGGTCCAAAAAAAACCGAGGCGAGCAATTCAATGCGCATATTCCGGCGCACCTCGGCCGGCAGCGGCCCGCTAAGCGCGAGTTCGGCGCGCTGCCAGAAAGTGGATTTCATGGGGAAGATTTTAGATTTCAAATTTTAAATTTCGTAACTATTCAGGCCGGTCTATTTCTCGTCGCGGAACATGCGCGTGTTTCGCGTTGGAAAACTGGCTGACCTGAGTAGTTACAAAATCTGAAATGTGATAATCCCTCCCCCATGAGCAGAAACAAACCGAAGACTCCGGCCATCAGCGCTGCAGTGCAGGATTTTCTCGGTGAGATTTATCTGGAGGCGCACGAAACCGGGCGCGTCTCGCTGCGCGCGCTGGCCGACCGACTCGACGTCTCGCCGCCAGCGATCTCGCGCATGGCACAACGACTGGTGCGCCAGGGTTTCATGCGCCGCGAAGGCGCCTGCGGCCTGCTGCTCTCCGAATCGGGCGAACGGGTGGCGCTTCAATCTATCCGCAAACGCCGCATCTTCGAAGCATTTCTCGTCGCGCGCATGGGCTACACATGGGACCAGGTCTATCCGATCGCGGTGCAATCAAGCAACCACCTCGACGAAGAACTGGTCGAGCGTATGTTCGAACAGGCCGGCCGCCCGCTCAACTGCCCGCACGGGGATCCAATCCCCACGCACGACGGCCACATCCACCACGCCGAAGCCCTCCGCCTGACCGACCTGCCGGAGGGCCGGGGCATCCGCATCGCGCGCGTAGCCTCGCACGATGGCAGCCTGCTGCGCTACCTGGGCTCGCTGAACCTCAAACCCGGCGTAGCGATGCAGCTGGTCGCGCGCGCGCCATTCAATGGCCCGCTGCGCCTGCGCATGACGTCCGGCAGCTTCCACGACGAACACGTCATCGGCGCCGAGCTGGCGGAGAAGATTTTCGTTGTGGATAGCAGAGTGGATAACAGATAGTGATAGTGATAGTGGATAGTAAATGGCTCAACTATCACTATCGACTATTCACTATCCACTATTCACTCCCGCACCATATTCATCAGGTCGCGCATGCCGATCACCTTCAGGCCGGTATTCCGGATATGCCCGCGCACGCGCTCGTCCATGAAGGCGGCACAGTCGGCGGCGCGCGAAGGGTAGTCGCGTCCCATCGCGCGCGCTTCCGGCGTGTCATGCTGCGGATGAATAATGAAATAGCTGAGGCCAGACGGCAGTGAGTCGAGCGCGGCGCAGACCTGCTCGACGCGGTTCTCCGGCTTATCGAGCGGCATGCCGACGATGTGGTCGAACAACACAGCGCCATCCTCTTCGAGCTCGGCGAGCATGCGCAACATCTGCACAGCTTCGTCGCCAAATCCCCAGCGGCGCAGGCCGTTTTCGTCGAGGCGCGGCACCATAGCCGGAATTTTGTACTTGGATCCGAGCTCCACGTACGCCGGCAGCAGCGTCGGATGAAACGATGTGCCCATGTGCGTGTCGATGTGCGTGACATCGATGCCGGCATCCAGCGCCGTGCGGATCTGCGCTTCCATCTCAGCGATGGCGGCGGCCGGATCAGCATGCGCCTGTGCATCACGCGACGTGCGATACATATAGCCCTCGCTATCCATCAGTCCACTGCGCGGATCACGCGTGGAAATCGGCCCCCAGCGCATGCTGCTCCATTCGCACGTGAGCGTCAGATGCACGCCCATGTCGATGTGCGGGATTTCACGGCACAGCGCAGCGGCAGCAGGGAACCACGTGCACGGCACCATCGTCGCACTCGACGAAATGATGCCCGCCCCCCACAACTCACGTGCGGCGGCGACGCTGGCGGCCGATACGCCGATATCGTCCGTGTGAATGATGACGGCGCGATCGTTCTGATCAAAGCCAAGGTGGTTCAAAAGTGGGGAGAAGTTCATGATTGATAAGGAAAGAGTTATATGCGATCCGCAGGGGCGGCACAAGCGTCGCCCGTCGCCCATCACCCGCCGCCCGTCGCTCGTCACACGTCACCCCTTCCAACAAGGTGCATCCACCATTAGGCAGGGGCAGATACAGTGATTTTGCGCGAAGATCGCGTAAAAAATCTTCTCTTTGCTGAAATCTGTCCTCACTGCCGGATGCCCTCTCCATTATTTCTCCAATACCCATCCATATAATCAAAAAACGCTTCGAAGCCATCCAGCGCGCACCCTGCTCGCCCAAAAATGCCGCGAAGACAACCACACCATGATGCGATTTGATCGATTTACAGAGCGAGCCCAGGACGCTGCCCAGCGCGCCGTGGGGATGCTGCAGCGTTACGGCCATACCCAGGTCGACACCGAGCATATGTTGCTCGCTCTGCTCGAACAGCCAGAGGGCATGGTGGGCCAGATTTTGGAGAAGCTGGGCGCAGACGCCGCCACGATGGCCGGACAAACGGACGATCTACTGCGCGCCTCGCCGCGCGTCAATATTTACGGCGGCGGCGGACAGCAGGCGCAGGTGTTCATCACGCCACGTGTCAGGCGCATCATCAATATCGCGAACGAAGAAGCCAACCGCTTCAAAGATGAGTTCATCTCGACCGAGCATATCTTCCTGGCCATCTCCACCGAAAGAAACACGCCATCGGCGCGCCTGCTCGACGAGAACGGGATCACACGCGACAAAATCAGCGACATCATCAAGGAACTCCGCGGCGGCCAGCGCATCACCGATCCGCAGGCCGAAAGCAAGTACCGCACGCTCGAAAAGTATTCGCGCGATCTGACCAAATCGGCGCGCGAAGGCAAGCTGGACCCGGTCGTCGGCCGTGACGAAGAAATTCAACGCGTCATGCAGGTGCTCTGCCGCCGCACCAAGAACAATCCGGTGCTGATCGGCGAGGCCGGCGTCGGCAAGACCGCCATCGTCGAAGGCCTGGCCCAGAAGATCGCCAGCGGCGATGTGCCCGAAATTCTGATGGGCAAACGCGTCGTCGCCCTGGACCTGGCTGCGATGGTCGCCGGTTCGCGCTTCCGCGGTGATTTCGAAGAGCGTTTGAAAACCGCCATCGAGGAAGTGCAACGCAGCGAAGGCGAGATCATCCTGTTCATCGACGAACTGCACACCGTCGTCGGCGCCGGCAACGGTGCGGGCGCGATGGACGCCAGCAATATGCTAAAGCCGGCGCTCGCACGCGGCGAACTGCAGACGATCGGCGCCACCACGCTCGACGAATACCGCAAGCACATCGAAAAAGACGCCGCACTCGAACGCCGTTTCGCCCCGGTGTTCGTCGATGAGCCGACCGTTGACGAAACGATCGCCATGCTGCACATCCTGCGCGATCGCTACGAGGCGCATCACAAGGTGCGCATCAGCGACGCCGCACTCGTCGCCGCCGCAAAGCTCAGCGCGCGCTACGTGACCGAGCGCAAGCTGCCAGACAAGGCCATCGACCTGATCGACGAATCCGCTGCCAAGCTGCGCGTAGCGCTGTTTACGCTGCCGCCCGATCTCAAACAGAAGAGCAAGGAGCTCGAGCGGCTGCGCATCGAGGAAGAACAGTGCGCAGTGCAGCAGGATTACCAGAAGGCCGCTGAAATCAAGGCGAACCGGCTGCGGCTGCAGCAGGAATTTGATCAGCAGCGTGAGCAATGGCAGAATGAAAAAAATCTCGACGAAGTCGTCGACGAAGAGGACATTGCCGGCGTCGTGGCACAGTGGACTGGCGTGCCGCTCAACGCCATGATGGAGACCGAGAGTGAAAAGCTCCTGAAGATGGAGGATCGCCTGCACGAGCGGGTGATCGGCCAGCACGAAGCGATTGTGGCGATCAGCGACGCAATTCGCCGCGCGCGCAGCGGTTTGAAGAATCCGAACCGGCCAATCGGCTCGTTTATCTTCCTCGGCTCGTCCGGCGTGGGCAAGACCGAGCTGGCCAAGGCGCTGGCCGAATTCATGTTCGACGATGAGAACGCCATGGTGCGCATCGACATGAGCGAGTACCGCGAAAGTCACACAGTCAGCCGCTTGTTCGGCGCACCGCCCGGCTACGTCGGCTACGACGAAGGCGGCCAGCTCACCGAACGTGTGCGCCGCCGCCCGTATCAGGTAGTGCTCTTCGACGAGATCGAAAAAGCGCACCCCGATGTGTGGAATGCGCTGCTGCAGGTGCTCGATGATGGCCGACTCACGGACGGCCAGGGCCGCGTGGTGTATTTCAACAACACGGTCATCATCATGACGAGCAACCTCGGCACCGAATTCGTGCGTAAGGGCGGCACACTCGGCTTCGCAAAGCCGCAAAACGAAGAGGATCTAAAAACCGTCGCCGACAACAAAAAAATTGAAGAGGCGCTGCGGCGCAACTTCCGACCAGAGTTTCTCAACCGCGTCGACGAGATCATCATCTTCTCGCCGCTGGCGCTGGCCGACGTCGAGCGCATCGTGGCGCTGCAGCTGCAGGAAATTCAGGAACGCCTGAAGGACCAGGGCCTGCAGATCGACCTGCGCGAACCCGCGCGCAAGTGGCTGGCGCGCCAGGGCTACGACCCACAGTTCGGCGCACGCCCGCTGCGCCGCGCAATGCAGAAATTCATCGAAGGTCCGCTCAGCGTGCAGCTGCTGCAGGGGAAATTCAAGACCGGCGACTGCGTCACCATCGATGTCAGCGAGGACGGATCAGTGCTGACTTTCCAGCCAGCGGTCGAGGTCATCGAAGCGGTAACCGAATAGCACTCTCAAGACGACTGGCCGCCTTATAACGTTTCATTCACAAATAGCGTTTCATGTAACCACTCAGGCCAGCCGGTTTTCCAACGCGAAACGCGCACGTATTTGGCGGGAAATACTGATCCGGCCTGAGTAGTTACGGTGAATGACAAGACAAGGTGGCAAGCCCGTTGGCTGCCAAAATTCACTCATGCTGACTTTTGATCGCAAATGGCTTTTTCTCGGCGCAGTGCTCGGCGGCTTGTCCGTCGCATTCGGCGCATTCGGCGTGCACGGGCTGCGGGGTCTCGTCACAGCTGACCTATTGGCGAACTTCGAAACTGCTGCACGCTATCAGATGTACCACGCGCTGGCGCTGGTGGCAGTGGCATTCGTCGCCAGCAATGCGCGCAGCATACGCACGGCAACAATCGCAGGCTGGCTTTTCGTCATCGGCGTGGTGATTTTCTGTGGCAGCCTGTATGCAATGACGTTCACAGGATGGCGCTGGCTCGGCGCAATCACGCCCATCGGCGGCGTTGCGATGATCGGCGGCTGGGCAAGCCTGGCAGTAGCTGCGCTTAAGTAGCGCAGCTATTCAGCAGGCTCAGCTGTCCAGCAGCAAATCGCGCAACCGGCCCTTCAGCGCAGCACGCCCGCACGTAATGAGCAGCTCAGCCATGCGACGACTCAGGCTCATGCGATGCGTCACAGCATCAACGCGCATACCGAGCACGTAATAACGCAGCATCAAGCGACGTGCTGGCTCATGATGATGCCGTCTTCGATGCTCATCGCGCCGTCAGGAACTTCAATCTCATCGCCCGTCGGCGTCGTCATCGACGCAAAGGTCGATTCATGGTAACTGCTCAGGCCTACGTCGATATATCCCGCGAAACGCACTACTCTTCCTCCCTTCTCCTCCCTTCTCCTCCCTTCTCCTCCCTTCTCCTCCCTTCTCCTCCCTTCGAGAGGAAGAGTAGTGCGTTTCGCAATGGAAAATAGAGCGGCCTGAATAGTTACCTACATTTCCGAGCATGCCGCCAAAGGGTGGCGCCATGACTACACGCATGCACCCAGTCGACAGATGTTATAAAAACTGACGGACAAAGTCTGTCTGTGCAGAGTGATGAATCCGGCAGACTGGCCGGTAAAAGACTAACGAGATGCAGGATGGGCGCGCGCAGTGAGGGCTACACACGCTCATGCGGATCGAAGAGGCGCGCATGTTCATCAAGCGCGAAGCGATCGGTCATGCCGGCGACGTAGTGACACACCACGCGCGGCAACGACATCGAATCGAGCATCTGCTGCGCGCCGGCAGGAAGCATGCGCGGCTCCTGCATATAAATCTCGAACAAGTCGATGAGCACGCGTTCGGCCTTCTTCATCATGCGAATTACGCGGGGATGAAAGTACAACGAGTCGTACAAAAAATGACGCAGCTCCTGGTTCATCTCTATGGTGCGCTCCGGAAATCCAACCAGCACACGCGAGTATCTGCGCACATCATGCACGTGCTGCGGCGCCACTTGCTCGATGCGCGCAGATGTTGCGTTCACAAGGTCGCTCACCATTTCGCCGATCAGCCTGCGCACGATGCGATGGCGGCCGACGTCGTCGAACAGCGCAGACGGGTTGACATGCGCCTGCTCCTGCGCACGCATCCACCATGCAAGCCTGCGCGCATCATCAAGATGAATCAGCCCAGCGCGCAGCCCATCATCGAGGTCGTGGCAGTTGTAGGCGAGTTCATCCGACAGCGACGCAATCTGCGCCTCGAGCGTGCCGCGCAGCGTCGGCTCATATTCAGCAGGCGCGTGCGGATCGTCATATTCGGTCTCGTGTTTGACGAGTCCTTCGCGAAATTCGTACGTCAGGTTCAGCCCGGCAAAATCCGGGTAACGATGTTCGAGGCACGTAATAATTTCGAAGCTGCGCTGATTGTGATCGAAGCCACCATGCTCACGCATCAGCGTGTTCAATACACGTTCGCCTGAATGCCCAAATGGCGGATGACCAAGATCATGCGCCAAGCAGATACCTTCGACGAGATCTTCGTTCGCGCCGAGCGCACGAGCAATGGTGCGGCCAATCTGCGCCACTTCCATCGTGTGCGTGATGCGCGTGCGGTAATAATCGCCTTCGGTGACGACGAACACCTGCGTCTTTCCCTGCAAGCGACGAAAGGCAGTAGTGTGCAACACCCGCTCGCGATCGCGCTGAAATGCAGTGCGGTATGACGCTTCAGCCTCACCATGCGCGCGGCCGCGCGACTGCGCGCTGCGACATGCATACGGCGCCAGAATCAGGTCTTCGATTTTCTCGAGCTGCTCACGCGTGCGCATGCCGTGGGATTGTAGCGGCTGCGAGAAAACGATGTCCCACGGGCCCACGGGTCCCACGCACATTCGCCGTTGGGGGCGAATATTTCTGCGCGCCACACCGTAGCCAGGGCCGCGCCTGCAGCGCAAGCCCTGGCTGAAACGCAGCACGCCCTTTCAGGGCTTTTTCGACGGAACATGAGCGCCAACGGCGCGGTCCACCGCGGCGAATGGGCCATGCGCACTGAAAGGGCAGTCGTTCTTTTCAGCCCGGGGCGGCGGCGACGCGATGCTCACCGCGCCGGCACAACGACCAGCACTCGACTGCGGTTCACCCCCAGCGCCGCCAGCCCCGCCGCCATCGCGATGAAGCCGGCCACGACGAACGCCGCCACATAGTTGCCGACCGCGTCGTACGCCACGCCGCCGAGCCAGCTCGCCGCCGCCGCTCCAACCTGATGCGCACAAAACACGAAGCCGTACACCATACCCACGTTCTGCGCACCGAAGGATTCGGCACACAGCTTGATCGTCGGCGGCACGGTGGCGATGTAATCGAGGCCGAACAAAATCGCAAAAGTAGTCAGGCCGATCGGGTCAGTGACGAAAGGCAGCACGATCAGCGAGACGCCGCGCAGAACGTAGTAGATCAGCAGCAGCCGCCGCGGATCGTGGCGATCGGTCAGCCAGCCGGACGCGAGCGTGCCGACAAAATTGAACAGGCCCATGATCGCCAGCGTATTCGCCGCCGTGTCCGCACCGATGCCGCAGCCGACGGCGTACGGAATAAAGTGCGTGCCGATCAGCCCATTCGAAGTGAAGCCGCACACGAAGAACGTGCCAGCCAGCAGCCAAAACGTGCCGCTGCGCAACGCACGTCGCATCACGCCGACGTCGGCCGCAGGTTTGTGCGAAGGATGCCAATCTTCCGGCGCACCGTACGGCTTCTGCCCGATCTTCGACGGATCATCGATCAGCCACAGAATCACCGGGACGATAAACAGAATCGGCAGCGCAGCGAGCAGCGATGTTGCACCGCGCCAGCTCGAATTTTCCGCGACCGATGTGAGCCCACGCACGAAAACGAGCTGCCCGGCGCTCGTCGCTGCACCGAAGAGGCCGCTCACCATGCCGCGCTTCGTGACAAACCAGCGCGTAGCCACCGTCGCCCCCAGCACGGCGCCGATCAGCCCGGTGCCAACTCCGCTCAGTGCTCCCCACAGCAGATTCAACTGCCATAGCTGCGTCATCATCACGCTGCTGGTCATGCTCGCTGCGATCAGCATCAAGCCAGCCAGCACAATCCGCCGCGGGCCGAAGCGATCCATCAATCGCCCACCAAACGGCGCAGTGATGCCGAACACAAGAATGCCGAACGCTGCTGCACCAGCCACCGCCGAACGCGGCCACCCCATTTCCTTTTCGATCGGAATCACGAACACACCCGGCGCCGAACGCACGCCGGCCGCCAACAGCAACACAGCCGCGGTAGTCGCAACGACAATCCAGCCGGAAAAAAGACGGGGTTTGGTCATGGAGGGGGGATTTTAGTAGAGAGTCAGAGTTGAGAGCGAGAGCGACAGTGTCACGAACAGATGCGGCAGATTCAAGCATCGGAATCGGCAACTGCCATATTGCGTAACTACTCAGGCCAGCTATTTTCCCAACGCGAAACACACCATTCTCTCCCCCTTCGGGGGAGAGAATGGTGTGTTTCGCGGGAAATACTGATTTGGGCCTGAGTAGTTACCCTATTGCTGAATCATGATGCGTGCCATACGCCCATGAAAGGCTAAACTCTGACTCTCTACTCTGACTCTCTACTCTGACTTTCTACTCTGACTTTCTCTTCACCCATGTTCAACGAAATTACCCCCGAACGAACCTTCGCCACATTCAAGGCGATCTCCGACACGCGCGCGCCGAGCCTGATGGCGCGCCACACACGCGGCCGCGTCATTGCGCGCCTCATCGAAGAAGCGCGCAGCGCCAGCGATGACACCAACGCGCTCGTCTTCCGACCGAACCTGCACGGCAGCGGCGCCGTCGCGCTCGAGCTCGGTGAACGGTCGCGCAAACCGTTGTGGTGCTTCGCACACATCGACAACATCAGCTTCCTCACCGGCGAGCGCACGGCGAGCGGCGAATACGCACTCACTCCGTTCTGCGAAGCGAAACAAAACGACGGCCGCCGCGCCGCGCAGGCGCTCGGCTTCGACCCGGTCACGAAGGGCACGACGCTGCTGGCCGACGGATGGCTTGTCACGCGCAGTGACGTGCATACGTTCGAACCCGCCGCCGGCGCGCCGGATCTGCCGCTGTCGACGCGCGTGGTGTACGCATCGTCGGCCGAATGGGATCGCACGACCGGCATTGTGCACGGCTGCATCGACGACGCCGCAGGTGCCACAGCGCTCACGCTGGCAGCCATGGCGCTGGCGAAGTCACCCACACCGGTCGAAGCATTGTTTGTGCTGACCGACGAAGAGGAAGGCCCAGTTGCGCCCGGCCCACAGGCCTTCGCCCGCGGCAGCGCACGCTTGTTTCACCGCACACCGCGCAAGAGCCTGCCCGAGTTAATCACCGTCACCGATACGCACGAAGCCGCGGCCGGTAGCCCACGCTTCGGCACAGGCGCGTGCTTCGCCGGATACGGCAGCCGCGCACGCGGTGGCGTCACACCACCAGCACTGCTGCACGCATTGCGCAAATTTGCCGGCGACCTCGGCACGCACGGCGTACAGCTCGTCGAGCATGGCGAATACTTCGGCCGCAGCGACGACGCATCCGCAGTGCTCGCCACGCAGAACGTCGCGCTGATCGGCTGCCCCGGCGCGTACGCACATTTCGCACAACGGCCGCATGTGCACATCGACGACCTCGTAAATCTCGCGAAGTCGATCGCCGCGTTCGCGCAGCTGGCGCAGGACGAAGCATGGCGCGAACGGGTGTTGGAGTAGGCAGAAAGTGGTTAGTGATAGTCGATAGTCGATAGTGGCGGCGGAGTGCGGGAGATCAGGGAGCAGTGCGGGAGATAAAGTGGGCAGTGACGAAAACGCAGTGTTGATGCGCTGGTGCGAGGAAGTGCTGGGGCGGATCGAGGTGCTCGCTGATGCGACGCGCGAGCATGCAGGGGATCGCGCGTCTGTGTTGCGACTGCGCGCGACGGACGGCGACTATATTTTGAAGCGCCATCGCGACGGGCAGCACTGGCACAGTGAAGTGCACGTGTACGAGAACTGGGCGGCGGCGTGCGGTGAAGACGCACCGCGGCTCGTCGCAATTCACGAGCGTGAGCCGCGCGCGCTGCTGATCACCGCGCTACCCGGTCGGCCAATCGAGGGTCGCTCGCTGACGCCGCAGGTTGAACGTAACGTCTGGCACAGCGCCGGCCGCGCGCTGGCACAATTACACACCACACCGCACGGCACGTTCTTCGGGCCATGCGATCGACATGGCGCACCGATTGGCAGCGTGCAGGTGGATGCGCGCGAACACTTGCGCACATCGTTCGACGAATGGATCGCGCACGGTGAGCGCATCGGCTGTCTGCGCGCCGAAGAGCATGTGGTTGTGCAACACGCACAGTACAGCATCGACGCATTCGCCGACGAGCAGCCGACGGCGTGCCATCGCGATTTTTGCACCGCCAACTGGCTAGCGAACGACGCCGGCGTGTGGTGCGGCATGATCGATTTCGAGTTCGCACACTGGGATGTGCACACGGCAGATTTCAGCCGCTTTGCCGAGTGGAACTGGATCGCGCGGCCGGATTTGTTCGACGCACTCGTTGACGGCTATGGACATGCGATCAACCATGATCAGCTTTTCGTCTCGCGCGTGCTGTATGCGCTCGCCGCAGTGGTATGGGGCTGCGAAGTCGGCTATCTCGGCTTCGCGAGAGAAGGGCGCGAGGCACTGGAAATTCTGACCAAACGGCCACCGTAACGTTGTAAATCGTCACTGCTCATGCACAGTCGACGACGTTGGAGTATCTTTCCTCCACGATGCTCCAGACCATTCCCGTTCCGACCGGTGCGCGACAGCAGCTCGTGCTGATCACCGCCGAAGTACAGCAGGCCGTGGCCGCGAGCGGCGTGCAGGAAGGCGTGTGCGTATTGTTCTGCCCACACACCACTGCAGCGCTGACGATTAACTCGTACCTCGACGCGGCCACAGCACTCGACATGCAGGACGAGATCGATCGTCTGGTGCCTACGCGCACGAACTTCAAGCACATCTTCGACACGCCCGGCGACGCGGCCGGGCACATTAAGTCGAGCCTGACCGGCATCCAGCTCACACTGATCGTGCACAAAGGGCGTGCGCTGCTGGGCGACTCGCAGGGCATTTTCTTTTGGGAATTCGACGGCCCGCGCAAGCGCAAGGTGCACATCAAGGTGGTAGCCGGATGAACGCACCAATTGAATGTGTGACGTTTTCGAACGTCATCGTCGACGACCTCGTGATGTGGGATGGCCGCACGCTGATGGGCACGCTCGGCGGCGGTGGGACGCACGCGCTCATCGGTATGCGTGTGTGGGGTGCACGGCCGCGCAACGGCTTCGTGGCGTGTACCGGCGCAGACTTCGACCTGGCTATGCGTGCACAGCTTGAACGCATCGACGTCGACCTGAGCGGCCTGTACGAGCGGCCCGACCCGACGACGCGCGCGTGGCAGATCATCGAACGCGACGATCGGCGCTTCGAAATCTTCCGCACCGACCTTGCCACGTTCGCGCGCAATTCGCCGACGATTGACGACCTGCCTGCGGCATGGCGCAGCGCGCGCGGCATGCACCTGATGACCAACGGCACAGTCGAACGACACATCGAGTTCGTGGCCGAGCTGCGCCGCATCGCACCAGAGATGGTGCTCGTGTTTGAGCCGGCACCCGAGCATGCCGGTGCGCAGGCAGCCGACTACGGCGATTCGCTCGCACAGCTGACGCTGTTCTCACCAGACATCGATCAGGCGCATGAGCTGACCGGGCGCGACGATGTCGAGGCAATGGCACAAACGCTGCTCGACGCCGGCGCGCCGCTCGTGGCGATTCGCATGGGCGCGCGCGGCTCGTACTTACGCGGCCACACCGTCGCACCGCTATACGTGCCAGCTGTGCCACCGCGCGCGCTCGTCGACGTGACCGGCGCCGGCAACGCGTACTGCGGCGGCTTCACCATCTCGCTCGCGCGCGGATACGACGCGCACGAATCAGCGCTGCGCGCCGCAGTCAGCGCCAGCTTCGCGCTCGAACAATTCGGCGTACCGCACTTCGGCCCGGGGCACGAAGAAGAAGTGGAGAAGCGACTGAAGTGGATAGTAGATAGTGATAGTAGATAGTGCGCACTATCACTATCTACTATCACTATCTACTCAACCCATATCGCCCCTGAAAGCCGTTGAATGGCGCTGAGCCAGTGACTTCGCACAGCGTTGCGGCGAAGAGCGCACCGGGGACGCAGTAGACGAGCGGAGCGAAGGCTTCGCGCACAGCGCCGACGACCGGCAGCACAGCATCGGCATACGGTGCGATTTGTGCATCGTCATGCGGAACGATGGCAGTGATGATGCGGCCGATGCGGCGAGCCGGCTCCATGAGATCAGCCACGCGGCCATGGCCGCGGCCGCCGGGCGAGACGAAAAAAGTCGGCATGTCAGGGAAGGCGGTAACGTAGTACTGCAGATGCTTCCATTCCTCACTTTCCTGGCCCATGGAGTAGAAGCCGCACGTTTCGGAAATTTTTGCCGCCGAGTAGAGCGCGGTGCCATAGTTCGGACCGTCGCCAACGAACATGAATGCCTTGTGATTGCGCAGGCGTTCAGCGAGCGCGCGGGCGGGAGCGCGACATGCTTCGAGCGTAGCCTCGATCACGTCAGCGGTGCGTTTGAGTTCGCGGCGCAGCGCATTGGCTTCCTCCTGGCTGACGAGGTCGCGCACCTCCTGCAGACGAACGGCGAGCAGCAGCAGCATAAGCAGCGAGGCAAAGTACGTGCGCACGCCCGGGCACGGGCCGAAGTCGGGAATGCGTGCGTCGAGCTGCAACGTCGCCGCGCGGGCGACGGGTGAGCTGGGAACGGCGGTGAGTGCGGCGGTGAGCGCGCCTTCGCGCTGTGCAGCGAGCAGCGCCTCAACCGTGCGCGGGCTGGTTCCGCCAGCAGAGATGCCGATCACGAGCGGATTCAGCGGGAACGCCTTCGACTGATAAGCAGCACCGTAGCGACCGAACTGCATCGCGGTCATCGGCTCCGTCGGCAATTGCGCCAGCTGTTCAAACGCCAGCTCAGAAGCCAGTGCGGCAAAATGAGAATCGCCAGAACCAATCGGCACAACACGTCGCACAGCGAGAAGATCATGATGATTGATGGCGCGACGCACACGTTCGTCGAGCACGTCGAATTCATCACGCAACAGTGTGGGCAAGCTTTCAACCTGACGGAGCATAGAAGGTGCGTTCATGGATTTCTGATTTTAGATTGCACAGTGCACATCGCACATTGACGAAAATCGAGTATCGCTTTGGATACGCCGAATAAAGCGAATCACTCCAAGCTCAATCTGAAATCTGAAATCTGAAATCTGAAATCTGAAATGAAATTTCTTCGCCTCCTCGTCCTCATATGGCTGCTCACACTAGCACGGCCAGCCTCACTACTGGTGACGCTCGGTGAACAGCAGATCGTGCGCACAGAAAACGTGCTGGCGGGTGTACACACGCGCTTCGTGGACGAAGCCGAAGAGTGGAAGATCAAGCGCGGGCTCGAGATGGTGCGCGAGATGGGGGCGCCGTGGGTGGTTGAATTTTTCCCATGGGCCTATTACGAAAGCGCGCGCGGCGTCTACGACTGGCGCGCGGCCGATCTCATCGTCGATCATGCGAATCGCCAGGGCCTGACAGTGATCGCACGTCTCGGCTTCGTACCAGCGTGGGCACGTCCGGTGCAGGTCGATGGTCATGAGACCACGTGGACATATCTCGACGAAGCTGGCGTTGATGCATTCGCAGAATTTTCCGCCGCGTTTGCAAAACACTTTGCCGGCCGCGTTCGACATTTGCAGATTTGGAATGAACCGAACCTGAGCAACGAATGGGGATTGCGGCCAGTCGATCCGGCGGCATACACCACGATGCTGCGCAAAGTGTATCCGCGCATCAAGGCGGCGAACCCCGATGCAGTCGTAATGGCCGGCGCGCTCGCACCCACGCTCGAGCGCAATCGAAACGCCGCGCTCGACGACATCACTTTTCTTGAAGAGATGTACGCCGCCGGCGCGCGCGATTTTTTCGACGCACTGGCAATTCACAACTATGGCATGACCGACGCGCCAAATGCACCACCCTCACCCGAGCGCATTAATTTTCGCCGCGCCGAGCTGTTGCGCGAAGTAATGGCGCACCACGGCGATGCAACAAAGCCGGCCTACATCACCGAGACCGGTTGGAATGATGACCCACGCTACGTCAACGGCGTGACGCCGGCGCGACGCATCGAGTACACACTGCGCGCACTGGACTATGCACGAGCAAACTGGCTATGGGTGCGTTGCGTGACCTTCTGGGTATTCAAATTACCTGCGCCTGCACAAGGCTACCGCGACGCATTCACTTTTGTCACACCAAGCCTGGAGCCTCTGCCGATCTACGAAGAAATGCGCAATCATCTATTTTCAGCAACAAAATAAAAGTAACTACTCAGGCCCAAATCAGTATTTCCCGCGAAACACACTATTCTCTCCCCCTTCGGGGGAAGGAATCGCGTGTTTTGCGTTGGAAAACTAAGTGAGTCGCCAAAAATTCTGGCGGCAGATTCGCCTCCCCCGCTTTGCGGGGGAGGCGAATCTGCCGGACAAAACTTATGGACAGGAACTTAGCTGGCCTGAGTAGTTACAACAAAATAAAAAGAGTTCGGCGAATCCCGGATAATCAGGCGCGTGGCAGAACCGAAAGAGCCGCTCACCGAACGCGAGCTGGAAGTCGTCAAACTTGTAGCCGAGGGGGCCAGCAACAAACAGATTGCGGCGACGTTGTTCATCTCAGAGAACACGGTCAAGGCACACTTGAAAAGCATCTTCGTGAAGCTCGAAGCAGAGAGCCGTGCCAAAGTCGCGGCTATCGCACAGCGCAACGGCTGGGTGCAACGAACAGAAGAAGCTTCACTGATAGTCCAGGCTGCATACGTCGAAGTCCCAGCCAAATCTCCAATCGTCGCAGGCGTGCACAACTCGACGACGCCATCGGAAGAGATATCGCCCGCGATTAAAACGCAGGCCACTGCGCCGGTGCCGGTCGCGCCAAATCCTCAGCCACCACAGCCGCTGGCACGATCGCGACGCATCGCGCTCGTGCTCGTCACCTTGATCATCGCAATGGGCGGCGCCTGGAGCATGCAGCTGCCGCTCGGCCGAGCGGAACGCGAGGCGGATCCCGAATTCATCTCAGGGGCTGCCGTGCCCGAAACAGCTGAAACCGGCAATGCCACACGCTGGTTCACCCGCGCACCGTTGCCGACGGCACGCACGCGCAGCGCCGCATTCACCGTAAGCGGTTTGATTTACCTCATCGGCGGCACACTTGAGCGCCAGGCCGTCGGCGAAACGCTGATCTACGAACCGCGCACAAACGTGTGGCGCGACGGCACACCGAAGCCCACACCGCTGCGGTTCGCGGCCGGTGCCGTGCTAAGCGATGTGATCTACATACCGGCAGGCACCGACGCAGCCGGTGCACCCACCACAAATTTCGAAGCCTACGACGCCCTTGCCAATCGCTGGACCGAACTGCCTCCGCTGCCGCATGCCATGTCCGGCCAAGTGGTCGCAGCAAGCAGCGGCCGCATCTTCGTCTTCGGCGGGCGTCGCGCCGACGAAAGCTTCAACACTGAAGGCTACGCATACGACCCAGCGCAGCGGCGCTGGACGCGCGTCGCTGCGCTGCCCACCGCGCGCAGCCAGGCGGCGGCCGCCGCCTTCGAAGGCCGCATCTACGTAGTCGGCGGCACCGACGGCCGGCACGAATTCACTACGTGTGAGATGTACGACGTCGCCACCGATCACTGGACGTCGTGCCGACCAATGAGCATCGCACGCGGCGGACTGGGCCTGGCGCAGATCGGTGCCAGTTTGTACGTGATCGGCGGCGGCGTCGCCTCCAATTACATCCCGTTCAATGAGCGCTACGACATCGCTGCAGATCGCTGGCTCCCCTTCGAAATTCCAGCGTCGCGCGCCGGAATCTGGAAGAACCCGGCTGTGGCTTCGCTGCCGACCGAGTTCTATGTCATTGGCGGAGCAACAGCCCTGGAAGCGCGCGGCGAATCCTTCGTCTACGAAGTGCTGACCAACAAGAGCTTCCTGCCGAACCTGCAAAACAGCGCACCATGAAGTTCGTCGTTGCCATTTGACCCATAGGCGGCTCCAGCCTATAACCGACGGGTCATGTCCATCATTCCAGTTCCCGTACAGGTCCGTCCATCGGTCGGCCACTTCACGCTCACATCCACCACTGCCATCGTGGCTGCCAGCACTGCAAAGCGCAAGGCCGAGCAGCTCGCTGCGTGGCTGCGCCCGGCAACCGGCTTCGCTCTGCCCATCGTCGCGAATGCGCCAGCCGGCACGTCCACCATCGAACTTCGCATCGAGAACGTCGACGGCATCGACGGCATCGACGGCATCGACGGCATCAGCGCCGAGGGCTACGCACTGGACGTGAACGACTCCACTGTCGTGCTGCGCGCGTCTGCCGAAGCCGGCCTGATGTACGCCGCACAAAGCCTGCGCCAATTGCTGCCTGCGCAGATTTTCAGCACGACCACCGTCGCCGGCGTCGACTGGAGCGCGCCCTGTCAGTCCATCCTCGATCAGCCGCGTTTCGGCTGGCGCGGCATGCACCTCGACGTCGGCCGTTACTTCATGCCGCTGGCAACAATTCGCAAATACATCGACCTGCTGGCGCTGCACAAAATGAACGTGCTGCACTGGCATCTCACCGAAGACCAGGGCTGGCGCATCGAGATTCGCAAGTACCCGCGCCTGACGGAAGTCGGTGCCTTTCGTCCGGGCACGATCGTCGGGCATCAGTTCGAGTACAAGGAAAAAGAAGTCGTGCTCAACGGCGTGCCACACGGCGGTTTCTACACGCAGGACGAAGCGCGCGAAATCATCGCATACGCTGCGCAGCATCACATCGCAGTCCTACCGGAAATTGAAATGCCCGGCCATGCCGGCGCCGCCATCGCCGCATATCCGGAGCTGGGCAACCTGGATCATCCAATTCCCGTTTCCTGCCAGTGGGGCATTCACAAGCACGTCATCAACGTCGAAGAGAGCACCGTCAATTTTTACAAAGACGTATTGTCCGAAGTGCTCGAAGTCTTCCCCAACCATTACATCCACATCGGCGGTGACGAATGCCCGAAGGACGAATGGAAATCCAGCGAACGCGTGCAGGCGCGCATGCGCGAACTCGGCTTGCACGATGAACATGATCTGCAAAGCTGGTTCATCCGCCAGATGGACGTCTTTCTCAACGAACGCGGCCGCGTGCTGATTGGCTGGGACGAAATTCTCGAAGGTGGTCTGGCGCCCAATGCCGTCGTCATGTCGTGGCGCGGCGAAGACGGCGGCATCGCCGCAGCACAGAACGGCCACGACGTGGTCATGGCGCCGTACCACTGGACCTACTTCGATTACTACCAGTCAGAAGACCGCGAGAAGGAACCACTCGCCATCGGCGGCTTTCTGCCACTGGAAAAAGTGTACGCCTACGAACCGATTCCGGCCGCACTCACGGTTGAGCAGGCGAAACATGTGCTCGGTGCGCAGTGCCAGTTGTGGACCGAATACATTCCCACGCCCGAACATCTCGATTACATGGCCTTCCCGCGCCTATGCGCGCTGGCCGAAGTGGTCTGGTCACCCACCTCGACGCGCGACTACGCCCGGTTCACCGAACGCATGGCCACACATTTGCAGCGACTAAGCGTGCTGGGGGTGAATTACAGGAAGTCGTAATTCGTGGAGAGGGAAGAAGTGATAGTGGAGAGTGACGCTGTAAAGCTCCATATTCACTCTGCGCTATCACTTCCTACTTCCCACTCCCCTGTCTTCCAGCAAACACTCGGCGGCGGCGCGGCCGGACAGCGTGACGAGCGGCACGCCGCCGCCAGGATGTGTGCTGCCGCCGGCGTAATACAAGCCGCGAATTTCAGCATCACGATTGTCCGGCCGCAGAAATGCCGCAGCCATGCCATTGGAAGAGAAGCCATAAATCGCGCCGCGGTTGCCGCCGTACGTGCGCTGCAGATCGGCCGGTGTGAACACCTTCTCGTACATGACCGCGGCTGGATCAAGCCCGGCGTGGCGTTCGAGCAGACTGCGAATATGTGCGGCGTAGCTCGCAGCGTGAATCTGCCAATCCCACGCCTCACTCAAGTACGGCGCGTTCACCAGCACGAACCAGTTCTCGCAGCCCGCCGGCGCGTGCGACGGATCGCTGCGGCTGGTGATGCACACATACAGCGTCGGGTCCTCACACGGCACACGGCGCTCAAAAATATCATCGAACTCGCGCTTGTAGTTTGCGTTGAAAAAAATATTGTGGTGCGCCAGTTGCTCGTGCACACCGCGCACACCAAGCATCAGCACGAAGCCACTGCACGAAGGCTCAAGGCGCGTCGACGGTCCAGCATCAAGAAAGCGCGCGCGCGCATGCACGTAATCGACGTTGCACACCACCGCATCGGCGTGCAGCAACCGCTCGCTCTCCGGCACACCCGCCAGTTCCACACCGACCGCACGCCCGCCTTCGACACAAATGCGCCGCACGGTGGCGCCGCAGCGAATCTCCACGCCCAGCTCACGCGCCAGATTTTCGTACGCCTGCGCCATGCGAACCATGCCGCCGCGCGGATAAAAAGCGCCGGCGCCCATCTCGACATGTGCGATCGAATTCAACGTGGCCGGAACTTTGTACGGCGATGAACCGTTGTACGTGGCGAAGCGATTGAACAACTGCCGCAAACGCGGATCGTGAAACGCCGCCTCAGTCGAACGGCTCATCGTGCGCAGTGCGTCAATTTTCAACGTGTCGCGCAGCGGCAGGCGCAACAGATCACGCAACGCCGGCTTGCGCCGATACAGGAAAGGCTCCTTCACCGTAGCAAACAGCCTGGCTGCGTAATCCATAAACGCGTCATAGCGATCAACATCGCGCGGGCTGAATTCGCGAATCTGCCGACGCATTTCACTGCGATCAATTGTGGCATCCAACACGGTGCCCTCGCGCCAGAAATAGCGCGTCACCGGCTGCAACGGCACAAGTTCGACGTAGTCCTCAATGCGACGACCGGCAAGCGCAAACAGCTGCTCATACACATCACGCATCGTCAGCACAGATGGCCCGGTGTCCCAGCGAAAACCCTCGGCCATATGCTCACCCATCTTGCCACCCGGCCGATCAAGCTGCTCCAGCACCGTCACGCGCTCACCACGCGCAGCAAGCACAATCGCCGCACTTAACCCACCCAGCCCCGCTCCAATGACGATGTTCATCACTTCGAACCTCCCACAACACGTCGCTCCACTCTGATTCTCTACTCTGGCTCTCTCCTCTCGCTCTACGTCACATCATCCAGGCGCAGGCTGAGCACGGTGCTGGCGCCGTCGGCGGCCATTGAAATTCCATAGATCGTGCTCGCCGCTTCGACCGTGCGACGGTTGTGCGTGATGATGATGAACTGCGTCTGATCGCTCAGGCTTTCCACCATCGAACGAAAGCGGCCGACGTTCGATTCATCCAACGCCGCATCGACTTCATCCAGCACACAGAACGGCGTCGGCTTCACCTGCAAAATGGCGAACAGCAACGCCGTCGCCGTCAGCGAGCGCTCGCCGCCCGACAACAGCGCCAACGACTGCGGACGCTTGCCCGGCGGCTGCGCCTGAATCTCGACACCGGCTTCATCGATGTCGTCCGAATTGATCAGCGTCAGCTTCGCCTGCCCACCGCCGAACAACACTTTAAACGTGCCCTGAAACGCTTCGTTGATCAAGTCGAAGGTCTGCCGAAAAGTCACCTTGATGACGTCGTTCAATTCGGCGATCACCTGCCGCAGCTGGTCCGACGCCTGCGTCAAATCACCGCTCTGCTCAGTGATGAAATCAAAGCGCGTGCGCAGTTCGTCATACTCAGCCTGCGCCTCAAGGTTAATTGCGCCGAGCCGCTTGATCTGCCCACGCAGCTGGTTCATGCGATCTTCGAGTCCGACGGGCAACTGCTCGACCTCGGGCAGGCCGCGCAGAAATTCATCAACCAGGCTCAAACGCTCCGCACCAAATTCGGACTCAGAAGGCGCAGCTTCCATTTCGACTTCAGCTTCGGCGGCAATCATCTCTCCTGCGCGCGCGCGCATCGATTCCAACGCATCATTGTTGCGCGCCAGATCGAGCACAGCCGCATTCAAGCGCGCATCACATTCGCGCAATGCACGCTCGCCGTCGCGCCGACGCATGTCCTGCTCACTCAGCTGCTGATCCACCACAGCGATTTGCTGCTGCACCGGCGTCAGTTCCGCTTCGGCGGCGGACCATGCCGTTTCAGCGCGTGCAGCTGCATCGACGAGCGACGTCAGCTCAGCCTGCACACGCTCACGCTGTACGGTTGCATCAGTGATGCGCTGTGCGCGCGATTCGCGCTGTGCGATCACGGTGCGCTGCGCGATCAGGCGCTCATTGATCATCTGCTCGCCATTCTGCACCGCCGCACGCGCAAGGGCCACACTGCTCTGCGCGACGCGCACCGCCTCGAAGCGGCCGCCGGCCAGCACCGCGCTGAGCTGCGCTTCGAAATCCTGCACCTCGCGCTGTGCGCGCGTCTGTGCGTCCTTCTGCCGCGCCAGCTCTTCATCCAGCTCGACCACCTGCCCGTCAATCGAAGTGATTTCGCCTTCCGCTGTAACGACGTCATTGCGCAGCACGTTCAGATTTTCTTCGAACCGTTCAGCCTTGCGTCCGATGTCGTCGATCTGGCGGCGCCGCGACTGCTCTTCACGCGCCAGTGCATCGCGCGCACGCACAGCTTCATCGAGTTCGGTTTTCGCCGCGTGCAGCACACGCTGTGATGCAGCAACGTGCGCCTGCGCAGCCTCACGATTTTTGCGCGCCGTCTCCGGGTCCGGCAAACTGGCGATTTCCTCTTCAGGAACTTCAGCGCCCAGTTTTTGCGATACACGCTCACCGGCCGGCAGAATCAATGTGCCGACAGGATAAGCAGCCTCACCATCGCGCGTCACCACTACACAGCCATCGACAAGCTCGCGCGCCAGCTCACGTGCCGCAGCCAGATCGCGTGCGATAAACGCGCCGCCGGCCAAAAGCTGCAACACCGGCTGCAACGACTCAGGCGCCTTAATCGAATCGAGCAAGCGGCGCGCACCGCGTGAGCGTGCAAATTCAGCCAGCGCCGCATCCTGGCTCACGCGCTCTGCATCGATCACTCGCAGCGAATCGGGAATCACAGACAGGCGGCCGCTGCCGCGTTTTGTCAGCCACGTGCGCATGCGAGCGAGATTCGCCGCACCCGCCTCCGACGAATCGCCAGCGATCAACACAGCGTGCAGCAAATCGCCCAGTGCCGCTTCAACTGCCTTGAGATCATCCGGCAGCACCTGAATGAATTTTTTCAGCGTGCCACGCACTTCGGCCGCACGCGAATCGATGAGCGCCTGCGCAAGATCGTCAGCGCTCTGCTGCGTGCGCATCTCCGCGAAGCGTTTGAAACGCGAAGTCAGCTTCTCTTCCGCATCCGCCGCAGCCAACGCCGACTGCGCAGCGTTGAGCGCGGCGGTCGCCTGCTGCTGCAACTCGGTGCCGCGCGTGAAACGCTCGTGGATGATGACGGCCCTGCGTGCATCATCGTCGAGCGCGGCGATCAGGTGCGCACGCTGCGCCAGCTCAGAATCGCGACTGCTCATCGCCTGCGCGATCTGGCTTTCGAGCGCAGCAATGCGACGACGCAGCGCTTGCTGACGTTCACGCGCGATGGTGATTTGCCGTTGTGCACCAACGACGGCGGCACCGGCAGCGATCAACTGCTGGCGCGCAGCATTGCGTTGTGCTTCGAGCTGATCCTTGCGCTGGCGGTCCCCAGACGACGCAGCCTGCGCATGCTCGAGTTCAGCGCGGTGTGAAAACCAATCGGCGCGCGTGCTGGCCATGTGCATCGTAGCGGTGTTCGCGCGACGGCGCGCGTCTTGGATTGAAGCAGCGTGCTCGTCAAGGTCGCGTTGCGCACGGGCGACCTGCACATCGGCGGAGGCGAGGCGCTCACGCATGACGGCGACACTGCGCGCGGTCGATTCGCTTTCGCGCCGCGCTATGTCGCGCCGCGGCTGAATTTCCACGGCAGTGGCGGTGAGCTGTCGGCGCTGATCACGCAGCGCTTCGCCTGCGGCATCGAGTGCGTTCACGGTGGTGAGGGCATCATCGGCAGCCTGCTGCGCACGATCACGCGTAGCGCCAGCGTCGGCGATGCTCTGCAGCACGCGCCGGTGGTAATAGCCAAAATAGCGCTTCGTTAATTCGTCGAGCTCAGCTTTAAGCAACTGATACTGGCGCACACGTGTGGCCTGGCGTTCGAGGCTGTTCAGGCGCGGTGTGATTTCGCTGAGGATGTCGCGCGCACGTTCGAGATTGTGCCGCGTCTCTTCCAGCTTGCGCAGCGCATCTTCGCGCCGGTCGCGGTATGAAGCGATACCGGCTGCCTCCTCGAAAAGCGCACGACGTTCCTCAGGCTTCTGCGCCAGCGCGTTGTCGACGAGCCCCTGCCCGATCACGGTGTATGTGCGTTCAGACAAACCGCTATGGCTGAGCAGATCACCCACATCCCGCAGGCGTACGCGGTTGCTGTTCAACACGTATTCGTTCGCGCCGTCGCGATAAGCCCGCCGACCGATTTCAATCTCGTTGAACTCAATCGGAAAGAAGCCATCCGAATTGTCGAAGGTGAGAATCACCTCGGCCATACTCGCGCGCGACCGTTTGGCGCTGCCGCTGAAAATCATGTCGTCAGTGCGCTTGCCACGCAACAAAGAGAACTGCTGCTCGCCCAGCGCCCAGCGAATTCCGTCGGCAATGTTGCTCTTGCCGCTGCCGTTCGGGCCGATGATGCACGTAATCCCAGCGCCAAACTCAAACTGAGCTTTGCTCGCAAAAGTCTTATAACCGTTGAGCGTCAGGAATTTAAGATGCATTGCATATCGGATTGTACTGGCGGAGATCGCTGTATCCGCGGGGGGCATCCGCCGTTTGGGGCAAACGTTGACCGCGCGTCACCGTTGCCGTCACCCGGGGCTTGCGCACCTTCGATGCTCCGCCCCAGGCTGGGGAAGCGACCGCTCCTGCGGGGCTAAGTTCTTGTCCATAAGTTTTGTCCGGCAGATTCGCCTCCCCCGCAAAGC
>CANJQH010000049.1 GCA_947476335.1 Anaerolineae bacterium | reverse complement strand
CCAAACTTGATGCGTTGCTTGATGCCTTTGTGATGCATCTACGCACCAAGCGTTTCGCGTGTGCCTTGCTGCGCAACATGAACTTTGATGCTCTGGCATCCTTTGCCAAGGCCCTCCGCGTTTGAGCCTTGTTTATTCCGGAAATCTATTAGTAGGGGCGAGGCAAGCCTCGCCCGTCGGCCCGTCTCAATCCCGCATCTATCGTGGTTTCATCTTCACCAGCAACGACCATGTGCCGCGCTGCACCACGCTGCCGTCCTGCTTTTTGAGCACAACCTTAAAAGTAACTTTCCCATTTTTAAGGCGCGGGAATGGTTTGAGCTCAGTCACTTCCGCCTCAACCCACACTGTTTCACCGAGAAAAATCGGCCCAGTAAATTCCCACTCCAGGCTGCGAAAAACTTCGACTGTGCCAAGCATGAAGCCCATCTGCACAGCCAGGCCTGAAGCGATGCTCAGCCCGAGCATGCCGTGCGCAATGCGCCGACCAAAGTGCTGGCCGTGGCTAAACGTCTCGCTCGTGTGAATTTCGTTGTAGTCGCCCGAGAGGCCAGCGAAGTTGACCACGTCGGTCTCAGTGATCGTGCGCGTTGCCGAGGTGCCGCTGTCGCCGACGGCGAACTCCTCGAAGTACATGCCGCTTGCAGCTTTGAGTGTCATGTCACGAAGTGTACTGGCAGCGGGCACTACAGCAAACGAACGAACAAGTGCAAACGTATCCAGCATTTGGCGCGAATCGTGCAAAACAATCCACAGCTGCTGCTTATCCTACAAAGGCGACAAGAGCTGACAACTGCCGCTTATTTCCGCAGCACGACGATCATCCTAATGCTTAACGACGTCCCATCAAGTGCCGGCGGCGGCATGCAGATATTGCCCAACCACCACTGTTGCGAAAATGCGCCAGACAAATCAATCAGCGCGCGCAGCTCCTGCGCAAGATACCAGCGATGCGGATAGTGATGCTCGATCTCGCGCATCGGCTGACCGTCTTCGCGAATACTCAGCCGCGTCGTCACCGTCCACACCTGCGTCACGTAGTCGTATGGATCATCGGCTGAGCCGAAGAGCATATCGACTTCGGTGTACGGCTGGCCTGCAAACGCCGGCGAATCGGTCGACGACGACGTCCACATGTTCGGCAGACATTCGCGTCCGAGCGAATCGGGATGCGCCATCTCAATGACGAACACACCACCCGGCAGCAGGTTCTTCGCCACTGCACGCAGGTGCGCCACCACCTGCTCATTCGTCGTCAGGTGCGACAAACTCTCCATCAGATTCGACGCCAGCGCGACAGGCTCGGGCAGTGTGAAATCGGTCATGTCGGCGCACACGCCCTCGATGTGCACACCATCGCTCACCGCGCCAGCCTGCGCATACTCGAGCATATCCTGCGAAAGATCGAGACCGCTGGCGCGCCAGCCGCGCCGCGCCAACTCACGCGCATGCCGCGCCGGCCCACACGCCAGCTCGAGGTATGAACGCGCATGCGCCACCTCCACAGTGCCCAGTTCGCGCAGACAGTATTCAAGAAAATCACATTCCCCCATAAAATCACGGTCTGAAAATGCAATGTCGTAAGCGCGTGCTTCGCGATAAAACTCCGGAGAACTCATGGGAGGCGATTTTACATTTCGTAGCTACTCACCCCCGTCCGTCCGGTCTGTTTTTCCCAACGCGAAACACGCTATTCCTGCTCCCTTCCAGACTCCCTTCCAGACTCCCTTCGGACGAGAGAATAGCGTGTTTCACGAGAAAAATAATCTGGGCAAAATAGTCACCAAGTTTCAACTCGAGCAACACTCCTACAATGGTCTGCACTACATGAGTGAAACGCAGCACGGACTGGTCATCAAGGCGCACAGCGGGTTCTTCACCGTTCATACAAACGAAGGACACAACCATATCTGCAAGGCGGCCGGTCGCCTGACAAAAGGGCGCCATAAGGAGGACGCACTCGCCGTCGGCGATCACGTCGAATTCGAAATTGTGCAAAGCGAAGGCTTCGCCACAGGCCGCATCATTGCCGTGCAGCCGCGCGGCCGCTCACTTTCACGCAAAGATCCAATCGTCAGCGTCAAGAAAAATCGTGACATCCGCCAGATCATCGTCGCCAACGTCGATCTCGTCGTCTTCGTCTTTGCCTGCGCACAGCCGGACTTCCACCCACGCATGCTCGATCGTTATCTCGTCGGCGCAGAAACGCAGCAGCTGCCGGTGATCATCATCGCCAACAAGACCGACCTGGTCGGCATGCCCGCTGCACACAAAATGTTCAGCGAATACGAACGCATCGGCTATGAGGTGCTCTACGCGTCGGCCTCCAGCGGCGAAGGCATTGCCCAGGTGCGCGAGCGGCTGCGCGGCAGGATCAGCGTGCTGACGGGCAAGAGTGGTGTGGGCAAGAGCAGCCTGTTGAACGCGCTGCAGCCCGGGCTGGAACTCGAGGTCGGCCGCGTGAGTGATACATGGCTGAAGGGCAAACACACCACGGTGGTCCCCGAACTCGTCGAACTCGACGGTGGCTGGATCGCGGACACACCAGGCATCCGCGGCTACGCGATCTGGGACGTCGAGGCCGAGGTGCTCGACGAAGGCTATCGTGAGATCGCCGCACACATCGGGGGCTGCATATTCAGCGACTGCACACATTTGCACGAACGCGGCTGCTCAGTGCGCGCCGCAATCGAACGTGGTGAGATCAGCCGCGATCGTTACGAGAGCTACGTGAAGCTGCGCGAGGAGTTGAGCCGGCAGGCGCGCTACTAAGTTCAAAATCCGAAGCGACGATCGCTTCGGATTACACGTAACGATTACGCACTTATTCCCCCAGCGCAAACTGTTCGATCACAACCGCCGCACCATCTTCTTCGACACTCGGCGCCACGTGATCGGCGATGGCCTGAATCTCCAGCGACGCATTGCCCATCGCCACACCGAAGCCGGCCCACTGCAGCATCGTCACGTCATTGTGCTGATCGCCGATGGCCATTACGTTTTCGCGCGCGATGCCGTAATGCGCCGCCAGCCACGCAAGTGCGTTGCCTTTGTCGGCGCCAAGTGGATTCACCTCAACGAAGCGCGCATGCGATTGCACCACCGTCGCGCGCGCACCGACAAACGCAGTAATTTCCCGAAAAACTTCGCGCGTGCGCTCAGGCTCCTGCATGAACAACACCTTGTCCGGATCATGCTCAGCCGCAGCGCTGCACAAGTCGTCAACCTGCACAGCCGACACTCCAATCAAATCAGAGCGCGCCTTGAATACGCTGATATCCGTAACGAATAGATTGTCGTCGCGGTACAGCACCGCACGCACATGCGGTCGATCGCGTTCGAGCGCAACCACTTCGCACGCCAGTTCGCGCGGCAAATACAGTCTCCGCAATTCGACGCCAGTGTCCATATCAACGATGATGCCACCCTGCGTAGTAATCGCCAGGCCGGGAATGTTCATGCGTTTGGCGAATCGCCGCAGGCCGCCAGGCGTACGCCCAGTGGCGATGACGACGCGCACACCGCGCAGCATGGCGTTCGCAAGCGCAGCAAGTACACGCGGGGAAATGTCACCGTTATGCTGCACAGTCGTGCCGTCCAGGTCGACGGCAAGCAGATGAATTTTTCGAGTCACGCGCGAGATTGTACGCAGCAGACTTCGCCCCAACCGATAGGGGAGTGACTAAACTCAAGGATATTCCGCGAATCACGGCATCGCCCCACCAGACCATCGGTCTAAAGCATATGGGCGACCGCAACTCGTTTCATGTCATTCGCCCCTTGACCCCAGACACGCCGTGATACCTACCAGCGCAGCGAAAGCACACGATCGAGCGCGCCGAGGTCGCGCAGCATCTCTACGCGCGCGTCCGGCAAAAGTTGCCGCGCCACCGCCAGTGCAGCCGCACCCTGCGATGCGCCAATCTCAAAGAAGGCCGCAGCCAGCCGCGGCTCCGCCGCACGGCGTACTGCAATCTGCGCCAGCAGCGCACGCACCAGGTCGAGGCCATCCTCACCTCCATCAAGTGCGATGCGCGGCTCATGCTCCTGAATCTCGGGCGGCAGGCCGTCGATCTCCTCACGCGTGACGTACGGCAAATTGGCCGTCAACACAATCGGCAGGCTGTCGATCGCGCTCAACAAATCGCTCTGCACGAATGTGATGCGTTCGGCCACGCCGCAGCGCTGTGCATTCTCGCGCGCGACGACGAGCGCATCGCCGGAGATGTCGCTCGCCAACACGCGCTCGCCCGGTGCATGTTTTGCTACAGCGATGGCTATGGCACCGCTGCCCGTGCCAATATCGAAGTGATCAAAACCAGCTGCGCGCCGCTCAGCACGGCGCAGCACATCAAGTGTGAGCTCGACGAGCATCTCCGTCTCCGGCCGCGGGATCAGCACACGCGCATCGACGCACAACTCGAGGCCATAGAACTCACGCACGCCGAGCACGTAGGCCAGCGGCTCGTGCGCCGCCACTCGTTCGAGCAGCACGACATACTTCATGCGCACAACATCATCGAGCACTTCGTCGCTGTGTGCCAGCAGCCACTCCTTGCTGCGGCCAAGCACCGTCCCCAGCAGCAGCCGCGCAGTCAGCGTCGGCGCATCCACGCGCGCAGCATCGAGCTGCACACGCGCATCCTGTAACGCACGGCGAATGGTGAATTCAGTCATCGTGCCAATCATCGTCGACTGTACGCAGTCGTCTACCGCGCCGCCATCACTTCACCACGGTTGATCGGCAACGCCCACGAACCAGTGATGTACGGGAAGCGCGCCTCGAGGTCATCAGCCAGTGCCACACCCAGTCCAGGCGCCTGCGGCAAATGCAGGAAGCCGTCACGAATTTCAGGCTGCGCCTGCAGAATCGCCCACTGCAATGGCCCCTGAATCATGCACAACTCGCACATATACGGCCGCGGCAGTGCCGCCACATAATGCGCGTTCGCCATCGTCATCAGGCCGTTGTGCCAGTTATGCGGCATCACCCGTACACCGTAGCGTTCAGCATAACGCGCGATGCGCATGCCCTCGGTCAGACCGCACCAGCCCATGTCCGGCTGCACGATGTCGTAGGCCTTCTTGTCGAAGTACTCACGAAATTGTTCGACCGTAGTGAACTGCTCACCACCCGTCACCGGCATCTCCACCGACGCCGCGATGCGCGCGTAACCGTCCACCTGCGCCTGCGGAATCGGCTCTTCAAACCACGCAAAACCCAAACGCTCAAGCTCAGCCGCGATGGGCATGGCCTGCGCTTCGGTCAGACGCTGGTTGCCATCAACCGCCAGGTCGAAGCGCTTGCCCGTCGCCTTCACCGTTTGCGACAACTCGCGCATCAGACCGAGGAAACGATCGACCGTGACGCCGTCCCACGCCCACTCAGTGCCGATGCGCAGCTTCATCGCGGTGTACCCCTGCGCGATGTAGCCAAGCGCTTCGTCAATCACCTGGCGTGGATTCACGCCCCAGTCGTAGCGACAACCTGACGAAGCATATAAGCGGATCGGGTTCACCGGCGCGCCGCTCAGCAGCGCCGCCACAGGCTTGCCAGCTGCCTTGCCGCGAATGTCCCACAACGCGCAGTCAATGCCGGCTACGGCGCAGTCATAGCTCCAAGAGCGATAGTGCGGCGGCGGCGGTGTATTTGGATCGAGCGGGTCGCAACCAATGAGTTCGGCGCTCAGAAATTCCACCCAGCCCTTGATCCGATCGGGCTGGCCATACGCACACGCCTCACCGATCCCAGTGATGCCTTCGTCCGTGTGCACAAGCACAATCGCGCAGTCGGCTTTGACGGCGCGAATACCACCGACGATCCACTGATTTTCAGGCTCATGAATGCGGCTCAGACAGAGGGTCTGCAAATGTGTGATTTTCATGGTTGTATGACGCAAGACAGCGCCATCGTAGATGGTAGCCGCGAATGCGTTGCCGCGCTTACTGCTTGCTGTCTTCCGATCGAATCGGCGCAGACGCCGCAGCAAAATCGTCACTCATCGGCGCGCGGCCGTCCGGATAGAACGCCAGCGGGTCGAGCTTGATGCGATCCTGCTTGACTTCAAAATGCAGATGCGGGCCGGTCGAATGGCCACTGTTTCCCGCCAGTCCAATCACTTCGCCGCGCCGCACTGTTGCACCGGCCTCAACCAGTGTGGCGTTTAAATGCGCATACAGCGTGCGCAAACCATGGCCATGATCGAGCCACACTATTTGGCCGTAACCAGTCTCATCCCAGCCGGAACGCACGACGACGCCGTCCGCCGCCGCATATATCTGTGTGTTTTCATCCACTTTCACGTCGATGCCGTAGTGGCGCGTGCGCTTGTCGTAACCGTGGCTGACCAGACCGCTCACCGGCAATCCAAGCTGCCAGACGCGTGCCACGATGAGCGACTGCGTCCAAACCGTCGCCGGCCGCGCACTCACGCTCGAATCTTCCGGCATATTCACCAAACGGGCACGGTTCTGCTGTGCAACGGAATGCGCCAGCGCAGCCACGCGCGCACGCGCCAACCGTTCGTGTGCATCCAACGCCGGATCGGCGTTCAGTACGGGACCAATTTCCTGTGCCGTATCCTCCTGCCCAGCGTCGCCGCCGCCTAATGCAGTGCGCGCTGGTAACACCGACACGGTCAATAAGATCAGAGCGATTAGGAATATTCGCAGCAGATTTTTTGAGATAGAACTGCTTCTGTGCATATCGAAGCAGATTCTAAGAAAACAGGTCGATGCAATAATTCATCGAAAAGGATGAGTTCGCAAAGAATGCGCGCAGAATGCGCCTAATTTCAAATAAGACCGCATCAAGCTTCATATAGCTTCGACGCCGAAACCACCAAGTGCGATTCCCATCGGACGCAGTGTTTTCTCAGGGCGCAATTGCTCAACTCAAGACCAACAGGACCAATATGACAAACATGGTAACTACTCAGGCCCAAATCAGTATTTCCCGCGAAACACACTATTTTCTCCCCCTTGTATGTTAGGGACATGTGGGCATGGCAGACCGTCCCCCCTTTGGTCTTCGGGGGAAAGAGTAGTGTGTTTCGCGTTGGAAAAATAGCTGGCCTGAGTAGTTACCAAACATGACAAACATGAGCGGATGCCGTTGCGGAGCGTCACCACCCGTCTGGGAACCCTCAGGGCAAACTCAGGGCAAACTCAGGGCAAATATGAGAACGGGTTTTGCGTTCCGCCGCCGTACCGGACTTCGAAGTGCAGATGTGGGCCGGTCGAGTTGCCCGTGCTGCCCATCAGGCCGAGTGCCTGCCCCTTCGACACATATTGCCCGACATCGACGTAGAAGTAACTCATATGCGCATACAGCGTCACAAAGCCGTTGCCATGATCGACTTCCACCATATAGCCATAACCTACGTTGCTCCAGCCAGCGTACTTCACATAGCCGCCATCCGCCGCAGAAATCTGTGTGCCGATGCTGTTGGCGATGTCGATGCCATGGTGATACGACCAGTACCCCTGCGAGATGTAACCATTCGTCGGCCAGTTGAATGTGCCGGTCGACATGCCATCCCCAGAGGCGGAGGCGGCGGGCGCAGCAATGCGACGAGACGGCACAGGCGCGATTCCCGAACGCGACGAATCGGCCTTCACCCCCTTCGGAATAAAAATCTGCACGCCGGCCAAAAGATTCGACCCATCACTGTTGAGGTTGTTCAGCGGCTCACCAATCACATCGGCCGCCTCGGCACTAAAACGCTTGGCGATCCCTGCAGTCGTGTCGCCGCTCTGCACCGTGTAATACACACCATCCGTGGGCAGAATCGTCAATTCCTGGCCGACCTTCAGCAGGTCAGGGTTGTTTTCGATCTCTTGGTTGGCCCACACGATCGTCGTGGGCTGTAATCCGAAGCGTGAAGCAATACTTTCAATCACATCACCCGGCTGCACGTTGTACGTCGTGATGTCGCTGCGCCGGGTCGCTTGCGCACCAGCCGCTGTCGAGCCGGCCTGTGCACCGGCGGCGCTGTTGAAGTCAATCGCAGCGTCGCGCAGGATGATGCTGCCGTCCACACCAGATGCGCCCGCCTGCTGAAAGCCCGCACCAAAACGCACCCCTGATGGGTCGGAACCCACCAGCACCGTCGGCGATCGGCCAACGCTGCCAGTCTGCCGCTCCGCCGTACCCGTTCCGCCCACCGCCGCCGAACCAAGCCGCAGCCCCGCCAGCGTAATCGCCACCAGCGACACGAACAGAATCGCCGCATGCGACGTCATGCGGCTGAGCAGCAGCGCCACGCGCCGCCGCATCTGCGGCGACTGCAACCACACTCCACTCTGTCGTACCTCTAGCGCCAGACGCTCCGTCACCATCCCCAGCGAAACAGATGGGCGAACCAGCCGCCCCGGGCGGGACGGCTGCACCGGCTCGATTGCGCGATTTTTTTCGTCGTCTTTCATGCGTCTGTTATCTGTCGCCCATCGTTTGTTAGCGTCGCTAATTTTCTTCACTTCGCCTGCAACGAAAGGAACTTCGACGGGTTAACGTAGTTATCTCCCAGCCGTATCTCAAAGTGCAGATGCGGCCCGGTCGATTTACCCACTGAACCCACCGCCGCGACCACCGTGCCGCGCGCCACCTGCTGCCCGCAACGCACGAACAACTGGCTGGCATGCGCATACAGCGTCCGATAGCCGTTGCCATGATCGAGCACCACATACTGGCCATACCCGCGTGGCTTGCCAGTGGAATCGAGCGAATAACCCGCATACACCACCGTTCCACCATCCGAAGCGTAGATCGGCTCACCCAAGCGCCCGGCAAGGTCCCAGCCACCGTGGGATGGGCCGAAATTGTAGCCGCTCAGGTAGTGCCGGTTCGTCGGGAAGGCGAAGCTTCCCGACCCAAGCTGCGGAATCTCCATTTCGCCGCAGCTGCCGACGCGATACACCTTAGCCCCCTTCGCAGTCGTGCGCACTTCGACCGGTTTCGGCAGCTGCCACACCACAACCTCTCGCTCACCACCCGGCACAAACAAGATCTGATCCGTTTGCAGCGCCTCGTTGACGCCGCTCAGTCCATTGGCAGATTCGGCGACGATGGTGGTCGGCTCAACACGAAATCGCCGCGCCACCGCTTCAATCGTGTCGCCAGGTTCGACGACGTACACCAACCCATCCGCCGGAGGAATGCTCAATTCCTGACCAATTTGCAGCAGATCGGGGTTGTCCTTCAGCGTGATGTAGTTCGACCACAGCACACTCTCCGGCGTCAGCCCGTATTGCACAGCAAGGCCAAAGAGAGTGTCACCAGGCTGCACGATGTGATGTAAAACAGTGCGTGTGCGCGTCTTCATGTCGGACGCAGCCACGCCGGGTGCAGCGTCAGAATCGCGCACGATCACGTCGGCGTCCGGCGCTTCAGACGTGCCAAGCGGCTGGGGATAGGTCGGCGGCGTCGCAGTGACGCCCTGCCCCGGCAGCACGGACAGATCCGGCGTGAGAATTTCGACGCCGCCGTCGGGCTGCACCACCAGCAGGCGCGATAGCACCGCCGCCACAGCCAACATGCCGCACAGAAAAAATCCGATGAAGAGTAACGCCGTCGGCGAACCGGGCTTCTCACCGCCTCGCGGCGATTGCCCAGTGGGACGCACGACGGGATTGCGTCGACGCGGTCGCATTCGGCGCGACTATAGCAGGGGGAAATGAGAGTGCCGAGTGCCGCACATTTTTTCACAGAGAGGAGATGATTGCAGGATTCAGGATAGAAATAGACAAAAACCAACAGATGACATTCCTGACTTTTCCACTTCATCTGATGATCTGGTGATGATCTGGCTTTGTAGTAGGCGCGATGTCGCCCAGAATTCCTCAATCCATCACCAGTCGGTACGAGGTTCATGAATGGCGACACGCCAGTGCGATCCTTGCTTGCGATTTCACAGAGGAATGGGCGGATATTCTTAAGGTTCTCGACGGGTTCAAGCTATACCGCAGCCAAATCCTTACCCCTGGTGGCCGCAAGTCAGGCATCGCAGAATGGATCGATCGTCAATTCACAGAACGAGGCTGGCGAGAGACTTCATTTACAACAAAAATCGTCGTTGATGATCAGGAATCAGAATCGCCCACGCATAAAGTGGACTGTTTTAGGAATCAAGTCGGACTCGAAATCGAATGGAACAACAAAGACCCGTTCTTCGATCGAGATTTGAACAACTTCCGACTTTTGTTCGAGCTTCGTGCGTTAAGCGTAGGTGTAATCATCACGCGCTGCGATGAACTTCAAGATATCTTCAACGAGCTGGGACGTGGTTCATCCTACGGCAACAGCACGACCCATAATGTCTAAATGATTGCCGCGCATTCGCGGTGGCAGCGGTGGAGGCTGCCCGATCATGGTATTCGGCATCAGAAAGGAGAACTATGTCGAAGATTAAATTCGTCAGTGACGATTCTTCTGTCGAGTACGCCCCCGGCAGTGCAGCCGAAGAAATGCTCGCGCTGGGCACAAACCGATTCCGAACTGCCCTCGCCGATCCTCCTTGGCGCTTTCAGAACCGCACAGGCAAAATGGCGCCAGAGCACAAGCGGCTCAGCCGCTACGGAACAATGCCCCTTGAAGAAATCATGGAATTGCCTGTTGCTCAGATCGTGCAAGACAAGGCACATCTATACCTCTGGGTCCCTAATGCACTTATTGCAGAAGGTCTCGAGGTAATGCGCCGCTGGGGATTTACATACAAGACCAACCTGGTCTGGTACAAAATTCGTAAATATGGAGGACCGGATGGACGTGGTGTCGGATTCTATTTTCGCAACGTAACTGAACTGATCCTATTCGGCACGCGTGGCACGAATAACCGCACACTCGATCCGGGTAGAACACAGACCAATGTAATCGTTTCTCGCAGACGTGAACACTCACGCAAGCAGGATGAACAGTATGAATTGGTGGAACAATGTTCTCCTGGTCCCTATCTTGAAATGTTTGCCCGTCACCACTGACCTGGATGGACACAGTGGGGCAACGAGGCACCTGCTGCTAACGATATTGTGCCCATAACAGAACCTATCGAATTCGGCTGGCAAAGTCTAAGTTCCTGTCCATAAGTTTTGTCCGGCAGATTCGCCTCCCCCGCTTTGCGGGGGAGGCGAATCTGCCGCCAGAACTTTTGGCGACTCACTTAGCGAAAGAAGAAATTGAGGAAGAAGCGCAAATGTCGCTGATCAAAGCATCTTAAACTTCACACCTCATCGCACCCTGACCGTGCCCGCCACCACGCCGCCGAGCTTCACCACAGCCATGCCGGCGTTCGTCACCTCCAGACGCCCGCCGTCGTCATAGAGCCCGACGCGAATTTCATACTGCCCCGGCTGCGCGTCCAGCGGAATTTGCAGCGCATACGTGTCCACCACAATCGTGCCCGCCTTCCACGCAGCCGTCGGATACGTCACACCTTTGTCCGCCGGCGCACGATCTCCCGTCTGCCCCAGGAAATTGCCGGCCGCGTCGTACAGATGCACAAACACGCGGTAATCTTTGCCTACCGCACGCAGCGCCCGCCACGTCACATCAAACTGCACGCTCATCCCAGGCGCATATTCATCGCGCGTGAACTGTGCCGACTCAATCAGCACCGCCCCATCCAGCTGCGCATTCAACGGAATACGGCCACCGCTGCTCAGCGTGAACGTCAGTACGCTGCCCGCCACCGCACTCGACCCCGCCGGCTCCACCGCCAGGATCGTCCCCGCCGGATCAAGGCTGTACGCACTGCGCACTTCCACCGTCAGCCCGCGGCTCGTGAACCAGCCGCGCAGCGCGTCATCCAATTCGCGGCCAATCAAATTCGGCGGCAGTTCCACCGCCGGAAGCGGCGTATCAGTAACTGCAATAGTCGGCGGCACCACACTCACCAGGATGACGATCTGCGGTGCCGTCGGCACGATTACCGTGACGCCGCTCGGCGTCACCGCAGACTGAGTCGGCGGCTTCGTGTACTCCGCATACACAAACCAGTACAACGGAATCAGCCCGAGCACGCACACTACCGCCAGCACACCAAGCGCGACCACGCCACCGCTCAGTCGGCCCCGCTCTTCATGCCGCGCCGCACCTGCAACTTCACCGCGGGCCGGCGCCACCGCAGCGCTGTTATCCGTGGTCTCGGCCGACGCAGCAGCGCGACGCGGCGGATTCAAACCTCGTCGCGCCTGCACGCGCTCAGCGACGCTCGACACATCGACGGCGACCGGCGGTTTCACCACCGGCACAGCAGGCGCAGCCGGCGGCAGCGACAGCAGCGTGTCCTGCTCGCCATGCTGTAAATAATCCGCCAACACGGTCGCAAAATGGTCGGCATTGCGATAACGCTGCGCCGGATCCTTCGCCAGCGCGCGTGTGACGATGCCTTCCAACTGCAGTGACACAGCCGGATTCAACGCGCTCAGACTCGGGGGCGGCGCGCTCTGATGCTGCATCGCCAACACGGCCGGATCGGTCGCAACAAAGGGCAACCGCCCGCACAGCAGCTCAAACGCCAGCACACCAAGGCTGTAGACATCACTGGACGGCGTCGGTGCTTCGCCCGCCGCCTGCTCCGGTGCGAAGTACTGCGGTGTGCCCCATACCACGTCTTCACGCGCTGCACCGATCGTCACCGTGTACGCACGCGCAATGCCGAAGTCAGTTATTTTTGCGCGACCGTTGTTTGCCACCACCACGTTCTGCGGCTTCAAGTCGCAGTGCACCAGGCCGCGCTTGTGCGCATACGCCACACCGCCGCACACCTGCAGCATCAGGTGCAGCGCATCGTCGACCGGCAGCACACCCGCGATGGAGTTCTGCCGCGCAAACTGGCGCAGATCTGCGCCATCGACGAATTCCATCACGATGTAATGCCGCTCACGGCCGTCTAACATGTCGCGGCCAACGTCAAAAATGGTGACGATGTTCGGATGATTCAGCCCAGCCGCCGATGCCGCCTCGTCGCGAAAACGGCGTACGAACAGCGGATCGCGCGCATACCGCGAACGGAGGATCTTCACTGCCACAATTCGATGGAGCAGCAGGTCCTGGGCTTTGTACACTGTAGCCATGCCGCCGGCGGCGATAGTCGCCAGCAAACGATAGCGCTGGTTCAGCACATCGGAAGATGATCCAGGCTCAGGCGCGTCCGAAGAAATAGCACTCATGCACAAAGCACTAAGTTTACCCGCCAGCGCCCTCGCCCTCGCCTTATGTCTGCTGACAAGCTGCACACTACGCATTCCCGCGCCGCCGCCCGCATCCGCCGCACCAGGAATCGAAAGCATCGACCGGCCGCGCGACGCCGCCGAACTGGCTGCACAACAGGCCGCCACCGCCCCTGCCGCCTTCCGCGCACAGACCGCCATCGATGCCGCATGGATCAGAACGCGTGCGCAAGCCTTCGCACAGTCACCCGTCGCCGCGCACCCAGACCAGCGTTCACCGGCACGTTCACCGACACGTTCACCGGCACGTTCACCGGCACGTTCACCGGCACGTTCACCGGCACGTTCACCGGCAAACGCACCGACGAACGCCGCCGTCGCACAGAACAGCGCACTCGGCGCGAATTTCGGCAATTACTACATCAACGGCGGCGACACACGTGCCTATTCATCCATGCGCATCGCAGGCGCCAGCCACGAACGCGTCACATTCAATATGACCGCCATCGAGCCGGGCAACGGCGCGTTCAACTGGTCGGGCTACGATGCCCTCGTCACCGACGCTGCCGCACAGAATCTTGACATCCTCGGTGTACTGATCGCACCAGCCAGTTTTGCCAGGCGCGACTGCGGCAATTTTTTCGGCGTGCCCACCGGCCTCGATATGCCGTGGGACGATCCGAACAACCACTGGGCGCATTTCGTGCACGAAACTGTCGCGCGCTATAAAACACACGTACGCGCTTGGGAAATCTGGAATGAGCCGAACTTCACCGACTTCTGGTGCGGCACAGCCATGGAGTTTGCGCAGATGACGCGCATTTCGTACTTTGCCATCCGCGCCGCTGACCCGAGCGCCACCGTCGTGCTCGCGCCGATGTACCGCGGCGTCGAACTCGGCCGCATCATCGCGTTCTTCGAAGCGCTGCGCGCACTGCCCGACGCCGCCGCGAACGGCTACTTTCACGATGTGATCGGCTTTCACCTCTACGACGGCGGACACTGCACACAGTTCGATGAGGTCGAATATCTGCGCATGAATGTTTTCCTGCCCAACGTCGGCGCAAAGCCGATCTGGAACACCGAGAGCGGCGTGCGCGTGCGCGACGGCGCCTGGCCCGGCTTTGCCACATCAGAGGAGTCGGCGTGGTTCCTGATTTCGAACGCGGCCTACTCGTTCCACAAAGGAATGCAGCGCTATTACTGGTTCCGCGCCGTCGACGAACAAAACATCCTCAGCGACGCCGATTCGGACAAGGCATGGGGCCTGCTGAAATATGACGGCGCACCGCGGCCGACATATGCTGCGTTCCAGACCGCCGCGCAGTTTCTTCCCCAGCACTTCGCATGGTCAGTGCGCCGCTTCGGCACGAGCTTCGCTGCGAACGACCCGGCCGGCCCGGTCAGCCGCATCACGTTCTATGGCACGCCGCTCGGCCGCGTCAGCGTGCTGTTCAACATCAGCGCCGCACCGCAGAGTTACACATTCACCGGCATCCTGCCACAGGCCGAATTCGTCTCACCCGACGGATCACGCTCCACACAGGTGCGCGACGGCGACGGTAACCATGTGCTGAATTTCAACGCCGCACCGAATTTTCGCTGGGGCCACACCGAGTGCCAGGTGCCCAGCCGCCCAGTTATTTTGATTGAAGCCGACACAACCGCGCCGACGATGCAGATCGCAGCACCCATACTCGATGCCACAACACCCATGACCGTTGCACTACGCTGGACCAGCACCGATGACGCCAACGGCGCCGGGCTGTGGTGGTACGACGTGCAGGTGCAGCGCGACAACGGCGCATGGACGCTGCTCAGTGACGATGTGTACGTAAATTCGTACAATGCCACGCTCGATGCGCCCGGCGTTTATCGCTTCCGCACACGCGCATGGGACCGTGCTGGCAACGCCAGCGACTGGTCGACGTCGGCCGCCGTCAGCGTCGCCGCAGGCACACCCGCGCCAACGCCGGAGCCGAGCGCAACGCCGGAGCCGAGCGCAACGCCTCCGTTTAGACTGTTCGCCCCAGACGTGCAGCAACCGTAAACGCCGCCATCTCTATTTCCTATCTCCTGCCCCTATCCCCCGCCACGCCTCCGCTCGCATCGCGCGCGGCGAACGCCCATAGCGCTGACGCACCAGCCGCGAAAAGTGAAAGGCGCTCTGAAAGCCGCACTGCACAGAGATCTGCTCAACCGAAAGCCCAGTCGCACGCAGCAGTTCGACGCCATGCTGCACACGTGCCTGCCACAGATACTTGGCCGGCGTGATGCCCAGCGTGCGTCGAAAGAGTTTGATCAGATGCTGCGGTGTCACACCAACGGTGCCGGCGATTGCCGTCACCGTCAGCGGTTCAGATAAATGTGCCGCAATCAGACGCTGTGCGGCGATGACCGAGTCAGGCAGCACATCGGCGCGGTCGCGCGTCTGCGCTTCACACAGATACAGCTGCAGCACAGCAAGGCCGAGTTGTTCAAGCAGCGCCGCCGCAGCCGGCACGTCCTGCTGCGTGCTGCCCAGGCCGAACTCGAGCAGCGTGCGCATGCGCGGCGTCAGCGGCAGTGCAGCCGGCGCGCGCGCTAAGTCGTCGGCCATTTCACTCACCACCAGCGATGGATGCACCGCGCACCAGCCATGATGCATATTTCGCTGCTGGTCAAATTGAAAAAATTCCAGATGACCCGGCAACATCAGCCCAACCCATTGCGCCGGAAGTGATTGCACAATCCCCTCCACTTCCACCACCGCATCCCCTTCATGCATCGCCACCAGCTGATAATCCGGCTGCACGCGCGGCCCGCAGATTCCACCGGGCAAGTACGTCACGTCACCGAATACGACGCGTCCGGCACCGCGCACGACAAGATTCATTCTGGACAGATTTTGCACAATCAGAGGCATTTGCTAAGTAGTAAAGAATAAGGTAAAAAAATAGGTATGGCAATCCTAGATATCAACAGCCCTGATGAGTACACGGCGCGGGTTGTGGCGGACCGCCCCGAGTTCACCCATCACCCATTTTTCAGCTGGGAGGGTGGACTGCCGCCGGCCGGCTTTTTCAAAAAAGGCGATCCGACGATGGCCACGTTCTTCAAGGAAAATGGCTTCCTCGTTTTGCAGGACGCGTTCACTGCAGCAGAGATTGATCTGCTCAGCAAAGAAACGACCGAAATCTGCCGCGGTGAGCGGGGATTGTTCAAAGGCATCGAACCGGCGGCGCCGGATGACACGGACGCGGATGTGCTCAAGCGCTATCTTTGCATTCACTTCCCGCACAAGATTTCGAAGCCGATGTTCAACACGCTGGGGCAATCAAGCATCACTTCGACGCTGACGCAGGTCATCGGCCCGAACGTGAAATGCATGCAGTCGATGCTGTTCATCAAAGCATCGGGCAAGCCTGGCCAGGCCTGGCATCAGGACGAGTTTTATATTCCGACGCGCGATCGCTCACTGCTCGGCGCATGGATTGCCATGGATGACGCCACAGTCGAGAACGGTTGCCTGTGGGTCATCCCTGGCTCGCACAAACACGGCATCCTGTGGCCGCAGCATCAGCAGCGCGATCGCCGCTTCGACTGCGCCAACGAGACCACGTCGTTCCCATATACCGACGACGACGCCGTGCCCGTCGAAGTGAAGAAGGGCACCGTCGTCTTCTTCAACGGCTACCTGCTGCACCGCTCACTGCCAAATTACTCGGAGGGCGCCTATCGCCGCGCGCTGGTGAACCACTACATGAGCGCCGAGTCGCTGCTGCCGTGGATGCTCAGCGAACAGAACAAGTCCATCGCTTCGACGGACTATCGCGACATCGTCATGGTCGCCGGCAAAGACCCCTACGCATGGAAAGGCATCGAGGAACGCGCCGCTCCTCACGTGCGCCCGTCCGGCGAGGGTGGCTGCGGCAATATCAACCGCAATACCGAAGCGCTCAAGTCACGCAATATGGTCCTGCTCGAAGAGGAAGCGGACGATCACGACCACTGATCATTTCAGATTTCAGATTTCAGGTTTCAGATTGAAGACCGAGCACTGCACATTCGAATGTCTGTCGCAGCGCATTGCCCAATCTGAAATCTGAAATCAAAAATCTGAAATCCCTAAGTTCCTGTCCATAAGTTTTGTCCGGCAGATTCGCCTCCCCGGCTTTGCGGGGGAGGCGAATCTGCCGCCAGAACTTTTGGCGACTCACTTAGCTGGTCCATCCTTTCGTCCGCTGCACCGCCTTCTGCCATCCTGCGTAGAGGGCGGTGCGCGTTTTCGCCGTCATCTGCGGCGTCCACGACTTGAGCGCCTGCCAGTTCGCGCGCAGCTCAATCTGGTTGCGCCAGTAGCCCACCGCCAGGCCGGCCGCATACGCCGCACCGAGCGCGGTAGTCTCGGCGATCACCGGCCGCGTCACCGACACGTTCAGCACATCCGACTGAAACTGCATCAGCGCCTCGTTGCGCACCATGCCGCCGTCGACCTTAAGCGCCTTCAGCTTCACGCCCGAGTCTTTGTTCATCGCGTCGAGCACTTCGCGCGTCTGGAACGCCGTCGCCTCAAGCGCCGCACGCGCGATGTGGCCGCGGTTCACATAGCGCGTCAGGCCGGCAATAATGCCGCGCGCGCTGTCGTCCCAGTGCGGCGCATACAGGCCCGAAAACGCCGGCACGAAGTAAATGCCGCCGTTGTCCGCGACCGTCGCCGCCAGCGCTTCGACGTCGTCGGACTTCGCGATCAGCCCAAGGTTGTCGCGCAGCCACTGCACCAGCGCACCGGCGATGGCGATCGAGCCTTCGAGCGCATACACCGCCGGCGCATCGCCGAGCTTATAGCCCAGCGTTGTCAGCAGCCCGTTCTTCGAAATCACCGGCTGCGTCCCAGTGTTCAGCAACATGAAGCAGCCGGTGCCGTACGTGTTCTTCGCCTCACCAACCTTGTAGCACGCCTGGCCGAACAACGCCGCCTGCTGATCGCCCAGAATCCCCGCCACCGGCACACCGCGCAGCGCGTCGATGCGCGCCTCGCCGTACACCTCGCTCGACGAACGAATCTCCGGCAGCATCGCGCGCGGCACGCCGAGTGCCTTCAGCATCGCCGGATCCCAATCCAGCGTCTGCAGGTTCATCAGCATGGTGCGACTGGCGTTCGTCACGTCGGTGACGTGCCGGCCGGTCAGGTTCCAGACCAGCCACGTGTCGATGGTTCCAAAGAGCAGCTCGCCACGTGCGGCACGTTTGCGCGCACCTGGCACGTTGTCCAGCAGCCAGCGAATCTTCGGGCCGGAGAAATACGTCGCCAGCGGCAAACCAACAGTGTTCTGAAACCGGTACTGCCCGCCGTCGCGCGCCAGCTTCGCGCACAGCGCCGCGCTGCGCGTGTCCTGCCACACCACTGCGTTGGAGATCGGCCGGCCGCTGTCCTTCTCCCAGATCACCACCGTCTCGCGCTGATTCGTAATGCCGACCGACGCCACGTCACTCGCGCTCAAGCCGGCCTTCGCCAGCGCGCCGACAACCACGTCCTGCGTGCGCTGCCAGATCTGCAGCGCGTCGTGTTCCACCCAGCCGGGCTGCGGAAAAATCTGGTCATGCTCGCGCTGGTCGAGCGCGACGATACGCCCACTGCGGTCGAACAAGATGCAACGCGTGCTGGTCGTTCCCTGATCGATCGCGGCGACAACAGTGTTCGTCATACCTTTCCCTCTTCCCTCTTCCCCTCTCTTCCCTATCTGCGCGGCAGCCCGACCAGTCGCCGCACGTCTTTGATCGTCTGCGATGCAACGACGCGCGCCTTCTCAGCGCCTTCGTACATCAGGCGACGGATGGCGTCCTTGTCGCCGGCGATCTCGGCGCGGCGCGCGCGGAAGCCAGCAGTGAGGTCGACCATCGCGTCGGCCACGGCATCCTTGAGCGGCGCATAGCGGCGCTGCTCGCCGGTAGCGTATTCCGTCTCGAAGGCTGCGGCGACGTCGGCGCGCCCGGTGGCGCGCAGCAGGCCAAGCAGATTCAGCGCACCGGCTCCGATCTCAGAGGCCGGCTCGCCGGTGTCGGTGATGGCCGAGCGAATCTTGCTGCGCACGTTCTTCTCGTCTTCGAACAGCGCTACGTAGCTCTTCGGGCCGAGGCTTTTGCTCATCTTGCGCGTCGGGTCGTTCAGCGAGAGCAGTTTCGGCGTCTCAGTCGCCAGCACGGCCGGCTCCGGGAAATATTCGTGGCCGAAGGTGCGGTTGAAGCGATTGGCAATCGTGCGCGACAGTTCGAGATGCTGTTCCTGGTCCTTGCCCACCGGCACGAAGCCGGCGCGATACAGCAGAATGTCCGCCGCCTGCAGCACCGGGTAATTGAACAGGCCGGCCGACACGAACGCATCCTGGCGGCCTTCGAGCTGTTCGCTCTTTTCCTTGAACGTCACCTGCCGCGTCAGATCGCCGAACGAACAGATGCAGCTGAAGATCCACTGCAGCTCGGCGTGCTCCGGCACGAGCGACTGGATGAATACCGTCGACTTCGCCGGGTCGAGGCCGGCGGCGAGCAGGTCGATGAACAGCCCTTCGGTATTCTTGCGCAGCGTCGGCGGATCGTACGGCATCGTCATCGCGTGCATATCGACGACGCAGTAAGTGGCATCGTACTCGCCCGAGTTCTGGATGCGCACCCAGTTGGCGACCGCGCCGAAATAGTTGCCGATGTGCAGTTCGCCGGTGGGCTGGATGCCGCTGAATACGATTTTGTTCATGATGCTTCTGCTGCTCTGCAGGGAAGGTTGCGAGTATACGATGCCGGTAAATACTCAGGCCAGCTATTTTCCAACGCGAAACACACTACTCTTTCCCCCGAAGACCAAAGGGGGGACGGTCTGCCATGCCCACATGTCCCTAACATACAAGGGGGAGAGAATAGTGTGTTTCGCGGGAAATACTGATTTGGGCCTGAGTAGTTACCGACGCCAGCTATTCGAAATAACGCTCGAACGCTGCCGTGATTCGCTCGACGCCGTACGTGCTCAGGTGGTTGGTGTCGTAGTAATACGAACGTTGACTCGTACCGACCATACAGCGATCCCGATCACAGAAATACCCATCCAGGTCAATCCATCTTCGCGGTGCATTTCCCAAAACATCCATCACGATCTGACGATATGCATGCTGCTGCTTTTCATGCGCTGCAAAGGAAACTGAATATTCCCGCACGCTTTGTCCCCATTTGGCGGTGTCAGGGCTGAAGTCGAGATAAATGCGGTTATATAGATTGACTGGCTTGATGATCTGCTCCGGCACCTGCAGCACGACGTGAACATCCATCCCTAGTTCCTCGTAGGCACGCACAGTTTCGGCCAGACCCTGCGCGAACACTGTTCTTGCGGCGCCTGTGCCGTACGCGTTACTTACATTTGAAATATCGCCACCGCTATAAAGAGTCCATCGCGCCACAAGAAAGACCTGTCGCACTCTGCTGTTTTTCAACCACTCGAACTCGTTTCGAGCCACTGTCGAACAACGGACTGAGTCAGCTCCCTGATGTTCAATCTCAACGCTGAGCAACGGAGGACACCCCGGATGTGAGAAGTGAATTACGGCCTTGCCATGCAATTTTCCGAGCGCGTCGAACGCCGAAGCCAATGTGAGTGAATGACTGTCACCGAACAACGCAATCGTCGGCGCATTGCTTTCGTCGATGGAGCCGAAGATACAAGGCTCCTTCCAATTCGTCGCAACCAGCTTCACTCGACATTTTCTTGCAAACATCGGGCGCGAAAAATCCGTGAAGTCCTCATCCATGAATACAGCCTTTTCACCATAGCGATATTTGTAACCATTCGTAGCAATTCCAGCGCCTCCCATTCCGACCCACACTACAGAAACGCATGCCAATGCGAAAAAGACTTGGCGCCTCGTGCCCAATCGGCCCATCCGAAATGGTTCCTCGACGAAGCGCCAGCTCAGCACGGACAGCAGAAAGATCAATGCAAGCAATGGAATGAATTGCGTCGAGGTCAACGGCAAAATATTCCAATAGCGAGCAAATATGATCACCGGCTGATGCCATAGATACAGGCTGTAGCTGATCCGTCCGACGAAGGTAAAAATTCTGAGCCCGAGTATTCGACCGATCCATGTTTCTGCATCGCCGAACAAAAGTATCAGACTCGTTCCCAGTACGATCCAGAGCGTGTGCACACCTGGGTGCGGCATATCAGAATGAAAGACCACCAATGACGCGATAAGCAGCACCATTCCGATCGACGCTGCAAAATTCTTCACATTGCTGCGCCTGAATACATCCCACTGAAATACGGATGTGCTCGACGTCCACGCAGCGAGAGCGCCCGCTGTAAATTCCCAGACTCGCCCAGGCAAAAGGTAGAAATTTGCATCCGGCGCTGCAGTGGTTCCCCATTGCGCTGCAAGCAGGCTGAATACGAATCCGCCGCTGAGAACAGCGGGAATCCATCGCCGCCGAAAGCGCAGCAGCAGATACATGATGATCGGAAAAATAAAGTAGAACTGCTCTTCAACCGCCAGGCTCCAGGTGTGCAGCAATAGTTTCTGCTCAGAGGCGAAATAGCTGCTCTGTTGCCAAAAGAGTATGTTCTGCGAAAACAGCGCCAAGGCAATTACGCTCTGTGAGAATTCCTTCATGTCCTCCGGCGCAAGGATGAACAATGCCGCGATTACGCACAAAAAAAACCACAACGAACAGAGCAGGCAAAATGCGGCGTGCGCGACGCTCGTAGAAGCGAACCAGAGAAAACGTACCGGCATCGAAATATCCAACGATCACTTTGTAGATCAGATATCCGCTGATGACGAAGAACGCATCCACACCCAGAAAGCCGCCACTTGGAATTGCCGATCCGATGTGATAAAAAATAACGAAAATTACGGCTACGAATCGCAGTCCATCAATCTCCCGTCTATAGACCATTGGCACATTATCGTTAAAGCGTCGATGACGAAAATTGACCGGAGATATTTTGTCTCGCCCATCGGCATACAATCCGCCCCATGAAATTCGCAGGCGCCGCTTGGAAGTACGGCGACGACGTCAACACTGATGTCATCTTCCCTGGCAAATACACCTACACGCTCACCGACCTCAGCCAGTTCGCTTCGCACGCGCTGGAAGATCTCGACCCTGATTTCGCCAAACAGGTCCAGGTCGGTGACATCATCGTCGGCGGCAAGAACTTCGGTTGCGGCTCGTCGCGCGAACAAGCGGCCGTGTGCATCAAGCTGGCCGGCGTGCCCGTCATCGTGGCGCGCTCGTTCGCCCGCATCTTCTTTCGCAATTGCGTGAACAACGGCGTGCTGCCGGTCGTCTGCCCCGAGGCAGTCGACGCCGTCGAAAAGGGCGAGGCCATCGAAGTCGACGTCGCAGCCTGCATCGTGCGCACGCCGCGCGGAGAATTTGCCTTCCCCCCGCTCTCCCCGTCCGTCGCAGCGATTCTGGAAGCCGGCGGCCTGATCAAGATGCTGCGCCGCAAGCTCGGCACCGAGCACCTCCCCATGCCGGAAGTGAAGTTCGCCGGCGAATAGCGGTCGTCCGTCGTCCGTCGTCCGACCAATCCATAACAGCTCAGTCGAATGTGGTAGCGTCACGCCAAGTTCGCATGGGATCTTTCGGCATTCAGCTGTTCGCTGCTCGTGCGTCGAGTTTCGTAAATAAGGCTGTACCGAATGAATATCGCATCGACGCACCCAGCGTCCTCGTCCGTTTCTGAATCGTCATTTCCCCAGATCGTTCCCATCGCCAAGCAGCAGTACGTCAAGTCACTGCCGTTTACCGGCCGCCAGGGTTTTCGCAAAGTGTTGAACGAACGCGTCGACGCGTTTGTAAAAGAGCGCGGCATCAAGGCGCGCGACCTGCCGGCGATGTACGTCAAGAGCGTCGTCATCATGCTGTGGTGGGCGGCGAGCTACGCGCTGTGGATGTACAGCGGCATCGCCGGCTGGCACCCGATCGTCACAGTCGCACTCGCCGTTTCGTTCGGCCTGGCCGCAGCGGGCATCGGCTTCAACATCATGCATGACGCCAACCACAACGGCTACTCAGACAAGCCGCTCGTCAATCGCATCCTGAGCTACTCGAGCGAAATCGTCGGCCTGAGCGCGTTTATCTGGCGCCAGCAGCACAACGTGTGGCATCACACATACACCAATATCGCCGGCCTCGACGAAGGCCTCGAAACCGAGGGCTGGCTGCGCTCTTCGCCAAAAGACGTCTGGTTGCCCAAGCATCGCTTCCAGCATCTTTACGCACCGTTTATCTACGCCATGGCCGGCATCGGCCTGATCATCATGCGCAACTTCACGGTGTATTTCAGCGGCAAATCCAGTGAACATTTTGTGTATCCGAAAATGACGCGTCAAGACAAGACTGCGTTCTGGATCGGCCGCGCGTTCAACGCACTGCTGTATTTCGTCATCCCCGCCCTGGTCTTCCCCTGGTACATGGTCCTCGCCGGCTTCCTCGCCTTCACAGTCACCGCCGGCACCGTCATGGCGCACATTCTCATGCTCGCGCACATCGCCACCGAAGTCGAGTTCGTCGAACCGGTCGGCGAACCCCTGCACATCGAAAATGAATGGGCCATCCACCAGGTGATCACGTCGATGAATTTTTCCCCGCAGAGCGCGGCGATGAACTGGTACGTCGGCGGTCTGAACTTCCAGATCGAGCATCATCTCTTCCCACAGATGTGCCACATCACGTATCCCAAGATCGCGCATATCGTCGAACAGACATGTAAGGAATTTGGTGTGCGCTATGTCAGCAAGCCGAATTTCTTCCGCGCAGTGCAGGAACACTACATCACGCTGAAGGTATTCGGACAGCAGCCAGTGGCGGCGTGAAGAGTAAAGAGTCAGAGTGACTACGCTCGGACTTCTTACTCTTTACTCTGACTCTCTACTATTTACCCCTTTCCTCGGGGAGTGGCTAAACTCGACTACATGAACCCGCGAATCACGGCATAACCTTGAGTCTAGTCACTCCCTTACTCGGGCGCACTCTGACTCTCTACTAGAATCCTTATCGCATGTCCGTCCTGGTTGGCAAGAACGTATCCAAATCCTTCGGCGCCGTTGACGTTTTCAGCGGCCTGAATTTCACCGTCGCAAAAGGCGACAAAATCGCGCTCGTCGGCCCGAACGGCTGCGGCAAAACCACGCTGCTACGCATCATCGCTGGCACTGACGAAGCCGACGGCGGCAGCGCCATCTCTTTCTCGCGCGGCATCTCGCGCGGCTACCTCGCGCAGACTGCCGAGGATTCGGCCGACTCTACCGTCTGGCAGGAGACGCAATCAGCTTTCACAGAGCTGCGTGCACTGCAGGAACGCATGAACCGCCTCGAGCAGGAAATGATCGACCCGGTCAAGGCCGAACGCGCGCTCGAACTCTACGGCCAGGCACAGCACGAATTCGAAGCCAGAGGCGGCTACGAAATCGAAGCGCGCGTCAAGCGTGTACTCAGCGGCCTTGGCTTCCGCGAGGAACATTTTCATCTGCCCATCGCCCGCCTCTCCGGCGGACAACGCGTGCGCGCCGCCCTCGCCCGCCTGCTTCTGCTCTCGCCCGATGTGCTGCTGCTCGACGAGCCCACCAACCACCTCGACACCGATGGCGTCGAATGGCTCGAGTCTTTCCTGCAAGAATGGGAAGGCACACTTATCGTCGTCTCACACGACCGCTACTTTATCGACGAAGTGTGCGACCACATCTGGGAAATGCACCGCAGCCCCGACAGCCAGTCTGTGCTCGACGACTATCACGGCAGCTACACAGACTTCGTGCTGCAGCGCGACGAACGCCGCGAACGCGCACTCAAGGATTTTGAAGCGCAGCGTGAGTTCATCCAAAAAGAAGAAGATTTCATCCGCCGCAATATCAACAGCCAGGGAAGCGGCCAGGCGCGCGGACGACAACGCCGCCTCAGCCGGCTCGAACATCTCGAACGACCAGAACAGCAGAACACGCTCGCACTGCGCCTGGCCGCCGCTCACCGCAGCGGCGACCGCGTCCTTGAAACGCACGCACTCACCGTCGGCTATCACGCCGATCGTCCACTCTTCAGCCCGCCCGATATGCTCCTGCTGCGCACCGAACGCGTCGCACTTATCGGCCCCAACGGTACCGGAAAAACAACTTTCCTGAAAACCGTGCTCGGTGGAATGCCCCCCCTGCACGGCGAAGCCAAGCTCGGTGCCGCCGTGCGCGTCGGTTACTTCGCACAGGCGCACGAAGGACTAGACCCCGAAAAAACCATCCTCGACGAACTGCTCGATTCGAAGCCCGACCTTAAATTCAGCGAAGCGCGCAATCTGCTCGGACGGTTTCTCTTCAGCGGCGACGACCAATTCAAAAAAATCAGCGTGCTCAGCGGCGGCGAACGCGGCCGCGTCGCGCTCGCCAAACTCACGCTGCAGGGCGCCAACGTACTCCTGCTCGACGAACCCACGAATCATCTTGACATCCCTTCGCAGGAAGTCATCACCGAAGCACTGCGCCATTTCGACGGCACACTGCTCTTCGTCTCGCACGACCGCTATCTGATCGCCGCACTCGCCACACAGCTGTGGCTGCTCAACCGCGACGAGTCCGGCCGCAGCTCGCTTACGGTCTTCAAGGGTACCTACGATGAGTGGCGCAACCAGCGCGACGAAGACGCATTCACCATCACCACATCACGCCCGGCAGCCATCTCCGCTACGATAAACGTGCCGACGCCACCTGCCCCATCCGCGCCAGTGCTCTCGAAAAACCAACTGCAGCAGCGCATGGTAAAACTCGAAGCCGCCGAAAAACGTGTCACCGAACTCGAGCACAAGCTCACTCAGCTCGGCTTCGAAATCGAAAACGCAGCATCCGATTTCGCTCGGCTCCAGTCACTCACTGCGACATACAAACAAACCGAGGACGACCTCGCCGCGGCGTGGCGCACCTACGAGGAACTGGCGTAGCTGTTCAGAATTACGATTGCTCAATCCTGAACAGTTATCAGCAATTCTCAATCTGAAAAGAAAAGAGCTGGATCAAAGACAATATCCAAAGACTGGAGCATAAAGCACCACAAATGCTGCCAGGAATCAAAGACATGGTAGCAAGTGAGGGCACGCAGGTCATTGAAGAAGGTGCGCCGGGCCTTTGAGTGCAGTTCGCAGCATCTGATACGGCTTGGCGGTGAGTTCTTGAAGGGTATGGATCAAAAAAGCCAGCAGGTTGAGCGTGAACAACACGTTTGACAAGTGCTGTTTGCCATGTCCGAAGT
>CANJQH010000048.1 GCA_947476335.1 Anaerolineae bacterium | reverse complement strand
GAAGTACGCCCTTTCAAGGCTGAAAAAGCGCCAAAGGCGCGACGCAGTCCTAGCCCAGACCATCGGTCTGGGATGCACAACCACACCCGTGGGAAATTGCTGCGTCGCAATGTGAGCGCAATATGGGCGCAATGTGGGCGCAATGTGGGTTGTAGGCACGGTTCGCACAGGGCAGACGCTCACAAGTTTTGCCTGGACGGACTTCTAAGCCGATGTAACTGCAAAAACCAAACGCAGGCTCTCGACGAGGCCGCGATCACCCGCTTCTACAGCAACTGCACGCACAGGCAGCCCTGCCGCGCGCGCCGCCGCCGCCGTCGTCTCGCCAATACACACCACACGCACATCGACGGGCAGGCTTGGTGCACAGCGGCTCCACGCCCGCACCGCAGACGCGCTTGCAAACAACACTGCATCGAATCTCATCGCCGCATCGATCGGCTGCTCACGCAGCTGTGTGCGATACACGATGAGCGATCGCACCTCTACATTTTTCTGGCACAGCAATTCTGCAAAATCTCCCGCCTCCGCCGCACACGGATACAACACCGACTGCGCACCCACTTCGGCAAGCGCCTCCGCCAGCCCGCTCCCATCCGCACGCGCCGCGATCAGATCAACGGCCCAGCCGCTGCGCTCAACTTCCATCGCCGTCGCCGCACCAACCACGGCGATGCGCGGCAGCAGCGGCCGCGGCTCGCCCAGCCGTCGGGTGAACATGCGCACTGCGTTACGGCTCGTGAACGCAATCCAGTCGAAGCCCATCGGCAGTGCACCGAAGAGCGCATCATCCTCCGGTCGCCGCTCCTCTTCGATCGACATCATCGGCACATGTAACACATCTGCACCCGCATCGCGCAGCAGCGCAATCAACTCGTCCGCCTGCCCCTGCGGGCGCGTGACGATGATGCAACGGTCGTGCAAATCTCCATTCATGCGAGCAGATCACGTGCGCCACGCGCAAGCATGCGCTGCGCCATGCGCAATCCAATCTCGATCGGCTCGACACCCTCACCGATCTCGTCGAGCACATCGCGCGCATTCGACGCACACACGCGGCCGCGCAGCATGATCACGGCACCATCGCCGTCGCCGTCGCTACACGCATATGCAGCAACGGGCAGGCTGCACCCACCACCGAAGCCGCGCAAAAATGCCCGCTCCGCAATCACCTCGCGCCGCGTGCGCATATCGTCGATATACGCCAGCCGCTCACGCATAGTCTTATCGTCCGCACGACATTGCACCGCAATCGCACCCTGCCCCGGCGCAGGCAGCATCACATCAAGGCTGAGCACTTCCGACGCGCGCGCCGACAACGCCAATCGATCGAGCCCACACGCTGCCAGCACCGTCGCCTGATACGCACCCTCGTCGATCCTGCGAATGCGCGTGTCCACGTTGCCGCGAATCGGCGCTATCTGCAGATCCGGCCGCAGCACCAGCATCTGCGCACGCCGGCGCAGGCTCGATGTTCCGACTCGCGCACCAGCAGGCAGCATTGCCAGCGTGATTCCCTGCGTCGAGATCAGCACATCATGCACAGCATCACGCGCGCACACCGCGCCAAGCACAAGTGCGCCGTCATTAGAGTCAGCATCCACGGGCAGGTCTTTCAGCGAATGCACTGCCAGATCAATTTCACCGCGCCGCAGTGCCTCATCGAGCTCCGCCGTGAACAGTCCCTTCCCACCAATCTCCGGCAACGCACGATCCAATACACGATCGCCCTGTGTCACGAACACGTGCTCTTCGATGCGCAGCGATTCGCCATGCGCCACACGCAGCGCCGCAATCACGCGCGCAGTCTGTGCACGGGCAAGCGCGCTACCACGGCCGCCAACGCGCAGAATTCCCTGTACCGCCTCACACATGTGACGCCTCCTCAGCCAGCCAGTCACGTGGCGCAAGTGCGGCCAGCAATGCAGCTTCTGCACTCCCAGCTTCGGGCGCGTAGTCGTAGCGCCACTGCGCGCGCGGTGGCAGGCTCATCAGGATGCTCTCGATGCGCCCAGCAGTGCGCAGGCCAAACAAGGTTCCGCGATCGTGCACCAGATTGAATTCGACGTAGCGCCCGCGGCGAATTTCCTGCCAGTCGATCTCGCGCACGCCATAGTTCGTGCCACGCCGTGCCTCAACGATCGGCTGATACGCCGGCAGAAATGCGTCGCCGCAATCCTGCACAAAGCGCATCCACTCGGCATCGTCGCAGCCAGCCTCAGTGCGCAGATCGTCAAAGAAAATGCCGCACACACCGCGCGCTTCGCCACCACGATGGCGATTCTCGAAATACTCATCGCACACATGTTTGAAGCGCGCATACAGCGACCTGTCTGTTTTGGCACAAGCATCGCGCAACGTGGCATGGAAATGTCGCACGTCGGCTTCGTAAAAATAGTACGGCGTCAGGTCGACGCCACCGCCGAACCAGCGATCGGTGACGGCGTCAGAATCGTCGTGGACCTCGAACATGCGCACGTTCATATGCACCGTGGGTACATATGGATTTGACGGATGCAGCACCAGCGACAAGCCGCATGCAAAGAAGCGCGAGTCTGCGGCGATGCGACCCTCAAGCGCATCCGCAGGCAAGCGGCCGAACACTTCGGAATTGTTCACGCCGCCTTTTTCGAAGACTGCACCATCAGCGATCACGCGTGTGCGGCCACCGCCGCCACCAGGGCGCTGCCACTGATCTTCACGAAATTTCGCCGCACCGTCCTGCGCCTCAAGCGCCGAGCAGATGTGATCCTGCAGGTCATGCACGTAAGCACGAAAGTTTTGGTGAACGTTCATGATTGGAAAATTTTCACGCAGTCCACAAAAGCACGCGCATGGTCGACGGGCGTCGTCGGCAGAATGCCGTGGCCCAGGTTCACGATATAGCGCTGGACGCCGAACGCGTCAATCATCGCACGCGTGCGCCTTTCAATTTCCGGCAGCGGTGCGAAAAGATGTGCCGGATCAAAGTTGCTCTGCAGCGTCACACAAGGCCCAGCATGCGCGCGCGCGAACGACGACTCAATGTTCCAGTCCAGGCCGAGCGCATGCGCACCGCTCGCAGCGAGGTCTGGCAGCGCGTGCCACGCACCGCGCGCGAAGAGAATCACCGGCACATGATCGCGCAGCGCCTGTGTGATCTCGATCAGATATGGCTGCGCAAATATTCGAAAATCCGATGGACCGAGCAGCCCAGCCCAGCTGTCGAAAATCTGCACGCAGTCGACGCCGGCGTCAGCCTGCGCACGCAGATATGCAATGGTTGTGTCCGTGATCATGCGCAGCAGGCGATGCGCCAGTCCAGGCTCGCGTGCGCACCATTCGCGCGCCAGATCAAAGCTCTTCGCGCCGTGCCCTTCCACCATATAGCACAGCAACGTCCACGGGGCGCCCGCAAAGCCGATCAGCGGCACATCCGATCGCAACAGATCTCGCGATGCGGCGATGGCATCCGTGACGTAGCGCAGTTCTTCACACACATCGGGCACACGGATGCGCTCGAAATCGGCCACCGTGCGCACCGGCTGCGGCAGCAACGGACCGCGGCCTTCGTGCATTTCAACTTCCATGCCCATCGCCAGCGGCACGACGAGGATGTCGGAAAACAAAATCGCCGCGTCGACACCGATTTGTCGCACCGGCATCACGGTGATCTCAGCAGCCAGCTCCGGCGTACGGCAGCGTTCGAAGAAGGAGTGCGTCGTGCGCAATGCGCGAAAGTCCGGCAGATAGCGGCCAGCCTGGCGCATCATCCATACCGGCGGCCGTTCGACCAGCTCACCGCGCAGTGCGCGCAACAGAAGATCGTTCTTAATTGGATTGGTCATGTTCAATGGCTACGCCACTTCCTGCTGCAGCACTGTGCGGAGCGCGGTCACGAAGTCGGCGATCATGTCATCGGTGTGATGCGGGCCGGGCGTGACGCGCAGTCGTTCAGCACCTTGCGGCACCGTCAGGTTGGCCGCATAGCCGGAGGTAAAAGTCAGCGCAGCAGGCTTGTCATGCAGCTGCGCCAGCACTGCTTCGAGCTGCACGTGCGCGCTGTGCGTCCCGCCGATGTTGCGCGTGCCACCCGCACCGGTCGCACCGTCGTCAATCGCCTTGCGCAGTGCCGCCACCACCTGCGGATGCTGCGACATACCAAGGTAGTCGTTCGAGCACCACGTGACGACTTCGCGAACGCCGCCGTCGGCGCGCCAGTTCGCACGCGGCAATGCCCCCAACGGCTTCTCCAGCTCACAAAGCACGCGGTAACGCCCCTCCTCGCGGAGATGCATCAGCGCTGCGTCGAAGCATTTGTCAAAAAGGCTGCTGCGCATCACAGTACCTCCCGTCAACGAGCCGAAAAAATCTACTTAAATCTATCCTTACCGCTTAATTCTATGCATCCATAACAAAGACACATCAGACGAATGTCACAAAAATTGACGGAAGATCTGCGCAAGGGGGGGTGTTCGAGCTCGCCTATAAGCCGGATTCTGTACCGTGTGAATTACTCCACCCGGCGGCGACCATCTATCTGCGATGCGCGTTGCCACGCACCTTCGGATCTTGCGATCCGTGCTGCCTACCTGCGCGTCGGCGGGCCGCGTCAACCGCGCTTTTCGGCATTGCTCCCAGTGGGGTTTACCAGGCCAACGCATCACTGCGCCGCCGGTGCGCTCTTGCCGCACCTTTTCACCCTTACCGCAGCCAAAGCCACGGCGGTTTATTTTCTGTTGCACTTTCCGTCGGCTTTCACCGCCTGGCCGTTAGCCAGCACTGCGCCCTGGGGAGTCCGGACTTTCCTCACGCTTTGCTTGCGCACAACGTGCGGCCGCCCAGCGAACTCGAACGGCTCATTATAGGGAATAGGGAGGAGAAGAGTAGAGAGTGGACCTTTGCAGACTCCACTCTCTACTTTGACTCTCTACTCTTCACTCTTCTCCCCTGCCAGCAAATCCCAGCGGTTGCCGTACAGATCAAGAAACACCACGACCCAGCCATAGCGCTCGCGGCGCGGCGCCTCAACGAAGCGCACGCCGTGCGCGCGCATGTGCGCGTAATCGCCCCAGAAGTCGGCGCTTTCAAGAAACAGAAATACCCGCCCGCCCGACTGATCACCGATCGCGTGCTCCTGCTGTGGCCCAACCGCGCGCGCCAGCAGCAGCGCCGCACCTCCGCCAGCCGGCGCCACGCGCACCCAGCGTTTCTCTCCGCCCAGCGGCGTATCTTCCAGCAATACGAAGCGCAGCGACTGCGTAAAAAACGCAATCGCCTCGTCGTAGTCGCGAACAAGGAGGGCGATCGAGGAAATCATGTCTCTCTATTCGCTATTCTCTGTCCACTTCACTTCCCAAGCGCCGTCAGCATTTCATCCACGCACGTGAACTTAAGGCGCGGCCGCCCGAGTGCAGCACCGTTGGCGATCTCGAGCGCATCCAGCTTCCTCCAGTCTTCGTAACTCACGAAGCGCGGCTGTCGTTCGCGCACGAGCGCCACTGCCGCGTCGGCCGTGGCATTCGCCGGTTGCAGCGTCGCCCCACTCTGCACATCGGCAATCATGTTCGTCACCGTCTCCACTGAGTCCGGCTTGTTCGTACCAATCACACCGCTCGGCCCGCGCTTGATCCAGCCCGCCGTGTACAGACCCGTCAGCGGCGCCTTCGTCTCCGGGTCGAGCACGCGGCCCTGCTCATTTAAATTCGTGGCCGACTTTTCATTAAACGGCACCCCCGGCAGCGGCATGCCGCGATAACCCACCGAACGAAACACCAACCCAACGTCAATCATCTCGAACTGATCCGTCGCACGCGCCTTCGCTTCACCGTTTTCACCGGCGACGAGCACGTTCTTCACCAGCTTCATCCGCCGCACATGGCCGCTTTCATCGCCAATCAACTCGACAGGCGACACCAGAAAGCGCAGCCTCAGCTGCCGCTGTTTGCCCTCCAGCTCACGCCCCACATACGCCTTCAAAATGCCAACCTTTTTTTCCAGCATGCGATCCGCAACGACAGCAGCCTGACTAAGCGCATCGAGTGCGACTTCCTCTTCCAGCACCACCGGCACAGCGTCCTGCATTTCGCCCAGCTCCTTCACCTCGGGGTTGGTGAAGGCGGCCTGCGCTGCGCCACGTCGGCCGAGCAGATACACCGTGCGCACCTTGCTCATACTCAACGCTTCCAGTGCATGCGGCGCGATGTCCGATTGTTTCAATTCATCAGGCGTGCGGCACAAAATGCGCGCCACGTCAATCGCAACATTGCCCACACCCACAACAGCCACCGCTTCCTGCGACAAGTCAAATTTCAAATCGCGGAAATCCGGATGCCCGTTGTACCAGGCCACAAATTGCGTTGCTGCGAAACTGTTGCCGAGATCCTCACCCGGAATGCCCATACGGCGATCCGATTGCGCACCATTTGCAAACAACACCTGGTGATACAGCGAACGAAAATTATCCAGCGTCACGTGCTGGCCATATTCGACGTTGCCGAAAAAACGAAAGCGCGGGTTCGACGCGATTTTGTCATACACCGCCGTCACGCTCTTGATCTTCAAATGATCCGGCGCCACCCCGCCGCGCACCAGCCCAAATGGCGTCGGCAGGCGATCGAACATATCGACTTCGATCACCATATCGCTCTGCTTGAACAAATACTCCGCCGCATAAAATGCTGCCGGCCCCGAGCCTACAATCGCCACGCGCAGCGGCATCGCTGCTGTCCCCAGTTGTGCCATGAGGCGGAATTCTACAGATACAAAACGTAACTACTCAGGCCCAAATCAGTATTTCCCGCGAAACATACAATTCTCTCCCCCTTCGGGGGAGAGAATTGTGTGTTTCGCGTTGGAAAAATAGCTGGCCTGAGTAGTTACTACAAAACAGATACAAAAATGAAAAGCCCAAAATACTTGGACCTGCTACTCGCCTTGCTCGTCACTGTTCTCATCGTCTCGAACATCGCCTCCGCAGCGAAGATCATCACACTCGGCCCATTCACCTACGACGCAGGCACGCTTCTTTTTCCGCTCAGCTACATCTTCGGCGATGTGCTCACCGAGGTCTACGGCTACCGTCCCGCACGGCGCGTGATCTGGATCGGCTTCGTCATGATCGCAATCATGAGTGGCATCATCCTCCTCGTCGGCGCACTGCCCGGCGAAACGGAATGGTCACGCACCGTCGGCCAAGAGGCCTATGACAAAATCTTCAGCCTCACACCGCGCATCGTCCTCGGCAGCCTGCTCGGCTACTGGAGCGGCTCCTTCGCCAATTCAATTGTGATGACGCGCCTGAAGACGCGCACACACGGACGCATGCTCTGGCTGCGCACCATCGCATCGACCATCCTCGGCGAAGGCTTCGACACCGCCGTCTTCTGTCTCGTAGCCTTCCTCGGCGCACTGCCAAATGAACTCGTGTGGAGCATCATCGTTTCCAATTACATCTTCAAGGTCGGCGTCGAAGTAATCTTCACCCCGCTCACTTATCTGATCGTCAATACACTCAAGCGTGCTGAAGGCATCGATGCCTATGACGACGGCGTTGACCTCAATCCATTCGCACTGCGCAGCAATGTGAAATAGGGTAACTACTCAGGCCACTCTATTTTCCATCGCGAAACGCACTATTCTCTCGCCCTTCGGGGGAGAGAATAGTGTGTTTCGCGGGAAATACTGATTTGGGCCTGAGTAGTTACCAGAATTTTCTTACACGCCTCGGTCCAGAACGCGGCACACACGTTCGCGTCGGATCAACCAGTCGCCGCGCTGATGCGGCTGAAACTCATCACTTTGGGCCTGGTGCACGAAATCGGAACCGGCCCCCAGGATCCGCAGCGGATTTACGTCAAAGCAATTCGCTGATGAGCGCTCCGCTACTCCAGCGCCAGCAGCGCCGCGCCAACCACACCAGCATCCTCACCCAGCTTCCCTTCGACGATTTGTACTTTGTCGAGATCGTTGCGGTTGATCGTATATTGCTTCGCCGTGGTGCGCACCTGTGCGAGCATCCATTCGCCCAGGCCCTCGATCACACCGCCGCCGTAGATCAGCGCCTGCGGGTCGAACGCGTTGATCAGCGACGCCGCGTGCAGGCCGAGATGATGCGCAGCGCGCTGCAGCACTTCAATCGTCAACGGGTCGTGCTTCATGACTGCCTTCGCCAGCACGCTGCTCGTCAGCGCGCCGTCCTTCTCGCGCATCAGTTCGTTCAGGATGCTAATGCGCCCCGCAGCCAGGCTGGCGCGCAGCTCGCGTTCAATCGCGCTGCGGCTGGCGATCGCCTCAATGCCCCCGCGCACACCGCCGCCCACCGCAAACGGCCCATCCGCCATCGTCACCATGTGTCCGATCTCGCCGGCGCTGCCGCGCGAACCCTCGTACACCTTGCCGTTCAGAATCACCCCGCCACCGATACCGGTGCCGACGAACACCACGATCAGGTTGTTCAATCCCTTGCCCGCACCCATGCGATGCTCACCCACCGCCGCTACGCGCACGTCATTCGACAAGGTCACTTTCACGTTGTGCCATTTCTGCAACGCTTTGCCGATATCAATATTGCGGAAGCCAGGAATATTCGTGATCTCGATCACAAACGCCCGCGCCGAATCGACGATGCCAGGCGCGCCGATGCCGATGCCGATGATGTCCGCCTTCGTCAACCCCGCAGACTCAAGCGCACCATCCATCGCCTTGCCAATGCGCTCAATCACCACGTCCGGCCCCTTCTCCGCTTGTGTGGATTTTTTGCCCTTGCCAATCACATTGCCACTCTGATCCACTACCGCCGCCAAAATCTTCGTCCCACCCAGGTCGATACCCATGGCGTAACGCTGCTGCTGCTCTTTTTTAATCATGAAAACCTGATTTATTTCAGATTTCAGATTTACGATTTTTTGTAACCACTCAGACCCAAATCAGTGTTTCGCGTTGGAAAACCAGCTGGCCTGAGTAGTTACAATTTTTTAAATCTGAAATCTGAAATTCATAATGTGTAGAATTTCGACCGAAGTGAGTCGCCAAAAGTTCTGGCGGCAGATTCGCCTCCCCCGCTTTGCGGGGGAGGCGAATCTGCCGGAACTTAGATTGTGCCACGACCATTCCCACTGCAGCAAATTAAATTCGGAATATCTCCATGCGCGTACCCATCTCCTGGCTGAAAGAGTTCGTCGACCTAAGCATTCCCATTCCCGAACTGGCCGAAAGGCTTACACTCGCCGGCCTCGAAGTCGAGCACATTGAGTATTTCGGCGTGCCGGGCGCCGAAGTTATCTGGGACTCCGACAAGATTTTCGTCGCCCAGGTTGAACAAGTGGAACGACATCCGAACGCCGACCGGCTGCTGCTGGTGACGCTTGAGTACGGCACCGCTGACGCGAGCCACAAAATTACCGTCGTCACTGGCGCACCCAACCTGAAACCCGGCGACGCCGGCCAGAAGGTGGTGCTCGCACTCAAAGGTTCGCGCCTCTATGACGGCCATAAGCCGGGCAAAGTACTCGTCACATTAAAGGAAGCTACGCTGCGCGGCATCAAAAATGATGCCATGGTCTGCAGCGAAAAAGAACTCGGCATCAGCGAGGAACATGAGGGCATTATTCTGCTGCCCGACGACGCGCCCGTCGGCGCGCCACTGCAGAACTACCTCGGCGACGCCGTGCTCGAAATAGCCATTCTGCCGAACACCATCCGCTGCGCCAGCATCATCGGCGTGGCGCGCGAAGTCGCCGCACTCACCGGCACGCAGGTGCGCTACCCTGCCATGAACTGGACCACGTCCGGCGCTCCCATCGAAAGTGAGGTGGCGCTGCGCATCGAAGACGCACGCCTCAACCCGCGCTTCACCGCCGGCCTGCTGCGCGGCGCTACGCTCGGCCCATCGCCGTTCCTCATTCAGCACCGCCTCAAGCTCGTCGGCCAGCGCCCGATCAACAACATCGTCGACGTCTCGAATTACGTCATGTTCGAATTCGGCCAGCCGACGCACACGTTCGACTTCGCCGCCATCCGCCCAGCCGCCGATGGCCGCCGCACCGTCGTCACACGACTGCCGCGCACCGGCGAAACCATCACCACACTCGACGGCAAGCCGCACGATCTGCAGCCGAATGACATCCTCGTCTGCGACGAAACCGGCCCACTCAGCGTCGCCGGCGTCATGGGCGGCGCCGACAGTGAGGTGAAGGATCACACGTGCGATGTGCTCTTCGAAGTCGCTGCCTGGCACCCCATCTCAATTCGCAAAACCGCGCGCTTTCATCATTTCAGCAGCGAGGCCTCGTATCGCTTTGCCCGCGGCATCCACCCGGCGCTCGCCATGCTCGCACAAAAGCGCGGCATGCATCTGCTGCAGAAAACAGCCGGCGGCGCCGTCGCCCCCGGCATCCTCGACGAGTACCCAGCCCCGCCGCCCGTCGTCCGCATCGAGCTGCACCCCGCCCGCATCTCGCGCCTCATCGGCATGGACATCCCCGTCGCCGACATGACGCGCATCCTCGAATCGCTTGAGTTCGTCGTCGAAACACAGCCCGGCTCCGATGTACTGCTCGTCACCGCACCCGACCATCGCCTTGACATCGAAGGTGCCCACGATCTCACCGAGGAAATTGCGCGCATCTACGGCCTCGAAAAGCTGCCGACAACGCTCATGCGCGACGAAATGGCACCCACCCCCGGCAACCCAACCCTCGATTTCGAAGAACAGGTGCGCGACTTGCTCGCCGACGCCGGCCTCACCGAAATCATCAGCTACCGGATGAGCACCCCCGCCGCCGAAGCACGCCTGCGTGCGGACAACAGCGCCGACGATCGCCCATACGTTGGCGTGGTCAACCCGATTAACCCCGACCGAACCGTCATGCGCCACACGCTGCTCGCCGGTGTGCTCGAATCGCTGGCCGGCAACGTGCGCCACCACGCGCGCGTCACACTCTTCGAAGTCGGCAGCATCTACCTGCGGACGGACAACCCAGCCACCGTCAATCAAGTCGCCGGCATCGAAGAACTGCCCCGCCTCGCCGTCGCCATGACCGGCCGGCGCAATCCGGCTTCGTGGCGTGCCGGCGCCGCAGCCACAGTCGATGCGATCGACTTCTTCGACATCAAGGGCGTCTTCGAAACGGTCCTCGACGGCCTGCGAACGCCGGCCGCAGTATTCCGCCCGGTCGATCATCCGACGCTGCGGCCCGGCCGCGCTGCAGAAATCGTCTTCGGCACCACCAGCGTCGGCGTCTTCGGCGAACTGCATCCGCGCGTCCGTGAGGCGCTCGCACTCGATCTGCCGACGGACCAGCCGGTGCTCGTCGCCGAACTCGACCTTGCCACACTGCGCGCCGCCGCCGGCGCTCAGGATCGCCAGGTGCGCGATGTGCCGCGCGTCCCCGCCGTCGTCGAGGACCTCGCCATCGTCGTCGACGACGCCGTTGCCGCCGCCGATGTCGCCACCGCCATCAAACGCGCTGGCGGTGCACTGCTCAGCGACGTGCAGCTCTTCGATGTCTATCGCGGCGAACAGCTCGGCGCAGGCAAAAAGAGTCTCGCCTACACGCTCATTTATCAGGGCGTCGAAAAAACTGTGGCCGATGCCGACGTCGAAAAACTGCGCAACAAAATCATTCGCTCCATCGAAACACAGCTCGGCGCCACTGTGCGGAAGGGGTAGGCCGAAACGAGACGTCGGACCGCGCCGTTGCCAGGGCCGCGCCTTCAGCGCAAGCCCTGGCATATCGCGCGGCCCCTATGCAGTCCACAATTTCGACGCACCCGGTGATGACGGCACCGTCGATGGCGCCGTTGATGGCGCCGTTGATGGCGCCGGCACGAATGGCTTCAACAACGAATTGGGATCCGTCGGCACAATCGGAATCAACGGCGCACCCGGCACGAACGGCACGAGCGGCAGCTTCGGAAATTCCGGCAGGTCCGGCAGCTCTGGCAGATGCCAGTCGTTCGGAGGCGGCTCGTGCTGCGGCTTCGGAGATTCCGGCAACCGCCAGTCGTTCGGGGGCTCACGCTGCGGCACGGGGTCGATCGGCTGCAGCTTGCTCGTGTTGTAACCATCCTTCCAGGTGTAGTTCCGCACAGTCACCGAATCAGTGAACAACACAGCGCCCGCCAGCGTCGACAGAGATACCACGTACTTCATGCCCGCCACCATCGTCATATGCTGAACACCGACGCGGTCGGTGTAGAGCCGCATTGCCGACGACACAATCTCGCTGGACACGCGCAGCATCGCGCCATTTCCCATGTCACGCTCATGCATCACGCATGGCAGCGGGGTGCTCCATTCCGGGCCACGCATCGACACAGACAACTTGCCCAGCGACACCGCACCAATCTTTCCCAGCGACAGCTCCAGCCCATTCGGCGTGTTCGAGCCGAGCTTAAATGTCAGGTTGCCGACCGCATGCGCGAACGCCACGTTGCCCGAACCCTGCAGCGTCACTGCCGCACAGCTGCCCCGCACACAGCTCTCCCACGCCGTCGCCTCTTCAGTGGAAATCTTCACACCGGGAAAACGGTCGATTGGCAATCCGCTGGATGGGTCCGTCGTATACCCGATTGGCACGATGCCCGCATTTGCGTCATCCAGTGCCCATGAAACATTGACGGGGTCGCCAAGCTGCGCAGGTTCGATTGGCTGCGCAGGTTCGATTGGCTGCGCAGGTTCGATTGGCTGCGCAGGTTCGATTGGCTGCGCAGGTTCGATTGGCTGCGCAGGTTCATAAGAAGGCGGTGACGACTCCGTATGTGCGAACACCTCAGCCGCATCCGCATCGCCAGCCTCAATGTGCGCACCGGCGCGCATAAGCGCCTCCGCCATCTGGCGCAGCATGACCGACTTACGCGCTACTTCGTTCAGCGCGTTCGCGCAATAGGTCTCAACATCCTCACGCGCATACGACTGCCAATTGCCTTCCAGCCGCATCCACGCGGCACGCAGACGCTGTTCAATCGTGTACGCCTCGGCTGCAAGTTCGTCATTGTGCTGCGCCGCAGCACCCAGTGCGTCGATCGTCACATCCAACGGCGGCATGACGACAGGTGGGGTCGATGATAGGGATTCCGACATGATGCCGGAAAGTGTGCGACCCGCTGCACCGCGCGATGCCGACGCTGGCTGACAACGTCGTCAGGTTACGGCGTCGGCGTGGCCAGCCGCTGGCTGAGTGGCACCGTCACCGTGCCATGCAACTGCGCACTGCGCCAGGCGGTGGCGCCGGCGAGGCCGAGCAACAGCAGCAGAATCGAAAGAACCATCCATGTAAGTGGCGTCAGGCGCGCCAGCAAAGGCCGGCGAGCGCGGGTTTCGGTAAACGTAGGGCGATATCGGCGCGGGCGTTGCATAGCGCACAGCTTGCCGGAAACACACGCCATCGTCAAGTGGAGCGCGTGCCGAAAGCGGTCAAACTTTCCGCGCGGAGCCTGCGGAGCTCAAGCCCAAATCAGTATTTCCCGTGAAACACGCGATTCCTTCCCCCTTCGGGGGAAGGAATCGCGTGTTTCACGTTGGAAAAATGGCTGGCCTGAGTAGTTACCTTTTTCCTGAAAGGCCACTTCCTGCTTACTAAAAAGCCAAATATCTGCGACATCCCCCACAAGCGGCGGATGCATCGGGTGCATCCACCGTTGGGGGCAGATTTCACGAAATAGCGCGGGCCGTCACCCTGGGGCGGCGTCGCGCCTTCAGCGCTTTTTCGACAGAAACTGAGCGCGCGCCAAAGCACCAACGGCGCGGTCCACCGCGGCAGGCCAGCAGCCAGCCCCGGAGGGGGCGGTCGCTTCCCCAGCCCGGGGCTTGCGCACCTTCGGTACTTCGCCCCGGGTGACGGCGGCGCGACGATGCGCTGTCAAATTTCGCCCCAAACGCCAAATGCACCCTCGTCAAGCAGCAGTGGGACAATCTTTGTATGCCCGTCCTTTTTCCCCGCAAATCACTCCTCTTCGCACCTGCCTCCGACTCGCGCAAACTTGCCAAGGCTGCGCAAGCGACGGCCGATTCCATCATCATCGAGATGGAAGATGGCGTAGCGCTGAATCAAAAAATCGACGCGCGCGCCAACGCCGTCGAGGCACTGCAGACGTTCGATTTCGGCCGACGCGAGCGCATGGTGCGCGTCAATGCTGTCGGCACAGAATTCTTTGAAGCCGACGCGCGCGCGGTGCTCGCAGCACGACCAGACACACTGGTGTTACCCAAGGCCGATTCGCCATCGGAAATCTGGCGCGCGATCGCGCTGCTCGATGAGTTCGACCCGACCGGTTCAATCGGGCTTGTGGCGATGATCGAATCGCCGCGCGCAGTGCTGTCGCTGCGCGAAATCTGCGAAGCCGGACGCAGCCGGCTCAATGGCCTGATCTTCGGCGCCGAAGACTTTGCCGTCCTCACCGGCGCCGTGCGCACGCGCGAAGCCTGGGAAGTGTTCTACGCACGCAGCGCCGTCGTTACCGCCGCCGCCGCATTCGGCCTCGACGCCATCGATATGGTGTGCAACGAAATCGACGACCACGAGCGGCTCAAGGCCGAATGCCACATCGGCCGCCAGCTCGGCTTCGTCGGCAAACAGGCCATTCACCCGCTGCAGCTCGAAGTCATTCAGCGAACTTTCTCTCCAACCGACGACGAACTCACGCTGGCGCGCCGCATCATCGCCGCCGCCACCGCACAGAACGCCGCCGGCGCCGGTGCTTTTGCCCTCGACGGCCGCATGATCGACGCCCCCATTGTGCGCCAGGCCGAACGAGTGATGGCGCGGGGGAAGAGCAGAGCGTAGAGAGTGATGGTGGATAGTGTGCCCTGCTCCCACTATCACTGTCTACTATCCACTGAGCCTGCTCCGAAAAAACGGACTCTCCACACTCTACTCCGCCGCCGCGAGCCACTCCCGCACGTGCTTCGCCAGCATCGACAGCGGCGCGCGCACGAGGGTCGGCCCGGGCAGCGCATTGATAAACGCCGCGCCGTAGTTTTTGCTGATCAAGCGCCGGTCGAATACGACGATGACGCCGCGATCGCTGCGACTGCGAATCAGCCGGCCGAAGCCCTGCCGGAAGCGCAACACCGTCTCCGGCACCGAATAATCGTTAAACGAATTTTCAAAAGTCTCGCTGCGCGCGGCGAAGATCGGATCAGTCGGTACGTCGAAGGGGAGCTTGCAGATCGCCAGCGCACTCAGCCGGTCACCCTGAATATCAACCCCCTCCCAGAAGCTCTTGGTGCCGAACATCACCGCGCGCTCGGCGCCGCGAAACTGATCGATCATCACGCGGCGTGAGACACCGTCACCCTGTTCGTACAGCATGATGTCCTGCTGCTGCAGCGCCGGCGCAACAACCTTCGCCGTCGCGCGCAAAGCGGTGTAGCTGGTGAACAGCGCCATCCCACGGCCGCCGGACGAGCCGAACAGTTCAATCAGCCCCTTCTCAACAGCCTGCTGATAGCCCTGCTGATTCGGCTCCGGCACGTCGCTGACGAGATACAGCAGCGTCGATTTTTTGTAGTCAAACGGCGAATCCACTGCGAGCTCGGCGGCGTCCTGCGCTTCGAGGCGATCCTTGATGTAACTGAAGCTCGGCATCCCGCGATTGGCGCTATCAGCCGTGCGCATCGTCGCGCTGGTGAGCACCACAGCCTCGCGCCCTTCCCACAGCTTTTCCTTGAGCCTGTCGCCGACATGCAGCGGCGCTGCGTTGAGCCCCAGCCGCGGCTGGCGCGTACCACCGCGCCGCAGCTCAACATCAGCCCAGTAAATGATGCGATCGTCCGGCGCGGAAATAATGCCGCGCATCTGTTCATCCGCCTCGACGAGGAAGCGCAACTGCCCAGCCAGCTGCGACGACAGCGCTTCAAAATCGCCGCTGCCAGCTTCGATATGTTCGGTGAGCGCGCGGCTGAGCGTGTTCAGCGGCCGAATCAGCAGGTTCATCTCGGCATGAAATTTATCGAAAGCCATTTCGAGGCGCGTCCACGAGCTGCGGTTGCGCAGCGCTGCAGTGATGCGCACTTTCTGCGTGTAGTCGCTCTTGCCTTCGATCGCGTCTGCGAAGAATTCGAGCGACTCATCGTGGAACTGTACAAATGCCGTCCACGCAGAACCGACCGCCTTCACCGCCTTGTCACACGCGTCCTCGATCGGCGCACTCGCGTCGATCGGCAGCGACGTGCGTGCGCTGGACGCGATGTCGGGCAGCAACCCGCTCGCGCGGCGATTCGCCGTGCGCCCGAGCTCGCCCATGACGCGGCCAAGCTCCTCACGGTCCATCGTGTACGTCAGCGCATCAGTCGCCGCCGCTTCAAGATGATGCGCCTCGTCGATGACGAGGTACTTGTATTCGGGCAGCGCACGATTTTCCACCGCCATGTCAGCCAGCAGCAGCGCATGATTGACGATGACGACGTGCGCAGATTCAGCCCGGCGCCGCGCCTGATGAAAAAAGCAGTCGGTAGCGCTGCAGCTGTTGGCATTGCAGATCGGGTTCTGCGCAGACAGCCGCTGAAATGACTGGCGCTCAAGCGGATTCGGAATAAACAACTCGTCAGCATCGCCGGTGACTGTGTCGGGCAGCCAGATCAGAATTTTCGCCAGCACCTTCACATCGGCCTCAGACTTCGGGCCGCTGCGCCGCAAATCGGCCAGACGATTCGGGCACAGATAGCGGCCTTTGCCCTTCATCACAGCCGCGCGACCTTCTGTGCCAAGAATGTCGATGACGGCCGGCACATCCTTGTCGGCCAGCTGCTCCTGCAGGTTGATCGTATTCGTGCTGACCACCACACGATGGCCGTTTTGAATCGCCCACATCATTGCCGGCACGAGATAAGCCACGCTCTTGCCGGTACCGGTGCCCGCTTCAATGAAGGAGATGCCGCCCTCATTGAACGTCTGTGCAACTTTGCGCAGCATGGAAACCTGCTGCGCGCGCGGCTCGTAACCAGGAAACTGCTGCGCGAACGGCCCTTCTGCCGAGAGCAGGTGCGCCACTTTATCAAGGTCGAGCGGGTCCGGAATTTCCTTCGGCTTGAGCGATCGTGCATCTTCGCCGGCGAACTTCCGCACCGGCGCGCGCCGCGACAGGTTGCGCACGACGCGTCCGGGCTGCTGCTGCTCCTCGAGTGCGTCGTTCCAAAATTCCGCCAGCGACCAATTCACCATCGTAGCGATGCGCGTAATTTCCTCGAGCACCTCACGCGGCAGATTCACCGCCCGCTCAAAGCATTTCATATAAAGGCGATGCGTCACGCGCGCGTCGTCGAGCGCACGATGCGTCGCCGGCAATTCGATGCTCAGCTCTTTCGCCAGCGAACCAAGCGAATAGCGGCTGGCGTGCGGAACCAGAATGCCCGCCAGATCAAACGTATCGACTGCGCGATTCGTCTGTAATTCGCGGTGCTGGCGCATAAAGCCGAGATCAAAGCTGACGCTGTGGCCGACCACAGGCAAATCGCCGACTATGTTGCGCGCCGAGCGCAGTGCGTTATGCAACGGAATACCGCTGCGACGCACCATTTCGGACGTGATGCCGGTCAGCTCGGTGATGAAGTGCGGAATTTCGCGGCTGGGGTCCACCAGCGACTGCCACTCTTCAAGCACCTCATCGCCACGGAATTTCACGATACCGATCTCAAGAATCGCGTCGTTTTCTTTTTCGAGGCCGGTGGTTTCGAGATCCAGAGAGACAAGCGTGCGCATGGGAGCGCACTATAATCTCCGCCGCACAGGAACTGGAAATCTCAAATTCGCTGCTGCACACAAATATGTGCGCAGACGCCACGCCGCTGGAATGCGAGAAGACCGGAGCCGAAGCGCGGCATACGGGAATCGCCGATCGGAATCGGTTCTGATACGGCCTCGGAAACTGGTGGAGGAGCGAGTTGTCCAGCGATTTCGCAGTCGAAATGCAGGACGTGGTGAAGGCATTCGGCGAAACGATTGCCGTCGACCATGTGTCCTTGGCAGTCAAAAAGAATGAGTTTTTCGCCATGCTCGGCCCATCCGGCTGCGGCAAGACGACGTCACTGCGCATGATCGCCGGCTTTGAACGGCCGACGAGCGGGCATGTGCTGATCAACGGCCGCGACGTGGGCGACACGCCGCCTTTCCAGCGCAACGTAAATACGGTTTTTCAGTCGTATGCACTTTTTCCACATATGACGGTGGAACAAAACGTCGGCTTCGGGCTGGAAATGAAGGGCACGCCGCTGCAGGAAATTCGTCGGCGCGTGAACGAAGCGCTCGAACTGGTACGCCTGCCGCAAATGGCGCGCCGATTTCCCAAGCAGATGTCGGGCGGCCAGCAGCAGCGTGTGGCACTGGCGCGCGCGCTGGTGAACCGGCCACAGGTGCTGCTGCTCGACGAGCCGCTCGGCGCGCTCGACGCAAAATTGCGCAAGGAAATGCAGATCGAGCTCAAGACGCTGCAGCGCGAAGTCGGCATCACGTTCATTTTCGTGACGCACGATCAAGAAGAGGCGCTCACGATGAGCGACCGCATCGCGGTGTTTTCAAAGGGCAAAGTGCTGCAGGTGGGCTCGCCGCTGGAGATTTACGAGCGGCCGAATTGCCGCTTCGTGGCGGATTTCATCGGCGAAACCAATTTCATCGATGGAATGGTGACTGAGGTGAACGGCGATTTTGCCACGCTCGAAGCCGACGGTCGCTATTTTTTCGGCCGCGCGCTGCCCGGCGTACGCGCCGGCGCCAGTGCGACGCTGTCTGTGCGCCCGGAGAAGGCGCAGCTGATCGAACAGCCCTCCGGCGCTCCAAACACATTTGAAGTGCGCGTCTTTTCGATCGCCTACGTCGGCAGCGACACGCGCGTCATCGTCGACCTGGATAAAAATCGCCTCGACGTCTGGGAACAGAATTCGCTCAGCACGCTCGATCCAAACTATTTCTTCCGCCCCGGGGAGCCGGCATGGCTCACCTTTAAGCCTGAAAATGCATTGATCATGGCGAACTGACGCGCCAGGAAGCAACGAGAAAGAGCAAGGAAGAAGGAAGAAGGAAGAAGAAGGAAGAAGAAGAAAAGGGAAAGGGAAAGGGAAAGGGGAAAAAAGCAGGAACAAGAAGCAGGAGCAGGAATATGCAAAGAAAACTCGTCCTTTCTGACCGACAGAGCAAGCTGCGTGCATGGCTGGTACATGGCTATACGGCGCTGGGTTTGCCGTGCGCGTTTCTCGCGCTGCTGGCCGCATCCGAAGGTCGCGCGCGCGATGTGTTTCTAATCCTGATCCTGGCCATCGCCATCGACGGCACCGACGGCCCAATGGCGCGCCGCTTCGACGTCAAACGCTGGACGCCGCATTTCGACGGGCGCAAACTCGACGACATCATCGACTACATGACATACACGATGGTGCCGGTGTACTTCATCTGGCATTTCAATCTGGTGTCCGGTCAGTTTGCCATCGTGCTGCTGGTCGCACTGATCTGCTCAGCCTACGGATTTTGCAGCGAAGGGGCAAAAACAGCGGACAAATATTTCACCGGGTTCCCGTCGTACTGGAACGCGGTGGCACTTTTTCTGTACGTGCTGCAGATGCCCGCCATCGCCAATGCCGCCGTCGTGCTCTTTCTTGCGCTGCTGACACTCACACCGATCAAGTTCCCTTCGTCACAGGCGGTGAAGAAGACCGAGCGCGTCGTCATTCTGATCGCAGCCATGCTCACGTTCGTGCTGATCATCAATCTCGACGAGCCACCGCCGCCGCTGCTGATCTATGCCACGCTGGCCTATCCGCTTTACCACCTCATCTCGTCGATCGCGATGTTCGTGCACGAAGAACTGCGCGAGGAGAAGTTTTCCTAGATGATTGCGGCGATTCGGCGCAGCCGCGCCATACAGGTATTCGGACTGATGTTGCCGGGCAGTTTCTGGCTGATCGTCTTTTTCCTGATTCCGCTGCTGATGATGGGCGTCATCAGCTTCATGTCGCGCGACAAACTCGGCTTCCCAGCACAGCCGTGGACGCTCGACAACTATCGCAGCATCGTGCGCGACATCCGCTTTGCACCATCGATCTCATTCGACGACGGCCTGCAGCTGCGCATGTTTGAAGGCTTGTATCTCGAATTGTTCTGGCGCTCGGTATGGCTGTCGCTGACGAGCACGATCATCACACTGCTGATCGCCTTCCCCGTCGCACTCTTCATGGCGCGCCTGCCAATGCACCGCCGCAACACCGCGCTGATTTTGCTGATGATTCCGTTCTGGACAAACTTCCTCGTTCGCACGTACGCCCTGCAGTTCATGCTGCGCGGCAACGGGCCGATCAACATCCTGCTGCGCAGCATCGGCCTCGAAGCACTCGACCTGCTCTTCACGCCCGGCGCCGTCATGCTCGGCCTGGTCTATGGCAACCTGCCCTTCATGATCCTGCCGCTCTATACGTCGCTCGAAAAATTCGACTGGACCATGCTCGAAGCTGCAGCCGACCTGGGCGCGAACCTGCTGCGCTCTTTCGTGCGCGTGATGCTGCCGCTGGTGGCGCCCGGCCTCGTCGCCGGCGCGATCCTGACCTTCGTGCCCTCCATCGGCTCCTACATCACGGTCGAACTCATGGGCGGTGGCCGCACAAACATGATCGGCTACTCGATCGCGCAGCAATTCAGCGCCAGCGCGAACTGGCCTTTCGGTTCGGCCCTTTCGCTCGTGATGATGATCATCGTGACGATCGCAGCCGTGTTCTACTTCCGCAGCGGACGCGGCGAGCGCGCCGAACTGGTCTAACTCGAAATGGCAAGCAACTCTCCTGTCATATTGCTCGGCGAACGCGACGAAATTCAGCCGCGCCCACGCGGAAAAACAAATACGTCGCCGGGGAAATTCGGGCTGATGCTCTTCACGCTCATGACGTTCGCGTTCCTCTACGTGCCGATCATCGTGCTGATCGCGTTCTCGTTCAACAGCGCGCGCTCAGGCGCCATGTGGCAGGGTTTCACTCTGAACTGGTACGAGCGCATGTTTTCCAATACGCGCATCATCGAATCCGCCGGAACCAGCCTGATCGTGGCGTTGCTGTCGACAATCGGCGCCGTCGTCATCGGTACACTGACGGCCGTCGCGATGGAGCGTTTCCAGTTTCGCGGCCGCGCACTGTGGGACGGCCTGCTCTATATGCCGGTCATCATCCCGGAAATCGTCGCCGGCATCTCGCTGCTGCTATTCTTCGCCTTCGTGCAAATTGAGCGCGGCCTGTTCACGCTCGTCGTCTCGCACATCGCGTTCTCGATGCCGTTCGTATATCTAACTGTACGTGCACGCCTGGCCGACTTCGATCGCTCAATCGAAGAGGCTGCGCAGGATCTTGGGGCAAACGAGTGGCGCACTTTCACACGCATCACACTGCCACTGCTGATGCCCGGTGTCGTCAGCGGTGCGCTGCTCGCGTTCACGCTGTCGCTGGACGATTTCATGATTTCGTTCTTCGTCAACGGCAAGGGCTGGCAGACGCTGCCAGTGTACATCTGGGGACAAATTCGCAAAGGCGTCACGCCGGAAATCAATGCAATCTCGACGCTCATGCTGGTATTCTCCATTGCACTGGTGGTGCTTTCACAGCTCCTGCAGCGAAGGGAAAAGAAGAGAGAGTAGAGAGTAGAGAACTTCGCATGAAAAAATGGTATTGGGGAGAGGAAAGAGCAAAGGATCGAAACTACTCAGGCCAGCTATTTTTCCAACGCGAAACACACTATTCTCTCCCCCTTCGGGGGAGAGAATAGTGTGTTTCGCGGGAAATACTGATTTGGGCCTGAGTAGTTACAAAGGATCGAAACGTAATGAATCGTAGAAATTTTCTAAAGTTCGGAATCGGATTGAGTGCGGGTGCGGGAATGCTTGCTGCATGTGGAAAAGCTGTGCAGCCGACGGCGGCGCCTGCCTCTGAAGCGAAACCGGTCGAAGCGCCGGCGGCCGGCGCCGCTGCGGCGAACGTCGACCGCAGCAAGCTCGCCAAGGAAGTCAGCTGGTATACGTGGGGCGGCTATACGTCCGACGCGATCCTGGCCAAATTCAAGGAAGAATTCGGTGTAACTGTGAAAGTCGACACCTTTGGCTCCAACGAAGAGATGGAAGCCAAGTTCAAGGCGGGCGGCAACCCCGGCTACGACGTCATTACGCCGTCGGATTACATGGTGGCACGCATGGCCGCAGCCAGCATACTGCAAAAAGTCGACTTCACGAACGTGCCGAATTTCGCCAACATCGACGCCGGTCACAAGGGGCTGTACTTCGATGCGAGCAACGAGTACGCGGTGGCCTACAACTGGGGCACCACCGGCCTGGCCTACGACAAGACGAAAGTGAAGGAACCGATCACAAACTGGAAGCAGGTCATGGCATGGCCGGCAGAGCTGAAGGGCAAGCTCGGCCTGCTCGACGACATGCGCGAGCTGATGAGCATGGCGCTGCGCTTCAAGGGCTTCAGCGGCAACACCTCCAAGGGGGAGGAGATCGAGGCGGCCAAGCAGGCGCTGATCGATCTCAAGAAGAGCGCCAACTACACGCTCACCGACAGCCCAAGCGCGAAGACCAATCTCGTCGCCGGCGATTCGGTCGCAGCGATGATCTACACCAACGACGCCGTCGTCGGTCGCAGCGAAAATCCGAATCTGGTGTACGTCATTCCGGGCGATGTGAGCACGGTGTGGCAGGACAACATGTGCGTGCCGGTGGGTGCGCCCAGCAAATACACCGCCGAGGTGCTGATGGACTTCCTCTGCCGACCCGACATCGCAGCGCAGGGTGCAAACGAGATCGGCCTCTCCACGCCCAACGCCGAGACGATTAAGCAGGGCCTGATCGACAAGGCGCTCACCGGCGACAAGGCCTTGTATCCGGACATCGTCGGCCTCGGCGCTGCGCTGGATTACCTGCGCCGCGGCGACCCCGCCGCCGACGAGCTGTATCAGCGCGCCTTCGACGAGATCAAGAGCGCGTAATCAAAGTAAACCCGGCTTCTAAGAAGCCGGGTTTACTTTTTACATAACAAACGCCTCCAGCCAGTCCACCATCGCTGCGATGTCGCCCAGATGCGCGGTCTCGAACGGCGAGTGCGTGTAACGCGCCGGGAAGACCATCATCGCGGTCGGGATGTCGGCCTTCATGAAACTCATACCATCGCTGGCGAACGACGTGTACACGCCGTGCTGCAGCGCAATGCCCGCCTCTGCCGCGCTGCGCTCGAGCGACGCCGTCAGCGCGTGGTCGTAGTGCACGCCGCTGTCCTTGTGGATCAGCGCCGGCCCGTCGCCCAGCCGCATCGGCAACGCATCATCGCGCACACCCGGAATGTCGCTCGCCAAGCCGATCTCGATGATGATCGCCGCGTCGAACTGCTCGCGCGCCGCCAGCGCCGCTGCGCCGATCAGCCCGATTTCCTCCTGCACGGTGCACGCCAGCGTCACGTCCCAGCGCAGATTCTTGCCCCGCACACGGCGCGCCAGCTCGGTCATCACCGCCAGTGAAACGCGGTCATCCAGCGCCTTGCCCGTCACGTACGGCCCGCGTCGCGCAGTCTCGGCGCTCCACACCACACGTGTGCCGGCCGTCACGCCGCGCGCGCGCAGCTCTTCGCGCGTCAGGCCCGTCTCCACCCAGAAGTCGTTCCACGTCAGATCGCTCGGCTCCGGCAGTGCCAGCGTGGCGATATGCCCGGTCGCCGCGCCGATGAATCCGTCGATCGGCCCGCTGCGCGCCAGCACCGTCACGCGCTGGCCGATCGTGAACGCGTTGCGCATGCTCCACGTGCGCGTCCACCCCTGCCCATTCGCCAGCCATAGAAATCCGTCCGGATGCACGTCGCGCACCAGAAACGTCAGCTCATCTCCGTGCGCCGCCAGCAGCAATTTTTTCTTGTCGCCGCCCGCGCCGCCGTTCATGCGCCCCAGCACGTTGCCGATGCGCGTGCGCTCGGTCTGCAGCCCCGCCTCGTCCCACAACGCCTGCATGCGCGCCGTGATCGCCGCCTCCTGCCCGCACGGCGCCACGATCTCCGTTAGTTCTTTAATCAGCTCGAACATCCGTCCTCCTCTACCACTATTACCACTATTACCACTATTACTATCCACTCTGACGCTCTACTCTGACTTTCTACTCTTCTTCTTCAGTCCCGCCCCGCCACGCGCCCGACATCGCGCGGCAGACGGCGCGCAGCGCGGTTGCGATTCACGCGCGCCTTCACCAGCGACTGCAAGCCGTACAGCGTGATAAACCCGGTCGCATCGGTCTGGTCGTACACGTCGTCGCTCATGAACGTCGCCAAGTCTTCGCGATACAGCGAGTAGTTCGCCTTGCGCCCAACCAGTGTGGCGTTGCCCTTGTAGAGCTTGATACGGCTCACGCCCGTCACATCACGCTGCGTCACCGCGACGAAGGCCTGCAGCGCATCGCGCAGCGGTGTGAACCATTTGCCGTTATACACAAGATCCGCATAGCGCAGCGCCGCCTGCTGCTTGAAGTTGCGCGTGTCGCGATCGAGCGTCAGCTCCTCGATGCCCTGATGTGCCGCACGCAGAATCGTGCCGCCCGGCGTCTCATACACGCCGTGGCTCTTCATGCCCACCAGCCGGTTCTCGACAAGATCCGCGCGCCCAACGCCGTGCCGCGCCCCGAGCAGGTTCAGCATACGAATGAGTTCGGCAGCGCCGAGCGGCGTGCCGTTCACCGCCTTCGGCATCCCACTGATAAATTCGATCTCGACGTACTCAGGCTTGTCCGGCGCCTGTTCCGGATCGACCACCAGCTGATACATGCGCGGGTCAGGCTCCTGCCATGGATCTTCCAGTCGCCCACCTTCATGCGAGATGTGCCACAGGTTGTCATCGTCAGAATAGATATCCTCGAACGACTCAGTCACCGCGATTCCGCGCGCGCGCGCATACGCCAGCGCGTCGTCGCGCCCCTTGATCGGCCACTCACGCCACGGCGCAATCACCGTCAAATCCGGGTTCAACGCCATATATGCGAGCTCGAAGCGCACCTGGTCATTGCCTTTGCCCGTCGACCCATGCGCGACCGCGTCCGCACCCTCGGCCTCCGCCAGATCGACTTGATGCTTGGCAATCAGCGGCCGGCTCATCGCCGCGCCCAGCATGTATTTCTCTTCAAAAATCGCCCCGCTCTGCAGGAGCGGAAATAAGTACTCGGTCGCGAATTCAGCGCGCAAATCTTCCACCACCACTTTGCTCGCGCCGCTCGCCAGCGCGCGCTCTTCGACCAGCGACAAGTCGTCCTGCTGGCCGACGTTGGCCACGAAGCAGATCACCTCACAGCCGTACGTCTCGATCAGCCACGGCACCGCGCAGCTCGTGTCCAGCCCGCCGCTGTACGCCAGCACCACTTTGCGCACGTTCGTCGACGGGCGCAGCACCACTGGCGGCGGCGCCAACGGCAACGGCTCTTCCTCCGGCAAATCGAGATCCATCGAAACGGCCACCTCATCACAGTCGGCGATCAACGGACAATTCACGCAGTCGTGCCAGACCTTCTCCGGGAATTCTTCTTTCTCAGCGATTTCAAAACCGCAGCGGCGAAAGAAGTCCACCGCACGCGTGAGCGCATAAATCTGGCCGAAGTCGCGCTGGCGCGCATCTTCAACGAGGTGCTCCACCATGCGCCGACCGAGGCCGCCGCCGCGCATGTTCAGGTCCACCGCCAGCGAACGCAGCTCAACCAGATTCGCCGACATCGGCGCGAGTGCGCCGCACGCCACGATGGCGCCGTCGGATGCGCGTTCGGCCACCACGAAATTTTCGATCGCCGTGCGAATGCTCTGCGGCGAACGCGGCAGCAGCCCACCACGCCGCGCATCGGCCGCGATCAACGCCGCGATGCCGGGCACATCTTCCACCACGGCTGGGCGAATGCTCGCATGGGAACCGATCGCTGCGTTCTCCGTCACTGCTGAACCTCCGTCAAAATTTTCACCGCACGGCCGACGCCGTCTTCCATGCGCACACGTTCACCGAGCGCCTGCGCATTCGATCGCAGCACCGCATCATCGACGAGTGCGCGCAGCGCCGTCGCCAGCATGTTTTCGTTCAAGCGCATCTTGTCGACCGGCCGCAGCCCCACGCCAAGCTCATACATACGTCGGCCCCAGTATGGCTGATCTGCAAAATGTGGCACAACGAGCTGCGGCACGCCGGCACGCGCCGCAGCACCCGTCGTCCCAGCACCGCCATGATGGACCACGCCGGCCATGCGCGGGAAAAGCCAAGCATGCGGCGCGCTGCGCTGCAGCACGTGCACGTCCGCCGACGCATCCTGCGGGCGAATCCCGGCCCATCCGCCGTACAGCACCACGCGCACGCCTGCCGCTTGCTGCGCGCGCAGAATCGTCGCCGTCGTCACGCGCGCATCGCTGTCAGTCATGCTGCCAAAGCCCACGTACACAGGTGCACTGCCGCGCGCAAGAAATTCCATGAGCGCGTCGTCCGGCATCCAGTCCGGCTCGTCATGAAACCAATAGCCAGTCAGATGCCACGGCTCAGGATAATCCGCCGGCCGTGGCATCACGTGCTCGGAGAAGGCAAACAGCGTCGTTGTCTCTTGCATCCAACGCAGAAAACTGGCTGCATCGATCGTCGGCAGACCAAGCCTGCTGCGCAATCCCCGCACTTCCTCAGCGAACACGTTGAATAACATGGTCATCGCAACGCGGCCCATGAGCAAATTCAGCACGCTCATGCGATGCGGCAGTGCCGGGATCAGCGTCGCCAAGCCGGAACGCGACGGGCGCATCGGCTGCAGCAGCGCGCTCACGTAGCGCGCTCCGATCTTCTCCGCGATCGTCGAGCCGACCCAATCACCTGTGAAACTGCTGACGATCACGTCGGCTCCTTCGCACGCCGCCAGCGCTCCTTCGGCCACCACTCCTGCCACCGGACGAAAAAGCCGGCGCATGTGCTGCATAGTGAACAGTCGGCTGCCCTCGACCCAGCTCACTCCGCCCGGGCTGCGCATCATCTCTTGAATGTCGACGGCGATCGGCGCAAATTCCAAGCCTTCACGCTCGATCCATGCACCGAAATTACGGCCGGCACAAATCCGCACACTGTGGCCGGCCACACACAACCCATGCGCCAGCGCCACGTACGGCTGCACATCACCACGCGTGCCGAAAGCGATCAATGAGAAGTTCATATCTAATAGATTTCCGGAATAAACAAGGCTCAAACGCGGAGGGCCTTGGCAAAGGATGCCAGAGCATCAAAGTTCATGTTGCGCAGCAAGGCACACGCGAAACGCTTGGTGCGTAGATGCATCACAAAGGCATCAAGCAACGCATCAAG
>CANJQH010000047.1 GCA_947476335.1 Anaerolineae bacterium | reverse complement strand
GTATTGCTGATTGTTATTCGGCTTGCGCCGATCCGGCAAGCTGGCCCATCGCCCCTGCAACTGTTTTATGACTGCATCGAGTTTCATCACCCTCTATCTTCGCCCACCTTTCAGATTGAGAATTGCTGGTGCAGCCGTTTCATTCGGACGTATGTCAGCCTCGTGACGATGTCGAAGTTTTACGCGGTACTCTCAATCTGAAATCTGAAATGTGAAATGTGAAATGTGAAATGTGAAATGCAAAATGTGAAATGTGAAATGTGAAATGTGATATGCAAAATGTGATATCTGAAATATGAAATCTGAAATATAAAATCCTCTCATGACTTCGCTTCATGTTTCCCCGTCTGGTCTGCGCCGGTTTCAGGATGTGCGCTTCGGCATGTTCATTCACTGGGGTGTGTATTCGTTGCCGGCGCGCGGCGAGTGGGTGATGCATACCGAGCGCATCCCCGTCGCCGTATATGAAAAATTTGCATCGCAGTTCAACCCGGCGAAGTTCGACGCAGAGGAGTGGGTGTCGATTGCGGCTGATGCGGGGCAGAAGTACATGGTGATCACCAGTCGTCATCACGACGGCTTCTCGATGTATGACACGCAGCTGAGCGATTACAAAATCACGCGCACGCCGTTCGGGCGCGATCCGCTGGCGGAGCTGGCGAACGCGTGTGCGCGGCGCGGCGACGTCAAGCTTGGCTTTTATTCGTCGCTGCTCGACTGGCATCATCCGGCCTATCGCTTCCGCGCGGAGAGCGGGCTGGCATGGAGCGACTACGTTGTGTTTCTGCACGGCCAGGTGCGCGAGCTGTGCACGAACTTTGGCGAGATCGCCTGCATGTGGTTCGACGGCGACTGGCCGCATCATGCGTTCGATGAGAGCAACGCGCATTTTGCGGCAGGCGGTTCGTTCGAATACGACAAGCTCTACGGCATGATTCATGCGCTGCAGCCGGATGCGGTGGTGCACAACAATCGCCATGAGGCTCCGCTGCCCGGTGAAGACGTCCAGGGATTTGAACAGGATCTGCCCGGCGAAAATTCCGCCGGCTTCAATCCGTCGACGGTCTACGACATGCCGGCTGAAGTGTGCATGACGATCAACGGCAGCTGGGGGTATCACGCGACCGACGCCGATCACAAGTCGACGCGCACGCTGGTGCACAAGCTGGTGCGTTCAGCCGCGGCCGGTGCGAATTACCTGCTCAATGTCGGGCCGACGCACCTCGGCGAGATTCAGCCGGTGCACGCGCGGCGCTTGCGTGAGGTGGGTGCATGGCTGCATTCGAATGGCGAATCAGTCTACGGGACGCGCAAGGGCGTGTTCACTTCGGGCCGCGTGCGTGGGCAGAGCCTGGTGAATGGAGGCGTGTTTGAGTCGTCGGGTGAAGCGGTCAGCACGCGCAACGGTGATGTGCACTACGTGCATCTGCTGAACTACACCAGCGATGAAGTGGCGCTGCGCGACGCGAGTGGTGCGCTGAACCTGGGGGACCTGCGCGCGTCGCTGGTGAAGGATGGTTCGCCAGCGCGCGCGCGCGTGGATGCGAACGGGCTGCTGGTGCTGACGGTGCCGGCCGAGCAGCGAGACGCGCTGGATACGGTGGTGCGGCTTGAATAGCGGAGAGTCAGAGCGGAGAGTCAGAGTGGTAATCAACTACTCTCTACTCTGACCCTCTACTCTGACTCTCTACTCTCTCTGCCTCACGCCCCAAACTCAAGTGCGGTGTAGGACATAGCCGGCAGGTTCAGCGTGAGCGTGCCATCCTTTGGCGCGTTGACCTTGATCGGCTGGGCGACGATGGCGTTGGGGTTGTCCCAGGTATTGCCGGCTTTGGGATCGGTTCCACTCATTTGCCAGGCCTGCAGAACCTGCGCCGGTGCATCAGACTGGAAAACCAGGTCGGTGACCTGCGCCTCCGTCATACTGCGGTTGACGATGAACACGGCGATCTTGCCGGTGGCAGGGTCATGGCTGGCCGAGACGTCGAGCGTCGGCACGTCGCCGAAGCGGGTGGTCGCGGTGGTTGGTGCGCGCAGGACGACGTCGAGTGCGTTGCCCTTGGCCATGTTGCTCATGAACTTGAAGGGGTAGAACGACGTGTGCACGAGCAGGCCGTCGCGCTTCGTGTGCAGCCACGAGATGATGTTGACGACCTGTGCGACGCAGGCGATCTTCAGCACGTCGGACTTGCGCAGGAACACATTGAGCCACTGTGCGACGACGAGTGCGTCTTCGAGGTTGTAGCCGACTTCGGCGAGCGGCGGCGCTTCCTGCCAGTTGCCTTCATGCTGGCCCGGGTGCCAGACCTGCCACTCGTCCCACGAGAGGTACACGTCGTGGTTGCTGCGTGTCTTGGCTTTCACGTAGCGCAGCACGCCGGACATCGTGTCGACGAAGTCTTCGAAGCGGCGGGCGAGCGCCAGATAGCTCGGCGTATCCTGCATGTGATGGTTCGAGTCGTACATGTGGATCGACAGGTAGTCCATCTTGTCCCAGGTGGTTTCGAGCACCACGCGGTCCCATTCAGGGTAAGTCGGCATGCGGTCGTTCGACGAGCCGGTCACGATCGTCTTGATCGACGGATCCTGCCACTTCATCATTTTGGCCGCTTCGCGCGCCTTGGTGGCGTATTCGTTCATGTCGAGGTGGCCGATCTGCCAGGGGCCGTCCATCTCGTTGCCGACGCACCAGTACTTGACGTTGTAGGGATCCTTGTAGCCGTGCGACGCGCGCAGGTCGGCCCAGTAGGTGCCGGTGGGAGCGTTGCAGTATTCGACGAGGTCGGCTGCCGACTGGATCGTGCCGGTGCCCATGTTGACGGCCATCATCGGATCGATACCGGCCTTGCGGCAGAAGTTCATGAACTCGTTCGTGCCGAACTGGTTGGTCTCGATCGACTGCCAGGCGAGTTCACGGCGGCGCGGGCGCTGTTCTTTCGGTCCGACGCCGTCGAGCCAGTTGTAGCCGGACAGGAAGTTTCCGCCTGGGTAGCGCATGACGGTGTAGGCCTGTTCCTTGAACTTTGCCAGCACGTCCGTGCGCAGGCCATCTTCGTCTGCGAGTGGTGAAGCAGGATCGTAGATGCCTTCGTAAATGCAGCGCCCCATGTGTTCAGCGAAGCCGCCGAAAAGCAGCGGTGAAATTTCGGCGATGGTGCGATGTACGTCGAGATAGATTTTCGAATTTTGGCTTGTCATGATGAAAATTAATCAGCAGAACGGTCAGGCGCATCGGAGCTGAGAGCAGTGCTGGAGCAGCGCCTGTTGATGTACAGCGATGTGAGAAAGAGTGCGTGGAAATGGGTCTCGCGCAGAGCCGCGGATGCAAAGAAGAGACATCCGCGACCCGGCGTGAGACCTGTTTCCTAAGTTCCTGTCCATAAGTTTTGTCCGGCAGATTCGCCTCCCCCGCTTTGCGGGGGAGGCGAATCTGCCGCCAGAACTTTTGGCGACTCACTTAGCGGCCGGCGAGGCCGGCAGTCGTCATCCCTTGAATGATCTGACGCTGGAAGATCGCGTAGACGATGATGGGTGGCACAGTGGCGATGAATGCGCCGGAGAATGCCAGTCCGCGCTGCACGTAACCGCTTTGTGTGAGCACGAGCAGGCCGACGGGCAGGGTGATGGCCTCGCGCGAGCTGAGGATGATGAGCGCCCAGAAGAGCTCATTCCAGAAGCCGAGCGCGGTGCTGATGCCGATGGAGACCAGCGCAGTCTTCACCAGCGGCATCGCCACTTGCCAGAACACGCGGAAGCGGCCTGCGCCGTCGACGATGGCGGCGTCTTCGAGTTCCTTCGGAAGTGAATAGAACTGTTGTCGCAGAAAGAAAATGGCGCCTGCGCCGGCCATGCCTGGCAGCCATAATGCGGGGTAGCCGTCCAGGCCAAATTTTAGAACGGCGCCGCCGGTGATCGGATTTTTATCGAGGCCAAGATCCGACCAGATTTTTCCGAGGTCGCGCATGAGCAGGAACGACGGAATGACCTGCAGCACGCCGGGGATCAGCAGGCTGATGACGAGCACGCTGAAGATGGCGTCGCGGCCGGGAAATTCCAGGCGTGCGAACGCATAGGCGCTCGAGGCGGAGACGAGCAGCACCAGCAGCGTGCCGATGCTGGTGACGACGGCGCTGTTGAGCATCCATCGGAAGATCGGCAGCGCGCGGTCGCCGAGAATGATCTCGAAGTTGCGCATCGTGAACGGATCGGGCGTCCAGACGATCGGGAACTTGTACTGATTTGCCTCGGGGGTGAAGGCTTTGGCGATCATGTACCAGACCGGCGCGGCGAGCACGATGACGACAGGCAGCAGCAGCAGCCACAAGATGAGGGTTTGCGTTGAAAAACGAAACCGGCGTGTGGGAGCGAGGGCGGGAAGTGCGGATTCGGCCATAGTGCTCTCCTAATACTCGAAGCGGCTGCGGAAAAGGAAGAAGAAGATGCGCGTTCCGATTAGCATGATCAGCGCAAGCATGACGGCCATCGCTGAGCCGTAACCGATGCGGAAGAATTTCCACGCCGTGTCGAACATGTAAATCCAGACTGTGCGCGATTCATTGCCTGGCCCGCCACCGGTGAGTGCATACGACTGGCCGAACATCTGCATGTGCGCGATGAATTGAGACGATACGACGAACAGCATCGTCGGCGTAATCAGCGGCAACGTAATTTTGAAGAACGTCTCCCGCGGCCCGGCGCCGTCGATTTTCGCGGCTTCGTAAATCGATTCCGGGATATTCAGCAGCGCGGTGAGAAAGGCCAGCATCGGGAAGCCGAAGGTCCACCATACGGTCGTAATCGACAATGTGGGCAGCACTGTGGTGGGCCAGCCGAGCCATTGGATGCGGGGCAGGTTGAAAACGTCGACCAGGAAATAGTTCAGGATGCCGCGCTGCGGGTCCCACACGCGGCCGGCGATGATGGCGGCTGCGGAGACCGAAAGCACGCTCCCAGCGAAGAACGCCGTGCGGAAAAAACTGCGGCCGAAAAAATTCTGCTTCAGCGCTACGGAGACCATCAGTGCGAAGCTGATGTTCAGCAGCATCGTCATGATGGTGAAGCGTATGGTGACGTTGAGCGTCTTGGCCCAGATGTTGTCTTTCCAGAGTGCAATGAAATTTTGCAGGCCGATGAAATTCTGTTTGTCCGGCGGGAGCATGATCTTCCAGTCGTACAAGCTGATGCGTAAACTGGAAAGGATCGGCCACGCCAGAAATACGGCGAAGATGACCAGGTGTGGAAGAACGAACAAATAGTTGGGCCATTGCTTGCGCAGCCGATACGAAAACGAGTTTCGATCGATGTTGCGCGGCGAGCCCGGAAGTGCGCGTGTAGCCGCCATATGCCCCCGGAAGAAAGTACGAAAAGTGGGAGCGCGCTTGTGCGCGCCCCCACATACGAGAACGTTCGAAGGATCAGCCGCGATCCAGGATGGCCTGGATGGCTTCGTTGCCCTTGTCGAGCGCTTCCTTGATCGGCTCAGTGTTGGACAGCACGGAACCAACGGCGGTTTCCCATGCAGTCTGCAGCTCGATGAACGACTTGTGGGCTGCCTCAGTGTGACCGAACTGGTTGAACGCCTCAGCGGCGGCCTTCACTGACCAGATCGCCTGAACATCCGGATCCTTCTGCACCGAGAGGCGCGCCGGGATCTGGCCGGAGGTGGCCCAGGTCTTGCCGTTGTTCGACAGCCACACCATCACCTTGGTGGCGCGTTCGACCTGATCATCCTTGGCACCCGTCGGGATCGCCATGATGTGCGAGTCGATCTTCTGACCCTGGTTGCCGTCCGGGGCAAGCGAGTTCAGAGGCACGGCCTTGGTGACCTTCTCCAGTTCCGGGTTGTCCTTGAAGAATCCCAGCGACCAGGTGCCGTCCCACCAGAGGGCCATAGCATCGGTCTTCATCAGGTCACCAGCCCAGGGCAGGCCGGGGATTGCGGGGCGGACGACCTTGTACTTGTACATCAGGTCGTGCCAGTACTGCACCGCGGCGACGCTCTTTTCGCTGTTCAGGAGCGCTTTCTTGCCGTCGTGCTGGCCGGCTTTGCCGCCATTGAACTGGAACCAGGTGCTCGGCATCGTGAAGCGGGGCCACGAGAAGTCCAGCGCCCAGACCTTGGTCTTGTCGGCGTTGAAGCCATCTTCGTTCGGGTGCTTGCCTGCTTCGTCGACGGTGATCTTGAGCGCCCAGTCGATGAACTCCTGGCCGTTCTTCGGCAGGTTGTCCGGGTCGAGGCCGGCGTTCTTGATGACATTGGTGTTGACGTAGCAGCTCCAGCCGTGGTTGTCGAACGGAACGGCCATCGTCTTGCCGTCGACCGTCAGCACATCCATGACCGACTTTGCGAAGTCGTCGGTGCCGATGCTGTTCTTTTTGTAGAACACATCATCGAGCGGCTGCACGAGGCCCTGGCTGGCCATCTGCGGCACTTCGGCGGCGTGGAAGATCGTCCAGTCCGGCGGGGTGCCGGCAGCGACGGCCGTCGGGAACTTCTGGAAGAAGACGTCCCAGTTGTAGGTTTCCGAGCGGATGGTCGTGTTATTTTCCTTGGCGAAAGTCTGCAGCATGGTGGCGAAGACTGCGCCGTCGGCGCCGCCGAGGCCGTGCCAGATCACCGTGGGGGTACCGCCGGAACCGTACTCACCGACCGCGGGCGTGGGCTCGGGGGCGACGGTGGGCTCAGCGGGCGCTTCGGCCTTGGTGGGCTCGGCGGCGGGCGCTTCGGCCTTGGTGGGCTCGGCGGCGGGCGCTTCGGCCTTGGTAGGCTCGGCGGCGGGCTTTGTCGCGGCGGGGGCGGCGGCAGGCGCGCCACAGGCGGCCAGCGTAGCGGCGGCGGAAACGAGGCCGGCGCCGATCAGAAACTGGCGGCGGCTCAGGGCCTTTTTATCACGAATAGACATGTTGAAAAAAATCTCCTGGATCCTTTGGTTCACTTTGCGTCTGTGCAACGTCGCGGCGATGATATGACCAGACGTTAAGGCTGCACAAGACGCTGAAACGTAAATGCGTTCACAGTTCTCTGATGAACAAGTAACGAGAGGGGATGCCGTTTGTCGTGTTCAGTCGAATAAAGTGAACCTCCTTGAAAAAGCCCGACGTCAGTGTGTTCGGCCGGGGTGTTGATAACGCCGGCAATCCGTTGCTCGGAGGGAGGGGGATTTGTCGGCATCTTCATGGGTGCTCCATCGTGGGCGTGGATTTGTGCTGCGATGTGTTTAGGCTGAGTCGCGCACGATGAGTCTGCAGGGAATCTCGAACGAACGTCCGGGCCCGCTGATGGTCCCTTCGATGCGTTCAAATAAAGCATTGGCAAGTTGCGCACCCATGTCCTTTGGGAACTGCGCAATGGTGGTAAGCGGCGGGTAGACGCGGGCGGCTTCTGGGATGTTGTCGAAGCCGATGATGGCGACGTCGCCTGGAACGGACAAGCCGAGGTCGTTGGCGGCCATCAGGCAACCGAGCGCCATCAGGTCGTTGCAGGCGAAGACGGCGGTCGGCCGTTCAGGCAGGGCCATCAGCGCACGCATGGCGCGTTCGCCCGATTCAATGCCGAAATCACCGGCGTGTACGTATTCGGCCGGCGTATTGATGCCGGCGTCGATCAAGGCGCGGCGATATGCGCTGCGCCGGCGGTCCCCCGGCCGCGTTCCCGGCACATCGATGTAGGCGATGCGCCGATGCCCGCGTTCGTGGATCAGCCACTGCATGGCTTCGTAGCTGGCCGTGCCATCATCGGCAAACACCGTGTCGACGAATTCGTTTTCCAGATGCTGGCCCAGCACCACGACCTGCACGCCGGTGCGCTGCACCATGTGGTCGATGTCTTCGCTGGTCAGGTGATAGGGCGTCAGAATGACGCCATCCACCGGTCGGCGGATGATGCCTTCGATGAAATGGTGCTCGAGCTGTGGATCGTGATCACAGTTCGCCAGCAGCACATCGTAGTTATGCTTGCGGGCGACATCCTGCACGCTGCGCGCCATGTGGTGGTAATAGGGGTTGCCGATATCTGCAACCATCATGGCGATCAGGCTGGTGGTTTGGCCGCGCAGGCTGCGCGCAGCGAGGTTGGGGTGGTATCCAAGCTGCCTGACGGCCTCGTGAATGCGGTGCGCCGTCTCTTCGCTGATCGGGATGCCGCCTGCTCCCGCATTGCTCAGGACGCGCGAAACTGTACTCTGCGACACGGCTGCCAATTCAGCCACGTCTCGCATCGTTACGCTCCTGCGCGGGGTGCGGATCAGTTTCGCCATCATGTCGTGCAATCGTATGCACGCAACCCTATTTAAGCATACGATTGCCTTAAATGCAAGTAGGTAAGAAGAGAGAAAAACTTCTGCGTTCCACCAAATGTGTATGTGTGTATTGACCTCAACGAACGTGCGTGGGGTGCAGGATTATTCAGATTTTTTTATCGCCTGATCGAGGACCGCCTGCACCTGCTCGTCGGGGCCGTTGAGGCTCCACGCACCGAGCACAGTGCCATCGGCAGTGACGAGAAAAGCAATGCGTTGATACAGATTAAAGCCGCCGCGCTGGAAGTCGCGGCAGGCGCCGAATTGTGTGCAGAAGGCGCCGTCGACGTCGGCGAGCAGCGGGTAGTTCAGCCGCTCATTGGTTCGGAACGACTTGTGGGATGCGACGTCGTCTTGGCTGATGCCGACGATCAGAATGCCTGCTTTTTCCGCCTCAACGAGGCGGTCGCGAAAAATCGCGGCCTGGGCCGCTCACCACGATGTGTTGTCCATCTGATAGAACCACAGCAGCGCTGCGCGTTTGCCCTGCGCTTTCAGCAGTTCCGGCAGGTTCAGTATGGGTGCGCTGCCGTCGGGCATCTCAAACTGCGCGCGTGGCAGGTCGGCCAGCTTGTCGCCGGCGCGCACTTTGGCTGTTGGTGGGAGCGCCTGCATGCGCTCCGTCAGCGCCGCCGCCGTTCCGTTCGGCGTGCGCGTCGACATCGGCGCCGCCGGCGTCCGTGCACATGCGGCAAGGGCGAGGGCGGCAATGCAGAGGGATGCGAATGCGTTTTTGTTCATGGGATAAAGAAAGGTTTCAGGTTTCGTAATTGTTCAGGCCTGAATCAGTATTTCCCGCGAAACATGCGCATGTTTTGCATTGGAAAGCTGGATGGCCTGAGCAGTTACTAAGTGAGTCGCCAAAAGTTCTGGCGGCAGATTCGCCTCCCCCGCTTTGCGGGGGAGGCGAATCTGCCGGACAAAACTTATGGACAGGAACTTAGGTTTCAGATTTTAGAGTAAAGAACTTGTACAACTCCAAAATCTGAAACCTACAATGCTCTTCATGTCCTCTTCCCCTTCTCCCTCCGTCGCCCTTGCCATCGTTGCACATCCCGACGATGCCGAATTTGGCTGTGCTGGCACGCTCGCGCTATGGGCGCGCGAGGGCTGGCAGGTGTACCTCGCCGTCTGCACCGACGCCTCCGGCGGCGGCTCAGATGATGCCCGCGACGTTGGCCCGCTCGCGCGCCGCGCCATCACCGATACGCGCAAGGCCGAACAGCGCGCCGCCGCCGCAATTCTCGGGCTGCGCGATGTGTTTTTTCTGGACTATCCCGACGGCGCACTCGTCCCGTCGCTTGAGCTGCGCCGCGACCTGGTGCGCCTCATTCGCACGGTGCGGCCGGCGCGCCTGCTGTGTCAGTCGCCCGAACGCACCTGGAAGCCGAGTTACTCGGTGCCACGGCACCATCCCGACCACCTGGCCGCCGGCGCCGCCGTCATGGCTGCGATGTATCCGGCGTCGCAGAATCCATGGGACTTTCCCGAGCTGCTCGCCGAAGGTCTCGAACCGCATAAGGTGGGTGAGCTGTTCGTCACCAGCGCGCCAGAGGTCAATTTCGCAGTCGATATTTCATCCACGCTCGACGTCAAGATCGCATCGCTGCGCGCTCATCACAGCCAGCTCGGTGCCGATTTCGATCGCGTCGAGCAGCGCGTCCGCGAGTGGGCCGCCACCAACGGCCAGGCGCACGATCTGCCCGCCGCCGAGATTTTTCACCGGGCTGAGAATGGGTAGAGAGTCAGAACGGAGAGTCAGAACGGAGAGTCTTTACACTCTTTACTCTGACTCTGCCCTTCGCCGCCTTAGTTCACTTCCAGCCCGTCTCGATCCGGCAGTGCTGGGAACGGTGCGTGCGGTTCATTCTGATACCAGAACGACGTCGACGCGATGTCGTCTTGCAGCGGCAGGTAGCGATGCCCGTAGCGCCAGCCGAGTGCCTGGATCGTTACGCGCAGCGCGCGCTCGAAGCGCACCGGATCGGTGATGTGCCAGCGATACAGGCCGAAGCGCTGCTGGCTCTGATACAGGCCGTCGGGCTTGATTACCTGTGGCAGGCCGGTGTACGGCCCGCTGAAGACGCCGTATTCGCCTTTGGGGTGCTCGAAGTTCCACGCGCCGCCGAAATAGTCCTCGGTGCCGGTGCCGCAGATGGTCGGCCAGTCGCGGTCGTCGTCCATGTAGAACTTGATCTCGCCTTCGCCCCACCAGCCGTTGTTGTTGACGCCCCAGGCGATGTACGTGCCGACGTAGTGGCCCCAGCCCTGCACGCCGTCGAGCAGCGTGTGCACGCTCTCGTACGGCAGCGGATTGCTGCGCCGCCACTGTGCATGGAAATACGCCGCGTTGGCCGGGATGTCCTTCAGTTCGTAGTTGACCTGGTAGTAGACCGTCGTCGCTTCATCACCGATGTTTTCCAGCGTGATGCGCGCACCTTTGCGGAACGGCATTTCCCAGTAGCAGTTGAAACCGCCGGCCGGGTTGACGTTCACCGCCAGCGACGTGATGTTTGCGCGCTGGCACCAGCCGCTGCAGAAGAAGTCGCCCACCGGCACTTCGATCGACGGCGTCTCCTCGCCGTCCCAGTACATGCGCAGGATCGTGCGGCGCCAGCGGTCGGGGAAGAGCGTCAGCCAGATCTGCGTCACCGCGCCCGGCCCGGCCACGTCGGCCACAGTGTGCGTGCTTTTCGCCGGGATCGAGACGCTGGGCGAAATCTTCCAGCCCTGGCCGAGGTCGCGCGCGCATTCGGCGCCAGTGCCTTCGGTGGCCCGCCCACCTGCGCCCGATTCCCCGGTTGGGTTCTCGGCGCTGATCGAGCGGCTCTTCGCGTGAGTAAGTTGGGTGAGTGAATTGAGGGGAAGCATGAGGATTTCAGATTTCAGATTTCAGATTTCAGATTTCAAATTTCGGATTGCCTGAAGCAGCAACTCTGAAATCTGAAATTTGAAATCTGCAATGTCTATCGTCCGCCATATCGCGCGTTCGGCGCTTCGAGGATGGCGCGCTGGGATTCAGTCAGCCCTTCGTAGTCGTTGGCGTTGTAATACTTGGCCGACCACGAGAGGGGGAAGGGTGAGTATTTGAAAAACAGCGTGCGGCGTTCATGTGCCCCGGTCCATGGCATGGCGCCATGGGTGAGCGCTTCGGTAAATACGATGGCGGTGCCGGCGGGTCCGGTGACCGCGCGCATGAATGGCTTGAAATCCGCCAGGTCGCGCCATTCGGCCGGATACGGGTAGTTGCTCTTGTGGCTGCCGGGCACGCAGCCGAAGCCGCCATCGCTCGGGCCGACGTCGTGCAGGTTATAGGCCACCACGACGAGGCCGTTGTACATGCGGCCGTCCTTCACCTGGTAATACTGCGACGGATCGAACGGTGTGCCACCGCCGTGCAGGATGCTGCCGATCGGGCTTTTGCCGGCGCGGATCAGGTCGGCATATTCATGATCGAGCCGATATTTTGGCCCGAGGATGTCCTCGAGCACCGGCGTCACCGTCGGCTGGTCGATCAGGTCGCGATATTGCTTGCCCCAGTCGAGTAACCCGCCCCAACGCTTGTTCGGCGTCTCGGGCGTGCAGTCGCGTGCGATGTGCTCATCCCAGATCGCGTTCAGCTCGCGCATCTGCTCGCTGTTCAGAGCGTTGGGGACGGTGATATATCCCTGCAGGTCGAATAGGTATGTGTCTTGCTGGTTCATGGATTGAGTCTGGGAATCGGAGTGGATAGCGGTAGTGGATAGTGGAAGTGACGGGGTGATCACGATCACTATCCACGATTACTATTCACTTCCCGCACCGCCACCAGTGCCGGAATTTTTTTCCACTGGTCTTCTCGGATCTGATCGCGCAGGATTCCGGTCGGCTGTGGGTAGTGTGTGTGCGTCTCGATGAGTTCGTCGGGGGTGGCGATCCAGTTCAGCGCTGAATCGTGCGCGCGCATGGTGATTGCGTCGCTCGGCACGATTTGCAGCGAGTGCACCGTCGTCACGATTGGCGTCGTTGGCGGGACCAGGCCGAAGTGGCGCAGCAGGCCGAGTTCGATGTCGGCAAAGCCGGCGCCTTTGCCGGTGCGGCCGCCATCACGGGTGACGGCCACGCAGCCGACCACGACGACGTCGATTTTTTGCATTTCTTCGAATGCGACCGGCCGGCCGATTTCCACGGCGGTTTTGTGGAATGCCGCCTCGGCCGGCGTTTTGCCGGCGGCGCGCACGCGCTCGAGCGTCAGCTCGACGAAGCAGCGATCGGCCGGCAGGCGCGGGATTGCCATGTAGACGAGCTTGCCGGCTTCGAGCGCCATGCGCCGCAGCGGGGCCTGTCCGGCGTCGGGGTTGAACTTCACCACGCGCGCCGCGGCAAAGGCCGGCATGGCCGTCATGCGCGTCGCCGCTGCTTCGGTGCCGATGAAATCGGGAATATGCCCGGTCGGGTCGCCGACGGCTGCGCCGCGCTCAATCAGCAGCGCCCACATGCGCTCGCGCAGCGTGTCCTTGGCCGCGTCGCGGCCGCGCCATTCGCTGGCTTTTCGAATCGAATCGCTCATCGCACGCTGGCGCTCCTGCCGCCGGCGACGAGCGCGTCGATCTCGTCTTTGCTGAACAACGCCAGGTCGCCCGGAATGGTGATCTTCATCGCGCTCATCGCGTTGCCGTACGACAGGCACTCCTGCAGTGGCAGGCCCCACAGCTGGCCGGCGATGAAGCCGGAGTCGAAGGCGTCGCCGGCGCCGATGCGGTCGACCATTTGCGTCACCTTGAAATTCTGCGGCTGGTGTGTTTCCACGAGCACGCCGTCGGCGCCGCGCTGTACGGCGATGGCGCCGTCTTCGCCGAGTGTGAGCACGAGCGTTTGTACGCCGAAGCGCTTGTGCAGCTGCCGCGCGGCGACGTAGGGTTCTTCGGCGGCGCCGAACAGATTCACCGCATCGCGATGTGCGCAGAACACGTGGTCGCACTGCTGCAGCATCGGCTCGAGCGCCGCGCCGGCGTCGTTGGCCGACCAGAGCAGCGCCCGATAGTTAACGTCGAACGACACGGTGGCTCCGTTCTGTTTGGCGAATGCGATCGTGCGCTGGATCATGTCGCGGCACGATGCGCCGAGCGCTGGCGTGATTCCGGTGAGGTGCACCCAGCGCGCCGCGCCGAGCACGGAAGCATCGACGTCGTCGAAGCTCATGCGGCTGGCGGCGCTGCCGGCGCGGTCGTAGATCACGCGGTTGGGCCGCGGTGGTGTAGCCAGCTCGATGAAGTACGTGCCGATGCGCTCGCCCGGCGCCATCTTCACGCCGGATGCATCGACGCCGTGCCGCCGCAGTTCGGCGATCACACGCTCGCCCAGGGCGTTCTGCGGCAGCCGCGACAACCATGAAGTGTGGAAGCCGAGCTTGCTCAGGGCGATGGCCACATTCGACTCCGCTCCGCCGATCTGGATGTCCAGCGACACGGCCTGCGAGATGCGTTCAAAATTCGGGGGAGCCAGGCGGATCATCGACTCGCCCAGCGTAACTACGTCAAAGCGCGCGCTCATGCCGGTAAGGGTACGCCGGAGCGGGCGAATGCGCAATTGGAAGGGCGACGGCCGTCGGCCGTCCGCGGTCGGCGGTCCCTCTTTCAATTGCCGTAACTACTCAGGCCAGCCATTTTTCCAGCGCGAAACACACTATTCTCTCCCCCTTCGGGGGAGAGAATAGTGTGTTTCGCGGGAAATACTGATTTGGGCCTGAGTAGTTACCAATTGCCGATATTCACGGCCTGAAGCATCATCCCACTCGATGTTCACTACCAAACGCATGGACCAGAAGCTGGCGCGCATCCGCGCCGGCCGCTACACGCCGCAGGACTTCATCATCGCCGACGCCAAGGACGCGGACATGGCCTTCGGCATCGCGACCGCCGGACCACAGCTCGACGCCGCCGGCCAGCCGACCGGCCGCATGAAGCCGCTGCAGCACTACCGCGAAGACATGGTTCGCATGATTCGCTCCGAGTCGATCGACATCATGCTCACGTCGCTTGCGTCGGCCGAAGTGCTCACGCACGCCGGCGCATTCGCCGGCACGGACGTGACGCCGGCGGTTCGCCTGAACGACGGAACCGACATCTGGGTGGCGCGCGGCGCCGCCTACAAGCACGCGCCGACGCTGCCGTTTCGCACGGCGCGGCTCGATCGCGTCAAGCCTGTCGCCGATCTCGGCCTGTACGCGATCAGCTTCTACAACGATCTGCAGGCCGATCACCGCACACTCGATGCGTACGCGCGGTTCCGCGACGAAGCCTCGGCGGCCGGGGTGCGGCATTTCCTCGAGGTGTTCAACCCGCAGTACGACGTCGCCACGCCCGGCGCGGCGTTCGTCGACTACAACAACGACTCGATCGCGCGCTGCCTGGCCGGCGTGTCGCGGCTCGATGCGCCGGTGTTCCTGAAGGTGGCTTACAACGGGCCGCGCGCCACCGAAGACCTGGCGTCGTACGATCCTGGCAACATGATCGTCGGCATCCTCGGCGGTCCGGCATCCACGACGCGCGACACGTTCGAGCTGATTCGACAGGCGGAAAAGTACGGCGCGCGCGTGGCGCTGTTCGGCCGCCGCGTGTATTTCTCGGAAGACTCCGTGCTGACGATTCGCACCATGCGGCGTGTGATCGAAGAAAACCTCACGTCGCACGAGGCAGTCCACCTGTATCACGACGAGCTGCAGAAGCTCGGCATTCGCCCGAAGCGCGCGCTCGCCGCCGACCTGGAACTCACCAGCGAGATCCTAAAGGCGGGAATGTAGGCCGCTGAACCGGACTCTCTTTTCTGAAGGCCTGCGAAACGACTGCCAAAACGGCAAATCGCCTGCGAAACGGAGGAAACGAACCCGTCTTCTTAGAAGACGGGTTCGTTTCCTCCGTTTCGCAGGTGTGGATGCACCCCCTGCGTCGGGCTGTCACCTATCCGCATACAATTCTTGCCGTGCCGAAGCCGAATCCCTCCCCATCCCCTGCCGAGCTGCTCGCGCGCGCCGAAGCACTGGCGCAGACGCTCGCCGCGCGCGCCGGTGCGCATGACCGCGACGGTTCGTTTCCCTTCGACAACGTGGCCGACCTGCGCGCGGCCGGCCTGCACCTGCTGCCAGTGCCGGCGCAGTGGGGCGGGTCGGGTGGGTCGCTCGTCGACGCGGTGAATCTGCTCGCCTGCGTCGGCGGCGCAGACGCCAGCACCGCGCTCGGCCTGGCCATGCACGTGCACGTGGTCGGCGGGCTGGCGGAGAACGATACGTGGCTGGCCGGAAAATTCGAACAGCTGTGTCGTGCGATCGTCGCCGAGGGTGCGCTGGTGAATTTCGTCGCCAGCGAACCGGAGATGGGCAGCCCGTCGCGCGGCGGCCTGCCGCGCACGACCGCGCGCGCCGTGCCCGGGGGCTTCGTGCTGAATGGGCGCAAGAGCTGGGTCACGTTTGCGCCGGCGCTCGACTTCCCGCTTACCACCGCCGAGCTCGATGGTGCGATTGCGCTCTTCGCCGCGCGCGGCTGTTCGCCCGGCCTCTCACTCGTCGACACGTGGAGCGACGCGCTCAGCCTGCGCGCCAGCGGCTCGTGCGACGTGGTCTACGAAGACGTGTTCGTGCCTGACGAATGGCTCGTGAAGGACGGCCGCGCCGCAGCTGGAGCCGGCCGCGCGATCGGGCAGCCGTCGGGCTGGCCGACGCTGGCGTTCGCTGCGACGTATCTCGGTGTGGCCGAAGCCGCCGTGCGTGAGCTGGCGCGCTACTGCCGCGAGCGCGTGCCGACGGCGCTGGGCAAGCCGATCGCCGAGCTGCCGCACGTGCAGCGCAATCTCGGCCGCATGAACATCGCCGCCCGCAGCGCGCGCGTGATTCTGCTCGACGCGGCGCGGCGCTGGCATGAACAACCCGCTGCGCGCGCCGGCATGGAGCCGGATCTTGCCCTGGCCAAGTACGTCTGCACCAACGCCGCCGTCGAAGTCACTGACCTGGCGCTGCGCACCGCCGGCGCGAATGGCCTTGAGCACAAACTGCCGCTCGAACGCCTGCTGCGCGACGCGCGCGCCGGTTTGATGCACCCGCCGCAGGATGAGCGCGCCTTCGAAATTCTCGGGCGCGCTGTCCTGGGGTAAGAAGTGCGTAGTTTGAGGTTCGGAGTTCGAAGCGCAGAGCAGCACTCAGCGCTTCGAATTTCGAACTACTTCTTCGCGTCTATCGCATAGTACGGCCCCACCTGCGGCACGTAGTACTGATGCATCGCCAGCGTGCTCAGCGCATACAGCGCCATCGGTTTCACCGCTACGGTGATCACCCCGGACCCGGCGCTGTACGTCTGGTTCGGGACGAGCGTCCACCGACCACCGACAGTCGTCGGCCGACCGTCGTCCGTCGTCGCTGCATCGGCGGTCGGCCGTCCGCCGCCGGTCGTCCACACATACAACCACGGCCGCTGACCGGCTGGCACGACGCTCGGATCGACGGGCAGGCTGATCGTCACCGGCATGGTGAGCGAAGCCAGCGGCGCGCCGTTCAGCGTCGCCTCGAGCATGAACGAGTGCAGCAGCACGTCGCCGGGCAGGCCGGGCTGCGGCGCGAACGGCGTCAACGTGAGGACGAGCGAGCCGGCCACACCTTGCGGCGGCACGTGCACGACGACGCCGGCGGTGGTCGTGAAGACCGTGCCGGTCGACGCGTCAGCATTCGTGACGACCGGCGCGACGTAGGTGAAGGCGTCGGCCAGCGTCGCTGAACTGCCGGCGGCGGCAACGACCACGTCGACCAACGCGCCGTCGGTTCCGGCGGGCATGATGAACGTGATGCGTGCGTCGCTGAGGATGGTGAACGTCACCGGCGCGCCGTCGACGGTGACATCGGTAGCGGCGAGGAAGCCGGAGCCGAACAGCGAGACCGGCATGCCGCCTTCCGGCACACCGATTCTCGGCCACATCGAGCCGATCGCCAGCAGGCCGGGCGTCGGGCCGTCGGCGCGCGTCACGATGATCGTGTAGGCGCGGGTGGTGACGCCGTCTTCGGCCGTAACCGTTACGAGGATCGTGTTCGCGCCGACGTTCAGCGCACACGAATGTCCGGTGCAGCCGCCGTACGCCACCGTCGCGTTTGCGTCACGGGTCGTTCCGGTGACGAAGACCGTCGCCGTGCTGTTCGTCACGTTCGCGGTGTACGAGGTGTTGTTCGAGACGAAGGCCGGTGACAGCGTGCCTGCGCTGATGCTCAGCGCCGTGAGCGCGGCGTCGGTCGACTTGGCGGTGAAGGTGGCGGTGACGGTGCGCGTGGTCGACATGGTGACGACGCACGCGCCCGCACCGACGCAGGTGCCGGACCAGCTGGTGAACGTCGCGGTGGGCGCTGCGGTGGCGGTAAGGGTGACGATCTGACCGGTGGCGAAACCGTACGTGCAGGTGGCGCCGCAGGCGATGCCGGCGGGCGAGCTGGTGACGGAGCCGCGGCCGCTGCCGGTGTTGATGACCGTCAGTTTTCGACCGTCCAGGTTCGTCATGCTGCCGGTGAAGCGGGTGACGATGCCGCCGGCGCCGAGGGTGATCGGGTAGCTGCCGATGACGCCGTTGGCAGTGAGCGTGAGGCTGACGACGCCGGACGCGTCGCCGCTGCCGACGCCGAGGCTGCTGCGTGGGTCGAGGCCGGCGCCGGAAGCCGGGCTGGTGTATGACAGCACCGCGCCGGGGCCGACAGGTTCGCCGTAGTCGCTGAAGAAGGCCATGACGAAGGGTGTCGCGAAGTTCGCGTAGACGATCGCGCTCTGCGCGGCGGCGCTGCGGAAGGCGGCGCGGAAGCCGCGCGACTCGTAGGCGCCGATGTCGCACGCGCCGACGCGCGAGAAGCCGCGCTGGTTGGTCGCCGGGCAGGCGGCCGAGTCGCCGGCGTCGAGGGCGGGCGAGCCGGGGAGGAGCGGGGCGGTGGGCTGTGTGCCGCCGTAGCTGCCGAGCGGGGCGACGGCGGCGCTGGTGACGGTGGTGACGCCGCAGTCGGCGTCGGTGGCGATGCTGCTGGTGTTCTGCACCGCGCCGACGCCGGCGGCGGACGCGCAAACGTCGGCGGCCGGGCCGGCGAGGATCGTGTTGACGAAGGCGAGGGGGCCGTCGATGCCGCTGATGTAGACGCCGGAGGCTGCGTTGCCGGCGATGGTGGTGTTCGTGATGGCGAGCGCGCCGAAGCTGGCGATGGCGCCGCCGCGCGCGGCGGCGTTGCCGCGCAGGGTGATGCCGGAGACGACGGCGCTGGCGACGTCGCTGCCGGCGGGCTCCGACAGATGGATGGCGCCGCCGAAGCCGCCGGCGGTGTTGCCGGTCATCGTCACGTCGTTCGCAACCGCAAAGGCTGCGGTGGGTTCGACATGAACGGCGCCGCCGTTGCCGGCTGCGTGGTTGTTGATGAACCGACTATGCTGCACGTCGACCGTTTGGCTATCGTAGGCCAGATAGAGCGCTGCACCGTTGCCGCCGGCGGAGTTGTTGAGAAACGTGACGTCGCTCAGCACCGCACCTCCCCACGCATCGAAATAGATGCCGCCTGCATTGCTGGTGGAGGCTGCATTGGACAGCACCTCGACGGACGTGAGCACGACCGGTCCAGACAAACTGGCGCCGCCGGTCTCGCCCCCGCTCGTGTTGCTGATGATCCACGAATTTTGCATCCGCACGTTGGAGGCTGTAAAGCCGCCTACATTGGATGCAGCCGTGTTGGCGCGAATGAGCGTACGCTCGATCGTGGCCCCGAAGCCCGTGTAGAAACCTCCATGATTGTTGGCCGTGTTGGTCAAAACTTCCGAGTTGATCAGCGTCAACGCTCCGGTGTTGAAGAAGCCGCCGCCGTTGCCGCCGGAGAGGTTGCGCTCGACACGGCTGTTTTCAATGGTGAGCCCGTTGTTGGTCTGAAAGCCGCCGCCGTTGCCGATGGCGCTGTTTCTCATGATCGTCGTATCGGTAATGGTCGTGACGCCGTCCGTCCAGAAGCCGCCGCCGTTGGCAGCGGTGTTGGTCAATACCACTGAGTTGATCAGCGTCGCAGCGCCGACGGAGCGGAAGCCGCCGCCGGAGGTGCCCGCAGTATTGCGTCCGATCGTGCTGCCGACGACGACGACGTTCCCGTCGCTGTGGAAGCCGCCGGCCTCTCCCGCCGCCGTGTTGCTGGCGATGGTCGTGCCGGTGATGCTTGCGTCGTTCTGGTTCCAGAAGCCGCCGCCGTTGGCAGCGGTGTTGGTCAATACCTCTGAGTTGATCAGCGTCGCAGCGCCGCCGGAGAAGAAGCCGCCGCCGTAGGTGCCCGCAGTATTGCGGGTGATGAGGGTGTCGCTGATCCAGGTTGTGCCGCCGGCGCCAAAGCCGCCGTAGGTGCCCGCAGTATTGCGTCCGATCGTGCTGCCGACGACGACGACGTTCCCGTCGCTGTGGAAGCCGCCGGCATCTTCCGCCGCCGTGTTGCTGGCGATGGTCGTGCTGGTGATGCTTGCGTCGTTCTGGTTCCAGAAGCCGCCGCCGTTGGCAGCGGTGTTGGTCAATACCTCTGAGTTGATCAGCGTCGCAGCGCCGACGGAGAAGAAGCCGCCGCCGTAGGCGCCTGCCGTGTTGCGAAGAATGTGCGAGCCGCTGATCCAGGTTGTGCCCCCGGCGACAAAGCCTCCGTGGCCGCCGCCGGCGACGTTGCGTTCGATCGTGCTGTCGACGACGACGACGTTGATATCGCTGTGGAAGCCGCCGGCATCTTCCGCCGCCGTGTTGCTGGCGATCGCGGTGCGTGTGATGCTTACGTTGTTCTGGCTCCAGAAGCCGCCGCCGTTGACAGCGGTGTTGGTCAATACTTCTGAGTTGATCAGCGTCGCAGCGCCGCCGGAGAAGAAGCCGCCGGTGGCGGCGCCTGCCGTGTTGCGAAGAATGTGCGAGCCGCTGATCCAGGTTGTGCCCCCGGCGCCAAAGCCTCCGTGGCCGCCGCCGGCGACATTGCGCTCGATCGTGCTGTCGACGACGACGACATTTCCATCGCTGTGGAAGCCGGCGGCATTTACCACCGACGTGTTGCTGGCGATGGTGGAGCCGGTGATGCTCACGTTGCCCTGCACCCAAAAGCCGCCGCCTGTGCCGGCGGTCGTGTTGGTCGACACTGCTGAGTTGATCAGGGTCACAGCTCCGACGGAGTAGAAGCCGCCGCCGCTATTAACCTGCGTCGTGTTGCCGCTGATGACGGTGTCGTACAACCGCAGCTCGCCGCTGCCGATGTTGGCGATGCCGCCGCCGCCGAGGGCCGCTGAGCTGCTGAGCACCTGCGTATTCGACAGCGTCAGCGTGCCGCTGCTGACGTAGATGGCGCCGCCGAAATAGCCGTCGCGCAGCGTCATTCCATAGAGATCGGCGTTGTCGCTGACCAGAAGCACCCGCGATGCGTCGCCGGCGCTGATCGTCAGCAGGCTGGCGCCCGGGCCGCTGATCACCAGTGTCTTGGTGATTTCCAGCGCGCCGCTCGTCAGGGTGATGGTCTGCGGGGTATTGAACGACGCATCGAACGTGACGGCGGCGCCGGAAGAGGCGCAGTTGATGGCGTTGCGCAGTGAGCCGGCGCCGGCGTCATTCGTATTCGTGACCACCACACATGGAACCCCGCTCGCCGACGAGATCGCCGGCGGCGCTGCCGCCAGCGCCGTCGCTGCCATGGCTGCCGCCAGCACGAGCTGGCCCAGTGTCTGGGCAAAGCGTGCTTTGCCGGATCGTCCGGATCGTATGGAGAGGGGTGTCGTGGTATTCATGGCTCAGGGGATGATCGCAAGAGTTTTTGCGTGACTGTGTGGTGATCGCATGGTGGTACTTGTGGTGAATCTTTTGTTGGGGTAACTACTCAGGCCAGCCATTTTTCCAACGCGAAACACACTACTCTCTCCCCCTTCGGGGGAGAGAGTAGTGTGTTTCGCGGGAAATACTGATTTGGGCCTGAGTAGCTACTTGTTGGGTGTATTTACCCCACACTGCGGATGCACCATTTTTATCTTTTTGTCGCGGGAGTAGGTATCGGCACTAACATTCCCCCCATGCCCGATCTCTCCCGCTCCGATCTCATTAAGCTGCTCGCCGTCTTCCCCGCCAACGCCAAGATGGGCGCGCGCTTGTCCGGCGTGAATCTGCGCGAGCTCGATTTGCGCGGCCTGAATTTCACCCATGCTGATCTCGTCGGCTCCGATCTGACCGGTGCGAACCTCACCGGCGCATTTCTCACCGGCGCCGATTTCTCACGCGCCGTGCTCGACGGTGCGGACCTGTCCGGCGTGCAGGCGGTGGAGGCGTGCTTCGACCGCGCGCGCATGACTGGCGCGCGCCTGCTGCTGGCGAACCTGACCAGCGCCAGCCTGGCCGAAGCGGATCTGCCCGGCGCGCTGCTGCGCGGCGCCGACGCGCAACGCGCGCGCTTCAAGAACGCCGACCTCAGCGCCGCCGATCTCTCGCACGCCCATCTGCAGGGCGCACGCATGCAGGGCGTACAGCTCACCGACGCCGACTTGACGGCAGCCGAACTCGACGGCGCCGAGCTCAACGATGCGAACCTGGATCGCGTCCGCGCCGATGGCGCCTGTTTCGCCGGTGCACACCTGCTGAAGGCCAGCTTTCTCGACGCGAATCTGCGCCACGCCGCGTTGCGTGAGGCAAATTTCAGCGGCGCGTTTCTCATGGGCGCGGATCTCAGCGAGGCGACGTGCAGCCGCGCGCTGTTTCGTGAGGCGAATCTGAGCGGCGCGAAACTGCGCCGTGCGCATCTGAGCCAGGTATCCCTGCGCGGCGCTATTTATGACGAACGTCTGCTGCGCGAGGCGCTGCTGCAGGAGACGATTCTTGCGGATGGCACACGCTCGGCGTGAGACAAGCTTTCCAAGCCGTGCGTTTTTCCTTTCATATCGCGGCTGTTCCGGTTACTATGTTTCTCTATGACGACGCACCATCGCAGAATCTTGAGTTTTGTCGTGGCGGCGCTTCTGCTTGTCGCCTGCAGCCGTGCACCGCAGCCGGCTGGCGCCGGGCGGTTCCGTGCTGAAATCTGGGTCGACAACTGGTTCGCGCTGTACGCTGGGGAGAAGCTGATCGGTGAGGACTCCGTGCCAATCATGACTGAGCGTTCGTTCAACGCAGAGGTATTCGCCTTCGACGCGGACTATCCGCTGACGCTGAATTTCGTCGTGAAGGACTTCAAGGAAAACGACACTGGGCTCGAGTACGTCGGCAAGCCGAACCAGCAGCTCGGCGATGGGGGAGCGATCGCGCAGTTCACCGATTCAACCACCGGCGCGTTGGTTGCGGTGACCAACGAGGATTGGCGCTGTCTGGTTATTCACGACGCGCCGCTTGATCCCGGTTGCGCGAACGAACGCGCTCCGGTGGCGGGGCAGTCGCCGTGCTTGTTTGATTCGCAGCCCGAACCCGCTGGCTGGAAGGCACCCGGTTTCGATGATTCTGCCTGGCCGCACGCCGTTGTTTATGGTGCTGCCGAAGTCGGTCCGAAAGACGGCTATAACCAGATTTCGTGGCGCCCGGCGGCGAAGTTCATCTGGGGCCCGAATCTGAAAACGAACAACACACTGTTGTGTCGTCTGGCAGTGGCTGCGCAAAAATAGCGATCAGCGTGAGGAGAGTGCCCCCAACGGGATTCGAACCCGTGTTTTGGCCTTGAAAGGGCCGCGTCCTAGTCCACTAGACGATGGGGGCAAACGCGGCCAGAAGTATAGCATAGATATTGCAACCACCGAACGCGGACCGACCTTCGAAACGAAGGAAACGAACCCGTCTTCTCAGAAGACGGGTTCGTTTCCTTCGTTTCGAAGGTCGGTGGCGTTTCGAAGGTCGGTGGTCAAGCGTCGGCGCTCCGCCGTCCGCGATTGTGCGCCATTCGTATAATCCCGCTCGCGCACATGAATACTTTTTTCCGCCTCCTCCGCACCCAGCCCACTCGCCTGCTGCTAATGCTGGCCTTGTCGTTCACGTCGGCGTGCAGCGCTGCGCAGGGCGCCACCGCCACTCCCTTTCGCCCGCAGGTGACGATTATGGCGCCGACGAACGCGCCGGCCGCCACCGCTACGAATGCGTCGGCTGCCACTGCGACAAACGCGCCGGCCGCCACCGACGTTGCCGCGCCCACATCCACTCCGACTGAAGCCGCTGGCGTCTCTGCTGGCACGAATCCATACACGGGCCTGCCGGCATCCGCCGAAGTGCTGGCGCGTAAGCCGCTGCTGATCAAAGTGGCCAACACGGCGGAAATTCGCCCGCAGAGCGGCCTCAGCGAGGCCGACATCGTGGTCGAGCATTTGTCCGAGGGCGGCATCACGCGCTTCACATCGTTGTTCCTGACGAATGCGCCCAAAAAAGTCGGCTCTGTGCGCAGTTGCCGGCTGATCGATCTCGAGCTGCCGGTCATGTTCGATGCCGCTCTCGTCTGCTCCGGCACCAGCCCGGGTGTCAAGCCGCTCATGCGCAACTCGTATGCGCACAAAAACGACCTGACCATGATCAGCGACTTTGGCCCGTACGAATGTGCGTCTTGCCCGATGTTTCGCACGTCTGATCGCTCGGCGCCGCACAATTTGTTCGCCAATCCGACCAACGCCTGGGCGGAGCTCGACAAACGTGAACGCAACCAGCCGTCTACCTTCAAGTCGTGGTCTTTCGCCGAATCGGCTGGGCCGGAGGGCAAGCCGACCGCTGGCGTCAATGTTGGCTATAAGTCTGGCGTGGCGGGCTGGAATTATGACGCCGTGCGCGGCCGTTGGCTGCGCTCAATCAGCGGCAAGCAGCAGGTTGATGCGAACAACTCGCAGCCGCTGGCGTTCGCCAACGTCGTCCTCGTGTATGCGCCGCACGTGACAACACTGATTCAGGAAGATGTCACCGGCGCGCGCTCGATTGAGGTGCAGGTGTGGGGTGAAGGCCCGGTGCGCGTGTTCCGCGATGGCCGCGAATACGGCGGCAAGTGGGTGCGCAACGCCGCGGTCGGCAACTTCGAATTGCTCGACCCGGCCGGCAAGCATATTCCCCTTAAGCCTGGCAACACGTGGATCGAAATGGTGCCGCTCACCGGCGTCGACGTCGGGACCCGGTAGGGGCGACGCTTGCGTCGCCCGCCTACGGAATCACCAGCACCTGTCCGGGTGAGATGATGTAGTTCGGCAAGCGATTGGCGACCCGCAGTCGTTCGGCACTGACGCCGAAGCGCAGGCCGATGCGGAAGAGGTTGTCACCTGCCTGCACCACGTAGCGGCGCATGGCGCGGGGGGCAGGTGGGCCGTCTGCGAGGCATGCGACGATCACCAGCCGACGCCCTACTGCAACCGTGCGCGAATCCGCGATGCGGTTGGTGCGCACGATGGCGGTGACGCTTGTGCCATATTGGCGTGCGATGCTGAACAGCGTCTCACCGCGCCGTACGATATGGGTGATGCGAGTGCCGCAGGTGGGGGCGGGGCCGGGTGGCGGCCCAGGTGGTGGCATTGGAGGCGGTTGCAGGCGGGCGCTGGATTCGTCGATTACGACTCCGCCACCTTCGGTCACCACGGCTGGCTGCACCGTCGGGATGGCGGCTGGGGTGGAGAGGATGGCGATCGTCGCCGCTGGCAGTGGTGATGTTGCGATGACGGCGACGCTCACCGGCGCCGTCGGATTTACCACCGCCGCTGCTGCGGGTGTGGGAATTCCTTTGCGCGCGGCGCCGCTTGTTCCGAGCGACGTGCACGCAGTTAGCATCAGTAGCGCTGCGATGCCGCTGATGACGAGCAGGGGAAGGCGCCGGGAATTGCAGCCGGAGCGCCGGGTAAGTAGGGCCGACATAGAATAAGCTTTCATTCGTTGAACACGCGGTTCAGGTGAGTGTTATTAGAAGTGCAGATGCTGCGCAGCCTTCATTAAAGCTGCCCCGTGCCGCTGTCCACTGCATCTTTGGGGATGTGAGGAACGTGCAGAATGCACGAAATGCGATGAGGAGCTGTATAAAGGGCAAAGGACTGCAGATTGCAAACTTCAGGCGACTACTTCCGAAACGCGCTGCCGACGTCGAGACTTTTATAAATTGACGAGCTGCCTTGCTTTGTTTTTGTCGATCGCGCACCTTGAATCGTCGGAAACCATCGGATTTCTGTCCATAAGGGTGGGCTGCTGCGATTCGGGGTAATCAATCGATGAAAAACGGTACGGTAGCCAGTCTCGTTAAGAATACTTAAATTGCCCGGATTGTCATCCGGCAGGCTGATGATACTTTATGCGTAGAGACGATGCGCCCCGCCAGCTGATTCTCGGCTGGAATGATGTAGATGCCCTGATCGACCAGCTGGTGGTGCAGGTGACGGGCACTTTTGACTCGCTGTTGATGATCACCCGCGGTGGAATCATCCCCGGTGGCATGATCGCTGAAGCGCTCGACATTCGGCACATTCTGACTGCGGCGGTCGAATTCCCGGCTGGAGGCGCGCCGCGCCTGCTGGCATGGCCGACTTTCCTGCAGTTTCCGGATGAGGAACTGACGCGTGGCAGGCGCATCCTTGTCGTCGATGACGTGTGGACGCATGGCCGGCACATCATGACTGTGCGGGGTCGCGTCGAAGCCAGCGGCGCCGTCGTGGAGACCGCCGTGTTGCACTACAAGCCGCACGCGTCACTTTTTCCGAACAGCAAACCGACATACTATGCTGCCGTCACCGACGCGTTTGTCGTCTATCCATGGGAAGTCGAACGCCGTCCGCGTCCGTCACGCATGAGCGATCCGATTCAGATCTAGCCGAATTCGATGAGCCATTCTCAAAGCACCTGCCCAATGTGCCGCGAGCCAAGCTTGGAACGGCGTGGCGCGCGCGCGCGATGCATCGCATGCGACGCCTCCTTCGAGTTTGACGGCGTCGGGCGCAAGGTGCGGTTGTCTGCGATTCCTGCGCGCTTCGCAGAATGGCGCAGTGTGCTGGCGGGCCGCTGGTTTACGCGGCCTGAGTTGTTTGCCGCCGTTGATGAAGCGCAGGCGGCTGAGCAAGCTGCTGCGGATGATGATGGCGCTGATAACGAGGATGCGCTCTTTCGTGACGACGACGACGACGACGACGACGACGCCGCCGCCGCCGCCGCCGCCGAAGGTGACTGGGCGCGACTGCTCCCCCTCGTTCTGGTGACGGGCGTGTTCGTCCTTGGCTGTCTGTGCGCTGCCGGCGCGGCGCTGGCGGCCATGGCACTGGCTGTGTCGAATCTCTGGACAGCTGGACCAACCCCCACAGTGCTGCCGGCTGGATCAGGCACGCCTCCGCCTGCGCAGCCTTCGCTCGCCACAGTTGTCGGTGTGCTCGATGGAACTGCTGCCATGCCGCCTGCAGAATCGTCTGCACCGCTGCCGGAAAGGACGCCGTCATCGCCGGAAAATGCACCGCAGCAGCCGATCGCTACAGCAACTAGGCTGCCGGTTGCTGAGCAGCCGATCGAACCGACCCGTCCGCGCCGCGCCTTCCCGCTGACGCCGGAGCCGCCGCTGGCGGAGCCGCCGACAGCGGAGCCACCGCCGGCGGAGCCGCCGACAGCGGAGCCGCCGACTCCGGCGCCGCTCGTGTCACCGTTGAATCCGCCGCCGGCCGACCTGTTGCCACCGACCTTTACGCCGCCGGCCGCGGAACAGACGCCAGCCAGCCCAACGCCGCCGCCCCCCACGGCTACGCCGCCGCCCGCCGGTCCGCAGCCTTCTGCGACGCCGACCTATGCACCCGGCCCACCGGTCCGGTCCTCGGGCGATCTGCTCGTCGAAGTGAATCCCGAAGCGGATGTCGTGAAAATCAACAACCTCGGCGATCAGCAGGTCTCCCTGACCGGCATGAAGCTGCGCGCGCTGATTCCGGGCCGACCGGCCAACGACCCTGCGCTCACTTTCGACTTCCCCAATGGATCGACGATTCTGCACAATGGAACGTGTACGGTCTTTACCCATGACATCCGATTGTCGGACCAATGTCCATTCGATTGGAGCGCCGCCGCCGGAACGCTGTGGCCGGATACGCCCGGCAAGGGCGTTACCGTCGTGCTGCTCGACGCCGAAGGGCGCGAACTTGTGCGGGTTACCTACTAGTAGTCCGTCCAGGCAAAACTTGTGAGCGTCTGCCCTGTGCGAACCTTGCCTACAACCCATATTGCGCCCATATTGCGCCCATATTGCGCCCATATTGCGCCCATATTGCGCCCATATTGCGCCCATATTGCGCCCATATTGCGCCCACATTGCGACGCAGCAAAATTTCCCACGGGTGCGGTTGTGCATCCCAGACCGATGGTCTGGGCTAGGACTGCGTCGCGCCTTTGGCGCTTTTTCAGCCTTGAAAGGGC
>CANJQH010000046.1 GCA_947476335.1 Anaerolineae bacterium | reverse complement strand
CACCAAGCGTTTCGCGTGTGCCTTGCTGCGCAACATAAACTTTGATGCTCTGGCATCCTTTGCCAAGGCCCTCCGCGTTTGAGCCTTGTTTATTCCGGAAATCTATTAGATCAGTATTTCCAACGTGCAACACACCATTCCTTCCCCCGCAGGGAAAATAATAGTGTGTTGCGCGATAGAAAATAGAGCGGCCTGAGTAGTTACGTGATTTCTGATTTGAATTTGAACAATCACGGAGATTTTCTTTTCAAAAAAAAATGCGGACTGCGAAACAAATTCGCAGCCCGCACCATTGCGGTGAAAATCCGCTTAGTCGCGGTTTTCGCGCGGGGGGCCGCTGCGGCGCAACGGCCGACGTTCGCCACCGCGATCGCCACCACGGTCGCCGCCGCCACCGAAGTCACGGCGCGGGCCACGATCGCCACCACGGCCGCCAGTTGGGCGTCCGCCACGATCCTGCGCCTGTGCATCTTCCAGCGACAAGCCGGCGAGCACAGCCTTGCGGCTGAGGCGAATCTTGCCGCCGTCGTTGCCGATCACCATGACAGTGATCTCCTGACCCATCGCGACTTCATCAGACACGTTCTGCACGCGATAGTCCGCCAGCTGCGACACGTGCACCATGCCCTCCATGCGCGGCATGATTTCGACAAAGCAGCCGAAATCCGTAATACGCGTGACCGGGCCGGTGTAGACGCCGCCAAGGGCCACCGTGCCACCGTGCGCCATCACCATCTCACGGGCGCGCTCAGCCGACGGGCCATCGTTCGAGGCGATGTAGACCTTGCCATCTTCCTGGATGTCGATCTTGACGCCGGTCTGTTCCTGAATAGCACGCACGTTCTTGCCACCGGGGCCGATCAGCGCGCCGATCTTTTCGGCGTCGATCTGCACAACGGTAATGCGCGGCGTATGCGCTTTCATCATTGCCGGCTCGGAGATCGTCTCCATCATGCGATCAAGAATCGCGAGGCGGCCTTCGTTCGCCTGCGCCAGCGCCTCTTCGAGAACCTGCGGCGTCAGCCCGGAAATCTTGATGTCCATCTGCAGCGCAGTGATGCCGCGCATGGTGCCGGCCACCTTGAAGTCCATGTCGCCGATATGATCTTCGAGACCCTGGATGTCAGACAGAATCGCATAGCCACCGTTCACGCCCTTGTCGAGGTCGGTGATCAGGCCCATTGCGATGCCGGATACCGGCGCCTTCAGCGGCACACCTGCGTCAAGCAGTGCCATCGTGCTACCGCACACCGAACCCATCGACGTGCTGCCATTCGAGCTGATGGCCTCAGAAACCACGCGCAGCGCGTAGGGGAACTCAGCGACCGCCGGAATCACGGGGATCAGCGCGCGCTCGGCCAACGCACCGTGGCCAACTTCGCGGCGGCTGCTGCCGCGCAGCACCTTCGCCTCACCCGTGCTGTACGGAGGAAAGTTGTAGTTGTGCATATAGCGCTTTTCCTTGTTCGGGTGCAGCCCGTCCAATTCCTGCGCTTCATCCATCGTGCCCAGCGTGACGATGCTCATGATCTGCGTCTCACCGCGCGTGAAAATCGCAGCACCATGCGCGCGCGGCGAAATGTGATCGCCATGCTCGCACCAGATCGAGCGAATCTGCCGCAGCGTGCGCCCATCCGGACGAATGCCGTCTTTCAGAATGCGCGCGCGCACCGCCTCGCTCGTCATATCCTTGACCACCGCATGCAGCTCATCGCCGTTCACGTCGCCGATGCTCTGCATCTGCGCCATCACTTCGCCTTCAATCGCATCGAGCGCGGCAGACTGCTCAGACTTCGCCAGCTCCAGATCAATCGTGTCCTGCACGCGGTTGCCGACGAACTCACGCACCTTGCGGTTGAAGTCGGCATTCTGGCCGAACTTCGGGTACGACGACTTCGCCTTACCGACCTCTGCACGCATACGCTCCTGCAGCGCAATGAATTCCTGAATCGCCTCATGACCGCCGCGCAACGCAGTGACCATCACCGATTCGTCAACTTCGTTTGCACCGCACTCGACCATGACGATGGCATCGCGCGTGCCGGCCATGCGCAAGTCCAGCTCACTGTATTCCATTTCAGGAATCGTCGGGTTATAGATCAGCTCACCGTTGATAAGACCAACGCGCACCGCGCCGACCGGATTGGTGAACGGCACATCCGAAATAATGAGCGCCGCCGAAGCCGCGTTCACCGCCAAGATGTCTATGTCGTTGATCTGATCATGCGAGATCGCTGTGATGATGAGCTGCACATCATTGCGCAGGTCATCAGGGAACAGTGGGCGCATCGGGCGATCGACGAGTCGCGAAATGAGGATCGACGCTTCAGCAGGTCGGCCTTCGCGGCGGAAGTACGAGCCGGGGATGCGGCCTGCTGCGTAGAGGCGCTCTTCGTAATCGACGCTGAGCGGGAAGAAATCGATGCCCTGGCGCACGTTCTTGGACATCGTCGCGGTGCCGAGCACCATTGTGTCGCCGATGCGCGCAGTTACAGCGCCGCCAGCCAGACGGGCCAGGCGCCCGGTCTCGATCGTAATTTCCTTGTCGCCAATCATCGCCTTATAAACGTGATTGACCGGCTTCTCTCCCGGAACGATCAAAGTCGTATTGTCTTCAGACATATAAATAAATCTCCTGTCGCGGGAAAGGGTTTAGAGGTTAGAGGTTCGAGCGCCAGCTCCACGCTGGTGCGCAAACATCGCTGGTGCGCAAACATCTAATCTCTACGAGCCCTTTCTCCGCATTGCATCGCATGGAGCCGGCTGCCGCAGCATGTGCGGCACAGCCGGTTCACACGACATCGTCTTACTTGCGCAGGCCGAGCTTCGCCAGCAGCGCACGATACGCTTCCGACTCGTTGCTCGCCATGTACTTCAGCAGCGAACGGCGCTTGCCGACGAGCTTGAGCAGACCGGCGCGCGAGCTCTGGTCATGCTTATGCATGCGCAGATGCTCGTTGAGCTGATTGATGCGGGTCGTCAGGATTGCGACCTGAACGGCGGATGAACCGGTGTCGTTGCTGCTCTTCGCATGCTGAGCGACGATCGCGGCTTTCTCCCCTTTGCCGAGTGCCATAGGAATGTCTCCTTGCTGTGAATGGCGCGGCTCCACTCAAAGGGTGCAGAAATCCGCGCGAGGCTGAGTAAACCCGGAGATTTTAAACCATCTCAGATTCCGAATTTCGGATTTCGCAGCTAGCGCAATCCGCTCTTTTTGGGCACTGCCTCTTTTTCAAAAATTTGTACCTACTCAGGCCCAAATCAGTATTTCCCGCGAAACACGCGATTCCTTCCCCCGAAGGGGGAAGGAATCGCGTGTTTCGCGTTGGAAAACTGGCTAAGTTCCTGTCCATAAGTTTTGTCCGGCAGATTCGCCTCCCCCGCTTTGCGGGGGAGGCGAATCTGCCGCCAGAACTTTTGGCGACTCACTTAGCCTGAGTAGGTACAAATTTTTGAATGTAAGAAGAGGCTGTTCATAAATATGGCGAACTTTGTCCTAATCCAAGCTCGAATCTAAGCTCGAAGATCTGAAGTCCTCAATCGTGATAATGTCTACCTTATGGTCACCCCCACGTCCGCTGAACGCGCTCATCAAGTACAGCGCATGTTCACCCGCATCACCGCTCGTTACGATCTCATGAACCGCGTCATGACAGGTGGGCGCGATCAGGCGTGGCGTCGTGAGACGGTAAAGCATCTGAAGCTTGGCGATGGTTCGACGCACGTACTCGATCTGGCTACCGGCACCGGCGATCTGGCATTTGCTGTGCGCGAGCGCTATCCGAACGCGCGCGTGTCTGCCTTTGATTTCTCCGAGGGCATCCTGCGCGAAGGTGCGCGCAAAGGTGCACAGCGCAGCGACGCACAGAAATACGACTGGGGTGTCGGCGATGCACTGAATCTGCCCTTCCCCGACGCCACTTTCGACGGCGTCACCAACGCATTCCTGCTGCGCAACGTGGTCGATCTGCCGCAGTGTCTGCACGAGCTCAAGCGCGTAACAAAGCCAGGCGGCCGCGTAGTGTGCATGGAAATCACGCATCCGCAGACGCCGGTGTTCAAACAACTGTTTACGCTGTATTTCTACAAGCTGGTGCCAATCATCGGTGGAATTATTTCCGGCGACTACAAGGCTTACGCGTACCTGCCAAATTCGCTGAGCAAATTCCCGCCCGCCCGCCCGTTGCGCGATATGTTCGACGCCGCCGGCTATCACGATTCGTATTTCAAACTGCTCGCGCTCGGAACGATGGCGGTGCATGTGGGAAGTGTGTAAGTGGACAGTGATAGTGGAGCCGGTAGCTTCACTATCTGCTATCTCTATCTACTTCAGAAACGACACCCACATCTGCGCGTGCGCCGCGAGGCCCTGCGTGGAAAAGTGGCAACCGTCGAAGCGAAACTCGGCGCCGAGCGTGTCAGTATCGGGGCCTTGCCAGATGCCCAGGTCGTGATTCACCAGATCGCGCTGCACCCAGCGGATATCGGCATTTTCGGGATATGGTCCACAGCGCGTGGCGACGGCCACGTAAATCGGCGCGGTCACGCCAAGTTCGCGAATGCGCTTGAGCATATTCATAAAACGCAGCCGATACGATGCAGGGTCGATGTGCTTGTATGCATCGCTCTCACCCTGGTGCCACAGCAGGTGCGTAAATTGCAGACCGGCCGCCTGCACATCGCGCACCGCTTTTTCAACGCGTTCAAAATGCTTCTTCACTTCGGGCGTCCAATCAGCAATTTCCGTACCGCCGACCGCAACCGGCACAAAGACGACGCGGTCGTACATGCCGGCGGTGAGTAGATCATTGCCAAGCCGCGTCCAAACAGAGCCGCCAACACCGTCGGCGCCGGGCAGCGGATCTGCGGCAGGCAGCAGGCGGCCGTTCACGAATACACTCACGCGCGCGTCAGCCGTCAGGCGCGTCTCGCCGAAATTAGCCGCGTTCGACTGACCAAAGACCAGCGCAACCATCGTGCGCAGCGGACGCGCCGGCGTCGGGGTTGCCCTCGGGCGGCGCGCCGGCGGTGTGCGCGTGAGCGCATCGGCACGCGCGGGAATCAACGAGAGCATGAGCACAAACATGAGTGCAAAGGAAAGCAATCGGAGCATCAAACGCATGATGTGCGAATTGTGCTTCAGGTCGTGCTTCAGGTCGCACTTCAAATGAGAGAATTCCGTTCCAATGTTCTCCGCATCCTTCCTCATCAATGCGTACGCGCGCAATCTGCATTTCATCCGCACACACACGGCGGGCTTCAGCCAAGCCGACGCGCTGCGGCAACCACCGTTTCGCGGCAACTGCGCACTGTGGATCGTCGGCCATATCGCGCTGTATCGCAACACTGTACTTGAGCAGCTGCAACAGGCGCCGACATTCGACCCGGCACTCGCGCAGCGCTTCAAGGCCGGCTCTGCAGCGGTGCTCGGCGAGGAGCCCGGACTCGCGCAACTGAGCAACATGCTCACCGCGCTCGACGCATCACAGGAGCGCATCGCCGCCATACTGCCGGCTTTCGATGCGACACGCGCTGCGGAGCTCATTCGCTTCGGCTCACTCACCGATCCGCTGACGCGCGCAGAAACGCTTCTTTTTCTGATGCGCCATGAGGCGTACCACACCGGCCAGCTCGAACTGCTCGCGGAGATGACGCGCAATGGGTGATGCAATTCAAACACCACGCCTGGTCATCTTCGATCTCGATGACACGCTCATTCAAACTCACGCAGCGAGCAGCCACACGTGGCGCACGCTGGCGGAGGAATTCGCACCCGAAGCCGGCATCGAAGAAAGTGTGCTGCATACGGCGATCGACCATGCGCGCAAATGGTTCTGGGCCGACGCCGAGCGGCACCACGCGTGGCGCCTGCGCATGGCTGAATCGGCTTCTGAAGCGCTGCGCATGGCTGCGCGCGACCTTGGGCGCCCGTTCGAAGACGCAGCGCGCCTGCAGCATTTCGCCGATCGTTACACGAAGCTCTTCTTTGAGTCGCTGTTTTTATTTCCCAACGCACTGGATGTGCTGCACGAGCTGCGCGCGCGCGGTACAAGCCTGGCGATGATTACGAACGGCGGCGCGGAATGGCAGCGCCGCAAGATCAACCAGCATACGCTGGCACCGTTGTTCGACTGCATCATCGTCGAAGGTGAATTCGGCGTCGGCAAGCCCGCGCCGGAGATCTACCGCCATGCGCTCGACACGCTCGGCGTCGATGCGCACGACGCGTGGATGGTCGGCGACCGGCTGGACTGGGACGTGCTTGGTCCGCAGAAGCTTGGCATCACGGGTGTGTGGTTCGACTTCGCGGCGCGCGGGCTGCCCGAGGCGCGCGCCGGTGATCCAGATCGCGTGATCCGTGCGCTGGCGGACTTGTCAAAGCAACCCGGCTTCTAAGAAGCCGGGCTACCTCGAAAACATAACCACAACATCACGCAGCATCGCCGCAGCCGTTGGCATCGCATCGGTCTCGAGCACAGCCGCGCTGATCGATCCGGAAATGTCGGTGTGGTACACCACACCCATCTCATCGCCGCTCAGACGCGCGAGCGGATGCGCGTGCGGCAGCGGCGTCGCCTCGACCGTCAGCACCCAGTCGTCGCCGGCGGGGACGGCGCTCCCCAGCAGCACGTAGCGTTCGCCACGTGCATCGGCTGCGCGCAGATCGCCGAGCGTCAGCCCACGAATGCCGGAGATGCGCACGTCCGCCATCGTCGTCGGCCGGCGCAGCACCGCATTGGCAATGATGACGAGCTTGGCCGCCGCATCCCAGCCGTCGATGTCGAGCGACGGATCAGCTTCAACCACCCCGCGCCGCTGCATTTCGGCGAGTGCATCGGCAAAGCCGCGACCCGATTCCATCAGGCGCAAAATCCCCTGGCATGTGCCGTTCACCATGGACTCGACTTTCGTTACGCGCGCACCGGCCAGGTCGCGCACACCGATGTTGATCGTCGGCAGTGCACCCCCAACGCAGGCGCTGTAACGCATCTGCGTGCCATTCGTGCGCGCGATGTTTTCGAGTTCCTGAAACGCGAGCGCCAGCGGCCCTTTGTTCGCCAGCACGACGGGCATGCTGCGCCGCAGCGCAGCGCGTACCGTGTCGAGACCGGGCTGTCCATCCCGCAGGCTCACCGTCGTCGCTTCAAGCAGCAGATCGGCCGGCACAGCCTCGAGCAGCGCACAGCCGTCCATGCCCGGCACACCGCCCGACAGCGAAGCCACACTGCGGCCCTGCGCCTTCGCCATCAGCACAGCCTGCATATCGAGCCCATTCGCATCAAAGGCGGCGCCGCCCGAATCCGTCGCCCCGACGACGACGAGATCAAGCGCATAGCGATCGCGCAGCAACGCGCGCTGTGATTCGAGGATGCGCAGAAAATTGCGATGCACATTGCCCATGCCGCACAGCAGCAGGCGCACGATTTTCAAATCAGACATTTCAAAAATTCCTCCACACCGGGCGCGTCAGACAGGTGGCACCACCCTCAGCCTTCAGCGAAATTTCATCACCTTTGTACGTGCGCACACGGCAGCCCGCAGCCTCGAGGCGCGCACGCGTGATCGGGTTCCCCTGCAGCATGATGCAATCACGCGGTGCGACGGCCAGCACGTTCGTCGCCATCGTGACGTACTCATGCGCCGGCACTTCAACCATGCGTACGCCGCGCGACTGCAGCAGTTGAAACAAGCGCACCGGCATCAGCGGCAGATGCACTACGGCAAGATCACGATCAAGCAGGCTGATGAACGACATGATGTGCAGACATGCAGCGCGTCCCATGTCGTAGGGCATATCGAATGCGAGCACAGCGACGCCGGGCAACGCCGCACGCAGTTGTTCGACCGCAGCCATGTTCGTGCGAAAGCCGAGGCCAACGAGCAGCGTGCGCTCATCGAGCCACAGCATATCGCCGCCCTCACCCTGTGCATCGCCATGCAGTCGCGTGTGAATTGGAACGCCCCAGCGCACGAACGACTGCGCCTGTGCTTCCTCTTCGCCAACGCGCAGCGGCTTGCCCATTTTCAAAATGATCGCACCGTGATCACAGACAAGGCTCGGATCATGCGTGAATTGCGCATCGGCATGATCAGGCAACAACGCATCATGGAACAACACCTCGGCGCCGGAATCGCGCAGCAGCTGCGTGAACGCGTCGTGTTCCTGCTGCGCGGCAGCAAGGTCAATCGGCGCACTGTAATGCCAGCGCTGCGGATCAGCGGCGGCGACGGACGCATCGGGGCGGCGCACAAGCACACGCCGCAGCGGTGCCACCATACTTTGGCTGCCGTAAAGAGAAAGGCTCATGGGCGCATAGTGTAGCGGGACGACGGATAATCGTCGTCGGTGCAGCCGAGACAAACCCATTTCCCACTTCTAACTCCACGCGCGGTGCCGCTGCTGCTCACGCTCGCAGCGTTTGCACTGCGCATCTGGGATCTCAGCGGCGTGCCGCTGCGCTGGGACGAAGGCTGGTCGATCGCGCACGCAGCGCTGAATATCACAGACATTCTGCGCATCACCGCGCAGGATGTGCACCCGCCGCTGTATTACCTGCTGCTGGGATTCTGGCAAATGGGCGCGGGCACGACGCCATTCGCCACGCGCATGTTCTCTGTTCTCGCCAGCACCGCAGCGGTGCCGCTGTGCTTTGTCGCTGCCGCCGCATGGTCGGGCCGCCGGCGCGTCGGGCTGCTGGCCGCAGCCGCGCTGGCATGGCTGCCGCTTGCTGTGTACTACGGATCCGTAACACGCATGTATGCGCTTGCACCGTCATTCGTGCTGCTGGCGCTGTGGGGCGCATTTCGTGCACGACGCAACGCCGGCGTCGTTGCACTGGCGATAGGAAGTGCATGTGCGATGTACACGCTGTATCACGCGGTGTGGGCACTGATTGCGCTGGGCATCATCGTCGTGACAGTCGTGACAGTCATGACAGTCGCAGGAAGAAAAAAAATCGAAGTGGAGAGTCAGAATGCGCCGCATACATTAACTCTCTACTCTGGCCCTCTACTATTACGCATCACCATCGGCATCGGCCTTGCACTCGCAGCGTACCTGCCGTGGCTGCTCTACGGCATACCGCGATTGTTCGGCCGCGCGGCTGCAGAGACCGCGACGAACACAAATCAACAGTACGGCGTCGGATATTTTCTGACGCTCGGCGCGCGCGATCTGCTGATGACACAGCAGGCCGGTGACGCAGCACTGCTCGCATTCATGGCGCTGTTCGTCGCTGGAATCTTTGCCACACTGCGCGCGCGCAGGTCGATCGCTGCACTTGCACTGCCCGGCGCAATGATTGCGCTCACGCTGCTCGGCGTGTCGTTCGCAGCGCGGCAATGGGCGTTCAACGCGCGCATGCTGATCTGCGCGACGCCGGCGCTGGCGCTGCTGATCGGCTGGTCCATCGACGCACTCGCGACATCGCGCATCACCCGCAGCGTCGCAGTCATCGTGCTGGTTACATTGGCGGACTTGTATGCGCCGACGAGTGCGCGCTTCGTCTATGAAAAATCGCTCGAAGTGTTCGACCCGTACAGCACCACGACCTATCACGAAAACATCACACCGAACGCACAGCCCGGCGACGCAGTGATTTTCAACGTGCTCAGCCCAGCCGGCTTCTACGCCTCACAGCGCACACCAAATGATCCGCAATGGACGTACGCGCTCACATGGGATCCCGTGCGTGAACCCATCGCCGACTGGCAGGCGCGTGTGCGCACAGCGGCACAGCAGCACGACAGGCTGTGGCTGGTGCTGTATCGCGGGCTGGCGCAAAACAGCAACAACGGCGATCTGCGCGGCTGGATGGATTCCAATTTTTATCCGGCGCGTTCACAGTGGGGAGAAGAGGAAGTTTTCTATGGCCTGTACGGCGTCACTGACGAACGCACGATGCAGCCAAGTGCAACAGCGCAGTGGCCCGGCATCACACTCACACGCAGCGCGCTTTCGCCGCAGGTGCGGCCCGGCGGCGTCGCCGCAGTGCGCCTCATCTGGCGCGTCGCCGCACCCATCACTCGCAACTACAAAGTATTCGTGCATGTGACGAAGCCCGACGGATTCGTCATTGGCCAGCACGATGCGGCGCCACTCAATGATCTGCGGCCATTCCCCACGCTGCCGATCAACGAAGATGTCGAAGACCGCCACGGCGTCGCTTTGCCCGCCGATGCATCCGGCGAACTGCGCGTCTTCATCGGCTTATACGACGCCGACACCGGCGAACGACTGCGCACCATGGATGGGCGCGACGAAGTGGAAATTGGAAAGATGGAAACCTAATATTTCAGATTTCGGATTTCAGATTTGACGCATTCGTCAACACCTGGTCGGCACAATACCCGGATCGGCACCCAGATCGGCACAATTGCGCGCATCGTTCGACCATCAATCCGAAAATCCGAAAATCCGAAAATCCAAAAATCCAAAAATCCGAAATCTAGAATACGCCCATGCTTGACTTTGACTCTGTACGCAACAACACGAAAACGCTGAACGAACTGACGGCCGGGCTGACGATCGCCGATCTGCGCGCGCTGACGCACGAAAGCGTCGACACGATCACGAAGATGATCGCCGGATGTACTGATGCCGACGTGATTTTTCAACCGGTCGATCCGGAAGCACACGACACCTATGCCGCATCAGACACGGACAAAGGCTTGGCGTGGACGCTCGGCCACGTGGTCGTGCACGTAACTGCCTCGTCGGAGGAGTCCGCGTTTCTGGGCGCCGAGATGGCGCGCGGCGTGGCAAACCACGGCCGCTCGCGCTACGAGACGGCGTGGGAAACGGTGACGACGATGGCACAAGTTCGCCAGCGACTTGAAGAGAGCCTGCGCATGCGCCTGGCCTCGCTGGACATGTGGCCGGATGCACCCGACCTGTCGATCAGCTACGAGCCGTGGCCGGGCGGCCCGTCCATCAACGCCGTGTCACGTTTCGTTCTCGGCGTCTTCCACGAAGAGAGCCACTACAAACAGATTGCTGATATCCTGCGGCAGACTCGCGGGGAATAAAAAATATGTAACGGCTCAGGCCTCGGTTGATATTTCCCGCAAAACACACTCTTCTTTTTTTCGGTCTCCGGGAAATCTCCGGGAAGAAAAGGAAGAGTGTGTTTCGCGATGAGAAATAGACCGGCCTGAGTAATTACGAAAATATTGCCTGCGATTTTCCCTGCCCCCTCACCTCTGCCCCGCCCCTTCATCAATATGCCCACGACACATATTCACTCTTTCAAAGTGCGCTATCACGAAATCGACGCGTACGGCCACGTGAACAACGCCAACTACGCGCGCTACATGCAGGAGGCGGCGTTCGAAGCTTCGGCCGCCGCCGGCTTCGACTTCGACTGGTATGCGCGCAACGACTGCCTGTTCGTCGTGCGTGGGCTGCATCTCGAGTTTCTGCAGCAGGCGATCTACAGAGATGCGCTCGAAGTGCGCACGTGGATCAGTGATGCACGGCGCGTCACAGCGCGACGGCAGTACGAGATTCGCAATCCGAAGACCGATATGCTGGTGTGCAAAGGCCACGCCGACTGGGTGCTTGTGCGCAAATCAACGATGACGCCGATGGCGCTGACGCCAGAGATGATCATGGCATTTGCACCAGAGCGCGTCGACCTCGCCGCGGTGAAGCCGCAGTCGCTGCAGCAGCCGCCGCTTCCAAGCGAGCCGTTCGCCATGCCGCGGCGTGTGCGCTTTCAGCACCTCGACAGCGAGAAGGTCGTGAACAATCCTGTGTATCTGGATTATCTGAGCGACTGCGGATGGGCGGCGAGCGCACAGTTCGGCTGGCCGATCACGCGCATGATCGACGAGGGCTTCGCGATTTTCTATCGCACGATGAGCATCGACTACCTGCAGCCGGCGCGGCTCGACGACGATCTGACCGTGAGCGCGTGGCTTTCCGAAGTGAAGCGCGCGACGGGCATGCGGCACTTCTCGATCGTGCGCACAGCCGACGGCGTGCAGCTGGCGCGGGCGAGTGCGCTGTGCGTGTGCGCGCGCCTCGACACCGGCATGCCGATGCGTTGGCCGGAATCACTACGGATAGACCTGGCGGCGAACATATCAATATGAAATCCGGTAACTACTCAGGCCCAAATCAGTGTTTCGCGTTGGAAAAATGGCTGGCCTGAGTAGTTACGAAATCTGAGATTCCGAGATTCCGAGATTCCGCCTACACTCCCGATATGAAAATCACCTCCGTCAAAACGGCGGCCACCATCGGGCACGGAATGCATTTATGGGTGCGCGTGACGACCGACGCCGGCATCACCGGCATGGGCGAATGCGTGCATGGCGGCAAGCAGGCCATCGCGATCATCGAGTACCTCGAAGAAAAACTCATCGGGCGCGACCCGTTTGCGATCGATGCGATTTTCGAAGACATGCGCCGCAGCCACGTATTCGATGGCGGCACTGGCGGCGCGCTGGTCACTGCGCTCACCGGCATTGAAATTGCGCTGTGGGATCTCAAGGGCAAAGCACTGAAGACGCCGGTATACGAACTACTCGGCGGAAAATTTCGCAACAAGATTTGGATGTACTGCGACTGCGAAGTCGACCCGGGCATGGAGTTCGACGACATTCGCCGGGTCGTCGACGGGGTGCTGGAGAAGGGCTTCACCGCGCTGAAGATCGACGTGGACATCGGCGCGTATTCTGACAAGCGCAAGCCGCTCGACATGTCGGAACGCGTGCTGCAGCTGCGTGAGGGCGCGTTTGTCAAGGATCGCTTCAACCACACGGCGATGCAGCGCGAGCACGAGCGCATGATTCAGCTGGTGGAAATGGTGACACGCGCGGCGGGCAAGGACGTGGCCGTAGCCGTCGATGTACACACGCGGCTCGACGTACCGAGCGCCATTCGCCTGGTGCAGGATCTTGCGCCGTATCACCTGATGTGGATCGAGGAGCCAGTGCCACCGGAGAACATCGACGCGATGCGCGAAGTAAAGGCACATTCACGCGTGCCGATCTGCGCCGGTGAAAACCTGTACCTGCGCCACGGCTTCCGCGATCTGATCGAGAAGCAGGCCGTCGATATCGTGATGCCCGACCTGCCGAAATGCGGTGGCCTGAGCGACGGACGCAAGATCGCCAATCTGGCCGAGATGTACTACATCCCATTTGCACCGCACAATGTGTCGTCACCCATCGGCACGATGGCTTCAGCGCACGTGTGCGCGAGCGTGCCGAATTTTCTCGTGCTCGAGTGGCACTGGAACGAGCGCCCATACTGGAGCACGATCATCAAAGAGAAAACCGACATCATCAAAAACGGCTACATCGAACTGAGCGACCGGCCGGGCATCGGCGTTGAACTCGACGAGGAAGTGGCGCAGAAGTATCAATGGCCAGGGACGACGTGGTTTTAGGACGACGGACGACCGCTGTCATCCACTGTCGTCCGTCGTCTGTCATGCTTACCATCCCATGCCCATCCTGCACGCCCTCGCGTTCTTCCTCGGTTTCCTGATCGCCTCACGTGTGCTGCTGAGCGCAGTACGCACATTCGTGCTGCCGCGCCCGGGCGTGGATGCGATTGTGCAGATCGCCTCACGCCTGCTGCGCATTGCATTCAATCTGGCCATGCGACTGGCACCGAACTACCGCAGGCGTGACGAGATCATGGCGCTCTACGGACCGGTCGGGTTGATTTTTCTCGTGCCGATACTGCTGTCAATGCTGGGGATAGGCTTCATGCTGATGTTCTGGGGCATCGGCGCAGGAAATTTTTATCAGGCGTTCACTCTGAGCGGGTCATCACTGCTGACACTCGGCTTCGTCACTGCCAACAAGACCACCGAATATGGGCTGGCCTTCCTCGAAGCGGTCAGTGGCACGTTCATTCTGGCCCTGCTGATTTCGTATCTGCCCACGATCTACTCGATGTTCTCGAAGCGCGAGCTGCTCGTGACAACGCTGGAGGTGAGCGCCGGCTCTCCACCGTGGGCGGTGACATTCGTGGATCGCTCGTTCCTGATTCGCCAATTCGACCAGAATGATCTCGATCGCACCTGGCGTGAATGGAACGCCTGGTTCAACGAACTCGAAGAAAGCCACACCTCTCTCCCGGCGCTGCCGTTCTTTCGCTCACAGCAGCCAAACCGCTCGTGGATCACCGCCGCCGGCACGGTCCTCGACGCTGCTGCGCTCGTGCGCTCGTCGGTTGACATCCCGATGAACCCACGCGCCGACCTGATGATTCGCAGCGGCTACCTCGCCCTGAAATCCATCGCCATGTCGTACGGATTCCGCTACGATCCTCAGCCGGCTTTTCCACGCGTCCCCATCAGCATCTCGCGCGAGGAATTTGATCGCGCACACGCACAGCTCACAGCCGCCGGTGTGCCGATGAAGGCAGACGTCGAGCGCTGCTGGATTCACTATGCCGGCTGGCGCGTCAATTACGACGCACAGCTGCTCGATTTGTGCGCGGTAGTTATGGCACCGGAAGCCCCGTGGTCCAGCGATCGTTGTCACGGCCGCTGGGCGCTCACTCCTCGATTCAAGGACCGCAACATCGATCCCACTTCCATCGCCAGCGTTGAAGCGAACAGCAAAGACGCCCTGCCGGACGCCGTGACGGCCAACGACGACGAACCGTAGACGACAGACGACTGATGGCAGCAGTCGTCCGTCATCGGTCGTCGGTCATCCACTGTCGTCCGTCGTCGATCGTCCGTCGTCTACCTACGGCCGTGTGCGCAGCACCTCACGAATCGCGATTTGCGCTTCAGCCAGCTCTTCGCCGGTCAAGTCCAGCCGCGGCGCGCGCAGACGCATCACACCCATGCCAACTTCCTGCTGCACCAGTTTGATCAGATGCACGAACTTGGGGACCGTGTCCATGCGCAGCAGCGGCAGGAACCACTTGTAGAGCGCCCAAGCTTTTTCGGTCTCGCCGGCCATGGCGTAATTGAACAGATCGACCGACTCCTTCGGCAGTGCGTTCACCAAGCCGGCCACCCAGCCCGTGGCCCCCATGGCGATAGCCTCGATGATCGCATCATCGACGCCGACGAAGATTGCGAGCCGATCATCGATCAGCTCACGAATCGCTGCGATGCGCCGCACGTCCGCACTCGATTCTTTCACCGCAGCGAAATTTTTATGCTCGTTCGCCAGCTCGGCAATGTGCTTCGGCAGGTAATCGACGCCGTAGGCGATCGGGTTGTTGTAAAGCATGCACGAAAGCTTCGTGGCCTTAAACACCGCCGCCACGTGCGCCTTATTCTCGCGCCAGTCGCCTTTGTAAACGTACTGCGGCAGCACCATCAGGCCTTCGCAGCCGGCGTCGGCGGCGGCCTTCGCCAAGTCGACAGCTTCAGCCGTGCTCAGCGCCGCGATCGCAGCCACCACTGGCACGCGTGCGCCCACTGCACCCACGACGGTCTGCCACAGCGCAACCTTTTCTTCAAAGCGCAGCGTGTTGCCTTCGCCCAGTGAACCGGGCGTGACGATGCCAGTGCACCCGGCATCGACCATCCACTTCGCATGCTTTGCCACAAACTTGTGGTCGATATTCAATTTACGATCAAGGCCGGTCGTCATCGCCGGCATTACACCTTTCCAATTCATAGTTTTTCTCCTGTGCGTGGATAGTGATGGTGGATAGTGATGGTGGATAGCGCTTCGTTTGTAGCGGCAAATGATTTGTGCCTGCTATCTACTATCACTATCCCCTAAATTCCTGTCCATAAGTTTTGTCCGGCAGATTCGCCTCCCCCGCTTTGCGGGGAGGCGAATCTGCCGCCAGAACTTTTGGCGACTCACTTAGTCAAATCGCCCTGGCGCCAACATCGTCAGATCGACCGACAGCTGTTCACCAGAGATGATTTCGCTCATCAGCATCCCGGTCACCGGGCCGAGGCTGAGGCCGAGCATGGCGTGCCCGGCAGCGACGGACAGATTTGCATAGCGACCGACGCGGCCGATATACGGCAGGCCGTCGGGCGACACTGGGCGCAGGCCGCGCCACACCGGCACACCGGTGAAATCTTCGTGCCGAAACGCGCCATAGTATTTGCAGAACGACTTGATGATGCCGCGTACGCGCCGCGGATCGATCGACTCGTCGAGCCCAGCGATTTCCATCGTGCCGCCAACGCGCAACCCGCCAAGCATCGGCGTCACGGCGACGCGCGCTTCCATCAGCAGCGAACAAATTGCCGGCGTTTCGCGCGGCTGCGGCAGCGTCATGCTATAGCCCTTGCCCCCCTGCAGCGGCAGTGCAAAACCGAGTTCGTGCGCAATTTTGTCCGACCATGTGCCGCCGGCGATGACGTACTCATCCGCCTGCAGCGTATGCGTGCCCTGCGCATCCGTCACAATTGCGCCGTCGACGCGGCCATCAACGCGGCGCCAGCCGCTCAGCTGTGCGTCGTAGCGAATCTCCACACCGTCAGCTTCGAGGCGCTGCGCCAGCCCGGCAACAAACTGTGCGGGCGACAAGTGACAGTCCATTGGAAAGTACACCGCGCCGGCGATGTCGAAAGTCACACCCGGGTCGAGCTTGCGCACTTCCTCAGGCGTGAGTTTTTCTGCAGGCACGCCGAGCTTGTTCGCATACTCAGCAAAATGCACTTCCTCATGCAGGCCCTCGTCGGTATTGCAAAGTTCGAACAAGCCCTTCTGCTGCAAGCCGAAATCGTTGTCGCATTCAGCAGCGAGTTCGACGTATAGCCTGCGGCTGAGCATGCTCAGGTCGCGAAAGACCGGTGCAGCGCGCTCGATGCGATCCGCCGTCGCCGACTGCATAAACTTCAATCCCCACGAGATCAGGCCGGCATCGAGACGCGGGCGAATATAAAACGGCGATTCTGGATTCAGCAGATTGCGCAGGCCAAAGCGCACATTGGCCGGCGTGGCGAGCTGTGTGAGATGGCTCGGCACGACCATGCCGGCGTTGCCGAGCGAGGCCATATCGCGTTCGCGGCCGTTCCGTTCAACGACAGTGACCATGTGGCCCTTCCTGCGCGCGTAGTACGCGATCGAAAGGCCGATGACACCGCCGCCGACGATAAGCAGGTGCTTAGACATGGGTCGTGATTATCAATGCGATTCGGGCGGCAGCGACCGCCGACCGCCGACCGCCGACGACAGACGACGGACTGCGAACGCACCGGTCATTCAACGACCGACGCCAAATCGAAACGGGTCGCGCTCATCGAGCAGCAGGCGGCCTTCGGCCATTACCCATGCCTCGCCGGTAATCGTTGGCACGACCGCATCGCCTTGTATTTCGATACGGCCTTCAAACACGCTGCCGACGATGCTCTCCTGCCGCCAGACGCGGCCAGGCGCGAGCTTGCCATCGGCGGCGAGGCAGGCGAGTTTGGCGCTGGTGCCGGTGCCGCACGGCGAGCGGTCGTACGCGCGGCCGGGACACAGCACGAAGCACTGGCTATCGGCCGACGCAGACGGGCCGTAGAGTTCGATGTGATCAACCTCAGCACCATTCGCGCCTGTGATGCCGGCATCGGCGAGTGCGCGGCGCACACGCCAGGCGTAATCGGTGAGCTCATCAATGCGCCCGAGCGCAAGTTCCTGACCATGTTCATACACGAGGAAAAACCAGTTGCCCCCCCATGCGACGTCGCCGGTGACGGGACCGATGCCGGGCACATTAATCGTGACGGCCTTCGCGTGACGATAGCTCAGCACATTGCGTACTTCGACCCTGCCATCGTCACGCAGCGTGGCCTCGACAACGCCGACGGGAGTTTCGATGCGATGCACACCGGGCTTGATTCGACTGAGGTATGCAAGTGAAGCGACGAGGCCGATGGTGCCATGACCGCACATACCAAGGTAGCCGACGTTGTTGAAGAAGATCACGCCGGCGGTGCAAGCTGCATCACTGGGCGTACACAGCAATGCGCCGACGAGCACATCCGAACCGCGGGGTTCGTTCATGCTGCAGCGGCGCAGCCAGTCATGCTCGCGGCGCAACTGCACGAGCTGCTCGGCAACCGTGCCGTGCAGTTGTGGCCCGCCGCCGATCACCAGGCGCGTCGGCTCACCACCGGTGTGGCTATCGATAAAGTCAATTCGCTCCATGTCAAAACCCATCACTACTTAGGACTAAATCCGCGTTTCCCGCAAGACATGCTGTTCAAGCCGCTCCGGCTAAGTGAGTCGCCAAAAGTTCTGGCGGCAGATTCGCCTCCCCCGCAAAGCGGGGGAGGCGAATCTGCCGGACAAAACTTATGGACAAGAACTTAGCCACTATTACTATCACCGGCCACTATCACCAGTTCTGCACCGAGCCATCGGCGCGATAGAGTTTCGGCGCTTCCCAGAATTTGAACGACGCTTCCTTCGCCGCCTCTTCGTTGAACTCCACGCCGAGGCCGGGTGCGTCGGGCACGGGGAAGCGCGAGCCATCCGGCTTCGGCTGCACAGGGAACATGACGTCGTCGTAGAAGTTCAAATTTTCTGTGGGCGAGTAACGCACTTCGAGCGAGAAGAAATTTGCCACGGCGGCACAGAGGTGAATCGTTGCCGCGGTGCAGACCGGGCCAAGGGGATTGTGCGGCATCAAGTCAATGTAATGCGCTTCACACCAGCCAGCCACCTTCATCGATTCGGTGAAGCCACCGATATTGCAGATATCAAGGCGCATGTAATTCGTGATGCCCCGTTCGATGAACGGCAGCGCCTGCCACTTGCTGGAGAATTCCTCACCGATGGCGAAAGGCACATCGGTCATGCGACGCAGCTGTTCGTACGCTTCGGGCGTCTCGTCGCGAATCGGCTCTTCGAGAAAATCGAGCGTGCCCTTCGGCATGCGCTGGCACAGCGAAGCGGCTTCGGCGACGCTGAGGCGATGGTGATAATCGGTGCCGAGGACGGGGCCGGAACCGACGGCGGCGCGCACCTGCGCAAACCAGTCGGCGGTGACGCCGATCGAGTCCCACGGCTCCCAAACCTGATCCGTCGTGGTGAGATCGGTGCGGCGATAAGCCGGCGACATGCGAATGACGTTCCAGTTTTTGCTGATGAGCAGTTTGCAATTTTCGATCAGCTGCTCGACGCTGTCACTGCCAGTGGTGGCGAAGCACGGAATGAAATCGCGTTGCTTTCCGCCAAGCAGTTCGTAAACAGGCACACCGAGCGCCTTGCCCTTGATATCGTGCAGCGCCAGATCGATGGCGGCCATGGCTGCGGTGAGCACGCGGCCACCTTCGAAGTACTGGCTGCGATAGAGCAACTGCCAGATGAAGCCGATCTTCATCGGGTTCTGGCCAATAAGAATTTCGCGATAGTGTTTCAGCACGCCAACGACGGCGAGCTCGCGACCACTGAGGCCACTTTCGCCGAGGCCATAAATTCCCTCGTCCGTTTCGATTTTGACGATAAGCTGATTGCGCGAACCGACCCAGATGGGATAGGTTTTGATATCTGTAATTTTCATATTTCCTAAACTCTCTGCTCGACGAATGGTGGATAGCGGAGAGTAGAGAGTGATGGTGGAAGCATCACCATCCACTATCTACTCACTGCCACCCACGCCCCCATTACCAATTCTGCACCGAGCCGTCCTTGCGATACAACTTGGGCGCTTCCCAGAATTTGAAGGCGTGGGCTTTGGCGTAGTCTTCGTTGAATTCGACACCGAGGCCGGGTGCAGTGGGCACGGGGAAGGCGGCACCTTCGAGCTGCGGCTGATGCGAAAAGATTGCCGGATCAAAGTGGCCGAGTGTGCCATCCTCGCGCACCCAGACTTCGAGATGCGAGAAATTCGGCACAGCGGCGGCGAGGTGAATCGTGGCCATCGTGCAAATCGGGCCGAGCGGATTGTGCGGCATCAGGTCGATGTAATGCGCTTCGCACATACCGGCGACCTTCATCGATTCGGTGAAGCCGCCGACGTTGCAGATATCGAGGCGCGCGTAGTTGGTGATGCCGCGCTCGATATAAGGCAGGAACTGCCATTTGCTCGAGAACTCTTCGCCGATGGCAAAGGGCACGTCGGTCATACGGCGCAGCTGTTCGTATGCTTCGGGCGTCTCATCACGAATCGGCTCTTCAAGAAAATCGAGCGTACCTTTGGGCATACGCTGGCAAAAGTGCGCGGCTTCGGCGACGCTGAGGCGATGGTGAAAATCCGTGCCAAGCAACACAGCCGGGCCGAGTGCGTCACGAAGTTCGGTGAGCTGCACGGCAGTGGCAGCGAGGCTCTCGATCGGTTCAAAAACGTCGCCGTCCTTCATTTTGCGGCCGCCCGTTTTCGCCTTCCTGCCGGCCGGTTCAGAGTAGCCGGCGTTCATACCAGTGCGAATCACGTTCCAGCCCTTCTTCATAAAGCGCTTCGCCTGCTGCACCATACCGGCGCCAAGCTGAATGGTGACGAACGTCGGCACAACATCGCGCTGCTTACCGCCGAGCAGTTGCCAGATCGGCACACCAAGCGCTTTACCTTTGATGTCGTGCAGCGCGATGTCGATGGCCGACTGCGCGGCGGTGAGCACGCGCCCGCCTTCAAAGTACTGGCTGCGGTACAGCAGCTGCCAGATATAGCCGATATTCATCGGATCCTGACCGATGAGAATTTCTCGGTAATGCTGCAGCGCACCAGCGACGGCGAGCTCACGGCCGCTGAGGCCACTTTCACCCCAGCCGTGAACGCCCCCATCGGTCTCGATCTTGATGATCAACTGATTGCGCGCCCCTACCCACGTCGGGTAGATCTTCAGGTCGGTAATTTTCATGACGCAGACAGTTTGCAGGTGACCCGTCCACTTGGCAACCCTGCTGATACATTTTGTGCAGAGTTCGTATTCGCACAGCCTTTGTGAAGGAACGCGCATCACAGCTATTTTGTGTGGAGCACACGGGGGAGCGAAGGACGCGGCTTTTTGCAAAACATAGCTTTTTGCAAAACATGGTCTTTTGACAGTGAAGTCACCAGAGAACTCACATGCCCGCTGACACAAGCTTTGGCTGAAAAGAAATACGGTAACTACTCAGGCCAGCTATTTTTCCAACGCGAAACACACTATTCTCTCCCCCGAAGGGGGAGAGAATAGTGTGTTTCGCGGAAAATACTGATTTGGGCCTGAGTAGTTACGAAATACGTCTTTCTGTGCTGACTGTGCTGACTGTGCTGACTGTGCTGAGATGCATTGAAAGTGTGAGACAATTCCGCTCGTTGGTAGGGATCGCCGCGTAATCGTTCCGTTAGTCGTTCAGCTGGTTGTACCTCGTCTTCTGTCGTTGCACACCTCTCTGCGCAACTGGACGCGAAAGAATCATTCGCTCAGTAGTCCCACTTTGGCCTTGCTCGCCGTGGATTTGGCCCGGCAGAGCACATTCCCTTTTTTGATCCGCAGGAGGATCTGTGAATACCAAACTGTACGTAGGCAACCTGTCTTTCAATACGACTGAGGAAACCCTTCGCGAAGTCTTCGCGCAGGCCGGCGCCATCCGCTCGGTCAGCATCATCAAGGACCGCGACACGAACCAGTCGCGCGGCTTCGGCTTCGTCGAGATGGAAACCCCGGCGGATGCGCTGAAGGCGATCCAGATGTGCGACGGCCGCGAGGTCGATGGACGCGCACTGCGCGTGAACGAAGCCAAGCCGATGGAACCCCGCGCAGCGGGTGGCGGCGGCAGCTTCGGTGGTGGTGAGCGCCGCAGCAGCGGTGGCAGCGGTGGCAGCCGTGGCGGCTTCGGCGGCGGCGGCGAGCGCGGCGGCTTCGGCGGCGGACGCGGCGGCGACCGCGGCGGCGACCGTCGTAGTGGCAGCAGCAGCGGCCGCGGCCGCTTCTAGTCTGCGCGAGCACATGCTCGACTGACCAGCCTACATGTCCCGCTGTAAAGCGGGACATGTTCGTTTTCCGAGACTTATACTCACTCACGATGCAATCTACTGCTGCCGTTTCCACCTCCGATTCCGCAGGAAACACACCTGCCTCGCGCCTGACTGAAACACAAATCGAAAGCATCCTGGTCGGCATTACGCTGGCAGCGATGCTGACTGCGTGGGCCATTTCGACGCTGGCGCCGGCACAGACCGCACTTACAACAGGGTTCTACGTCGTGGCATACGGGGCCGGCGGCGCATTCGGGTTGAAAGAGAGCATCGCCGCACTGCGCCGCGGCGCCGTCGAGGTCGACCTGCTGATGGTGTTGGCGGCACTGGGCGCGGCAACGGTACGTGCGCCATTCGAAGGCGCGATGCTGTTGTTCTTGTTCTCGCTGTCAAATGTGCTGCAAGGCTACGCCCTCGGCCGTACGCGCGACGCCATTCGTGCGCTAATGAAGCTGCGACCGAACGAAGCGCTGACGCGGCGCAATGGCGGCACGTTGCTGCTCCCCATCGACCAGCTCGTGCTCGGCGATCGCATCATGGTGAGACCAGGCGAACGCATGCCGCTCGACGGCACCGTGCTCGAAGGGGAGAGCGCGTGCGACGAATCGTCGCTGACCGGCGAGTCGATGCCGGTGACGAAGCGCGTTGGCGACACCGTATTCGCCGGGACAATCAACCAGTCGGGCGGGATCGAAGTCGAAGTGACGCGCCTGGCACAAGATTCGACCATCGCCAAGCTCATCAAGCTAGTCGAAGATGCGCAGAGCGAGAAAGCCGAAACACAACGTTTTCTCGACAAGGCCGAGCGCATCTACGCGGCCGGCGTGATCGTATTCACGCTGCTACTGATCTTCGTGCCCTATCTGCTGCTGGGGGAATCGTTCTCAATCGCGTTCTATCGGGCGATGACGGCGATGGTGGTGGCGTCGCCATGCGCGCTGGTGATCAGCACGCCGTCGGCGATTTTGTCAGCGATCGCCAACGGTGCGCGGCGCGGTGTGCTGTTCAAAGGCGGCGCACATCTCGAACGCGCGGCGGATATTTCCGTGGTCGCCTTCGACAAGACCGGCACGCTCACCGAAGGGCGGCCGACAGTGACGGACGTAACAATCATTCCGCTCTTCGACGATGAGCACAAATCGCTGGCCAGCACGCCAACAAGCTTTCGGACGCCCGCACGCCGCACGGTGGAGCATCACACGCCAAATGAGCAGAACACGCTGCTGCTGCTGGCGGCGGCGGTCGAATCCAAGTCTGAGCATCCGCTGGCGACGGCGATCGTTAAGACAGCAACCGAACGTGGGCTGCAGTGGCCCGAGGTGACGCAGTTCCAGTCGGTCACTGGGCGTGGTGTGCGTGCACAGGTGGATTTCATGGGCGGCGTCGAAATCGCGATCGGCAGCCCGCGCTATTTCGACGGCATCGAGTTATTTGGGCGACCTGCCGCACTCGACGAAGTGACGCGCCTGCAGGACGAAGGCAAGACATCGGTGATCGTCGCCAAGGTAAAGAGCGATGAAAGCATGAACGTGCTCGGCGTGATCGCGATCGCCGACGTCATTCGGCCGGGTGCGGCGCGCATCGCCGAAGATTTGAATTCGGTCGGTGTGCAGCGCGTGGTGATGTTGACGGGCGACAACGAGCGCGTGGCACGCGCGATCGCGCAGCAGGCAAACGTAGGCGAATTCTTCGCCGACCTGCTGCCGCAAGACAAAGTGGTGCGCATCAAAGAACTGCTGAAGCCGGCGACTTCGAACACATCGAACGGACGGCGGCGCGACCCGGTGGTGGCGATGGTGGGCGACGGCGTCAACGACGCGCCGGCGCTGGCGACGGCGACACTAGGTGTGGCGATGGGCGCAGCCGGCACCGACGTGGCGCTGGAGACGGCCGACATCGTGCTGATGGCCAACGACCTGCAGAAGATTCCGTATGCCATTGCGCTGAGCAAAGCGGCGCGGCGCGTCGTGGCACAGAACCTGATTTTCTCGAGCGCCGTGATCGTGATCCTGCTGATCTCAGCGCTCGGATTCAAATTGCCGCTGCCGCTGGGCGTCGTCGGCCATGAAGGCAGCACGGTGCTGGTGGTACTCAACGGGCTGCGGCTGCTGGCGTTCAACTGGAAACCGGGGAAGAAGTAGGGGAGTACGCAAAGCGCAGTTGATATCCGCGAAACATGCTATCTCCCTCCCCCGAAGGGGGAGGGAGATAGCATGTTTCGCGGGATTTACCAACGATGGGCCGCACGCGATGGCGGTCGAAAGTTTGCCTCTTTTGGCGAATGCACCCCTACTCAGTCACCGGCTGAATTTCCTCAAGCGAGCCGAGGCGGCGCAGCTGCGGCGCAGCAAAAGCGACCAGGACGACGACGACGAGCGTGCCGATGCCGCCGACGATGACAGAGGGGATGGCGCCCCACGATTTGGCGGTAAGACCACTTTCCAGTGCGCCGAGCTCATTCGACGAGCTGATGAACACGCGCTCAACGGCAGCGACGCGGCCGCGCATGGCATTTGGCGTGAGCAGCGGGGTGAGCGAACCGCGAATCACCATGCTGACATTGTCGAAGGCGCCGGTGAGAGCGAGCGCGACGAGCGAGAGCACGAAATTCTTCGAGATGCCAAAGACGAGTGTGGCGACGCCGAAGCCAGCGACGACCCACAGCAGCGTGCGGCCGGCAGATCGAATCGGTGGCATACGAGTGAGCAGCAATGCCATGACCACGGCGCCAATGGCGGGCGCGGCGCGCAGCAGGCCGAAGCCCTGCGGACCGACATTCAACACATCCTTCGCGAAGACGGGCAGCAACGCCACAGCGCCACCGAAGAGCACGGCAAACAAATCGAGCGTGATCGCGGCCAGGATGAGCGGCTGGGAGAACACGAAGCGCACGCCGGCGAGGACGTCGGCGAGTGACGCGGCTTCGCGGCGGCGACTCTGTTCGCGAATGCGCAGCTGAGAGAAGCAAAACGCGATAACAAGCGAGAGCACGGCCGAAGCCGCGTAGCCAATCGTAGCGCCGACGTTGATCGGCCCATTCGCGATATGAACGGGTGCGAGCCAAGCGATCAGACCGCCGGCGAAGGCGGGGGCGACCATACCAGCGAGCTGAAACGACGAAGTCTGCCAGGTGACGGCGTTGCTGAAATCTTCAGAGCGCACAGTCAGTGGCATGAGCGCGCCAGAGGCGGGGCCTTGAAAGGTACGCGCCATACTGGTGATGAAAAGTACGGCGTAAATCAGCAGCACAGGTCCTTGCGTCCACGAGAGCCAGACGAGCGCGGCAGCGGCGCAGGCTTCGCAGAGGCGAGTGACGATGGCCACGGTGCGGCGATCGAAGCGATCGGCGACATGGCCGGCCGGCAGTGCAAACAACAGCACCGGCAAAAATTCGATCAGGCCAACAGTACCGAGGACGAGTGCGTCGCCGGTGCGTTCGTAGAGTTCCCAGCTAAGCGCGACGGACTGCAAAAAGTGGCCGATAACGCTAATCGTGCTGGCGATGAAGAGCAGGCGAAATTCACGGGAGCGCAAGGCTCGATATGGATCGGACATGAGACGTGGGATTGTAGCGATGCAGGAGCGAGGTGTGCAGAGTTTCGCTAGAATTCAGTCTTCATGGGCAAAATTACCCCGCGTTCCGAAGATTTTTCGCAGTGGTACCTCGACGTTCTGCGCGAGGCCGACATGTTCGACTACGGTCCGGTCGGCGGCACGATCATCGCAAAACCGTACGGCTGGACGCTGTACGAAAACATGAAAGACGCGCTCGACAAGCGCTTTAAAGACACCGGCCACGTCAATGCACAATTCCCGATGTTCATCCCGCAGAGTTTCCTGCGCAAAGAAGCCAGCCATGTGGAAGGCTTTTCGCCGGAGCTGGCGGTGGTCACCATCGGCGGCGGCAAGGAGTTGGAGGAGCCCATCGTAGTGCGGCCAACGAGCGAGACCATCATCGGCGACGCGTATTCGCGCTGGATCAAGAGCTACCGCGACCTGCCGGTGCTGATCAATTTGTGGAACAGCGTAGTGCGCTGGGAGAAGCGTACGAAGCCATTCCTGCGCACGATGGAGTTTTACTGGCAGGAAGGGCACACGGCACATGCCACACATGAAGAAGCGTGGGAAGAAGTCATACGCATGTTAAACGTGTATCACACACACGGCGTGGAAGACTGTGCGATGCCGAGCATCCGCGGCCGCAAGAGCAAGAACGAGCGCTTCGCCGGCGCGATCAACACGACCAGCATCGAAGCGATGATGGGCGACAAAAAGGCGCTGCAAGCGGGCACCAGCCACGATCTGGGGCAGAATTTCGCCAAGGCATTCGACATCAAGTACCTTGACCGCGACAACACTGAAAAGTACTGCTGGACCACATCATGGGGTATGAGCTGGCGCTTTCTCGGCGGCATGGTCATGGTGCACGGCGACGACCAGGGCCTGCGGCTGCCGCCCAAAGTTGCGCCGATTCAAGTCGTGATCGTGCCGATCTTCAAGAACGACACGGAGAAATCGGTGGTCCTGCCGGTAGCCGACCGCATTTTTGCGCAGATCAAGGCGAGCGGCATCCGCGTGAAATTCGACGATCGCGAAGAAACGCCGGGCTTCAAGTTCAACGACTGGGAAATGCGCGGCGTGCCAGTGCGCGTCGAAATCGGGCCGAAAGACGTTGACAAGAACAGTGTGGCGCTGGCGCGGCGTGACCGGCCGGGCAAGGCTGGCAAGAGCTTCGTCTCGCAAGACGGGCTGGTCGAAGCGATCCGCGCACTGATGGAAGAGATTCATGCGTCGCTGCACACCCAGGCCGAGGCGCACCTGATGGGCAACATCCGCGAGGCGAATACCTACGCAGAGATGAAAGAAGCAGTGCAGGACGGCTGGGCGCTCGTGCCACTGCTGGATGATCCGGCTGTCGATGCGAAGCTGAAGGAAGAGCTGCAGGTGACCAACCGCAACTTTCCACTCGAACAGGCGCCAGGCGAATGGAAGTGCGTCATCACCGGCGAAACCGTGCACGAGCGCGCGCTGGTGGGTAAGTCGTACTAAACGAAGTGCCGAGTCCCGAGGAGTTGTGTACGCCGATGTAGTGACTACTCGGCACTCGGGACTCGGCTCTCAGGACTTTCCACTCTCCTCCGAGCCACCTGCACCGCCTGTTCACTTGCGTCGATGCCGAGCCAGCGGCGACCCAGGTTCTGTGCGGCGAGCAGCGTCGTGCCGGAGCCACAGAACGGATCAAGCACGAGGTCGCCGGAGTTGCTGGCAAGCGTGATGATGCGCGTGAGCAGCGCAAGAGGCTTCTGTGTGGGATAGCCGACGCGTTCGCCCGAAGTGGCGGCGATAGCGGGAATTTCCCAGACGTCGTCGAGTGGTTTGCCGCCTTTCAGGACATAGCGTTTGCCGTATGAGAGCATATAGCGACGCCCTTCTTCGTCGACGTGTCGGTATTTGTTCAACATCGCCGTAGTCGGCTCACCGCGCTGCAAGTTGAACACATACTGCGGCCCCTTTGCGTACCAAAAAATCGTGTCGTGCTTCGTCAGTAGTTTTCGCCCCGGCCGTGATGCGCCGAGGCCATAGCGCCAGACAATCTCATTGACAAAGGCACCGCCCTCGAACACCTCGTCGAGCAGAACTTTCACATAGTGGCTGGTGCGCGTGTCGCAGTGAAAAAACAGCGCGCCATGCGACGAGAGCACACGGTACAGCGCCTCGGTGCGTGGGCGCATCCAAGCAACATAATCACGCGGTGAACCGAACGAATCGGCGTAGCTGCCTTCCGCGGCGCGGTGCGTGCGCTGTGTGTTGAACGGCGGATCGAGATAAATTAACTGTGCACTTTCGGTCGGAAGCGTCGGAAGCACGTCGAGGCAGTCGCCGGTGTGGATCATGGGGGGAAGCCTACCCTCTTTCAATTCACACATACCCGGCTTCTAATAGATTTCCGGAATAAACAAGGCTCAAACGCGGAGGGCCTTGGCAAAGGATGCCAGAGCATCAAAGTTCATGTTGCGCAGCAAGGCACACGCGAAACGCTTGGTGCGTAGATGCATCACAAAGGCATCAAGCAACGCATCAAGT
>CANJQH010000045.1 GCA_947476335.1 Anaerolineae bacterium | reverse complement strand
CACATTGCGACGCAGCAATTTCCCACGGGTGCGGTTGTGCATCCCAGACCGATGGTCTGGGCTAGGACTGCGTCGCGCCTTTGGCGCTTTTTCAGCCTTGAAAGGGCGTACTTCGATTCAGCCAGGGTTTGTGCTGAAGGCGCGGCCCTGGCAACGGTGTGGCGCCGATATCAGGATGTTGAGTGGGGACCCGTAAGTTTTGCCTGGACGCACTACTGGGGAGTGCGGTTGCTGCGAAATCACTTAGAAATTTAAGGTAGACTTAGGGCTTAGCTCTTTACATTCTATGTAATTTCTAATAGAATTTTGATTGTCGAGAGGTTCAGTCGAATAACGGAGCGCCATGCAAAAGACAATTCCCTACTTCCCCGGTGTCGTGCAGTCTGGATCATTGCGGGCTGGTTTGGCGCAGGCAATGCAAAAGATCAGTGAGTGGGCGCAGCGGCCGTGGGCGGCGGAGTTGGTTGTTTCGCATGGAGAGCTTGTTCGCATGCTTGATGCGGCGCGCATGTTGAGTGGGTGCGCTGATGCGGCTGAACTGCTCGATGTGGCGATGCGTGAGCTGAGTGAAACGGGCAGTGCGTTGAAGTTCGAATGCAGCCTGCTGGTGTTGTGCGATGGCGAGCAGCGCGTCGTCGACTGGCGTGGCGATGCCGCGGATTGCGACGCGGCCACTTTGCAGCGGGGCCGGCCATTGCCGGCGATGCTGCAGCGCGCATTGCGCGGCACGTTGCAGGGGAGCAGCGAGCGTCTGTTCGTTCCGTTGCGTGGAAAGAGCGGGCTGCTCGGTGTGCTGGTATCGACGCGCACGTGGCGTGGGGCGTTTGATGCGCGGCAGATGCAATGTGTCGATGCGTTCGCTGAAATCGTAGCGACTGCGTTTGAAACGCTGCGCACGCGTGAGCATGCGGTGCATGTGGCAGCGGAGCAGGAGCGCGCGCGCCTTTCACGCGACCTGCATGATTCTGTGAGTCAGTCGTTGTTTGGCGTATCGCTTGGCGTGCGCACCGGCCTCGAGATGATTTCCGCGGCCGATGGTGCGCGGCAGCCGATCGCATATGCGCTTGATTTAGCCGATGTGGCGTTTACGCAGATGCGCGCGCTGATTTTCGAAATGCGTGCGGACTGTTTGCACGAAGAGGGAATTTTGCGCGGCCTGCGCCGCCAGTGCGCGGCCATCGTCGCACGCTACAAGACTGAATTCGGCTCTGAGCTGAACATTCGCCTGTGTGAGACCGAGCCGCAGATGCCGCCGATGCTGCGCGAGGCGATGTATCACATCGCGGTGGAGGCGATGCAGAACGCCGGCAAGCATGCGCGCGCCAACGAGATCGTCGTTGATCTGGGTGCCGACGATGAGGAAATTAAGCTAACGATTCGCGACAACGGCTGTGGCTTCGATCCACAGGCGACTTATCACGGCCACCTCGGTTTGAAGTCGATGCGCGAGCGCGCCGAACTTGCGGGTGCGACGCTGCATTTCGAAAGCACACCCGGCTGCGGCACAACGATCGTGGTGCGCTGTCAGAAGAAGTAGAGAGTGAGAGTAGAGAGTCAGAGTGAAGAATCGCTGCTCAACTCTGACTCTCAACTCTGACTCTCTACTCTGACTTTACGCTCTGACGCTCCACTCCGACTCACTTCCCCATCCACTTCATCACCTTGTCCGCCAGGCGATCGAAGGTGCGCACGGCCAGTTCGAGATGTTCGACGCGCGTATCTTCCTCTTTACAGTGTGAAAGCCCGTGCAGGCTTTGCACGAAGAGCATGACGGTGGGGACGCCGGCCCATGCCATTTCGATGGCGTCGTGGCCGGGGCCGGAGGGCATGCGGTGTGAGATGCCGACGTTGATTTCGCGGATGGCTTCGTCGCAGCGTTCGATGAGTTCTGGGTGGAAGGGCTGCACGGGTGAGCGGTAAATGGTGCTCCATTCCACGGCGACGCCTTCTTCGGCCGCGATGCGCGCGGCGGCGGTGTGTGCCTGTGCCAGCATGTCGGCGAGGCGTGCGGCATCGATGTGCCGTTGATCGAGTGTGATGCGCGTTTCGCCGGCGACGGCGGTGGGGATGCCGGGCGTGTTCTGCACGCGGCCGGTGGTGCATACGCCGCCGGCGCTGTTGCGGCCGATCTCGCGGACTTCAACGGCGAAGCGAGCAGCGGCAATAAACGCGTCGTGGCGCAGCGGCATGGGTGTGGCACCGGCGTGGGCGGCTTGGCCGGTGAAGGTCAGCGCGTGGCGTTCGATGCCGAAGCAGCCGATGACGGCGCCGAGCGGCAGGCCGGCGGCTTCGAGAACGGGGCCTTGTTCGATGTGCATTTCGAGATACGCTTTTGCGTGTGCGATGCGATGCCCGGCCTGTTCGGCTGTGGCTGTGTCGACGCCGAAGGCGTGCACAGCATCGGGCAGGCGAACGCCGTCGACATCGACGAGGCGGTCGACCCATTCACGATTCAGGCGGCCGGCGACGGCGCTGCTGCCGAACAGGCTGCGGCCGAAGCGCGCGCCCTCTTCGTCCGCCCAGTCGACGAGCTGCACGGTGACGGGTGGGCGGCCGCCATATTGCGCGGCGATGCGACGCAGCACTTCGAGGCCGCCGAGCACGCCGAAGCATCCATCGAGCCAGCCGCCGTTGGGCACGCTGTCGAGATGGCTGCCCATGACGAGCGCCTCTTCCCTTTCACCGCGCAGCGTGGCCCAGATGTTTCCGGCTTCGTCGGTTTCGACGGTGACGGGCAGCTCACTCAGACGCGTGCGGAACCAGTCCCGTGCGCGGGCCCACGTGGGGGTCCATGCGACGCGTTGTGCGCCGGCGGCGTCGGCCGTGAGGTCGCGCAGCGTGCGCAGATCGGCGACGGCGCGTTGAGGTTGGAGCAGAGAGGACATGCGGGGATTGTACGGGGCTCATCGTCCGTGCGGCTCGAAATAAATGAGCGCCACGGCGAAGATAGCCCATGCGATGAGGACGAACTGCAGCGGCCGGTCGCGAAGGACGAGTTCGTCGGGGGCGCCGCCTTCGCCTTTGACGTGCACGAGATACAGATAGCGAAAGACGCCGTAGACGACGGCGGGGATTGTGAGCATGAAGCTGTGGTCGGCGGGCAGTTTGGCGCCGGAGAACGAGTACATCATGTAGGCGACGAGCAGCGCGCCGGTGACGATGGAGATGATCTGATCGAGCAGCGGCAGGTTATATTCGCGCAGGATGCGGCGGGTGGTGGCGTGGCTGCCGAGTTCGACAAGCTCCTGGCGTCGTTTGCCGAAGCCGAGCAGCAGGGCGAGCAGCGACATGCAGACGTACAGCCATGGCGAGAAATTTTCGGCCTGCACGAGTGCGGCGCCGGCGGCGACGCGCAGCACGAAGCCGGACGAGAGCACGATCACGTCGAGGATAACGATGTGTTTGAGCTGGAAGCTGTAGGCGGTGGTGATGATGAGATAAATCGCAGCGATGACTGTGAAGGGTGTGCTGATGAAAAATGCACCACCGATGCCGGCGAGAATGAGCGCTGCGGCCAGGGCGAGCGCAAGCGGGACCGGCACATCGCCGCGCGCGATGGGGCGCTTGCTCTTGCGTGGGTGTGCGCGATCAGCGGCGACGTCGGCGCAGTCGTTGATCAGATAGACCGAAGACGACAACATGCAGAGCATGACGAAGCCGAGCAGTGTGGGAATCAGCGCGTGCGCCTGAAAAAGTTTCAGGTCAAATACGAGCGGGGCGAACATGAATACGTTCTTCGTCCATTGGCGCGGACGCATGCTTTTGAAGAGGCCCGAGATCAACTTTCCTGGGCTGGGTGAAGGCGGCTGCATGGGCCCTATCATAGCGAATCGGAGGAGTGACTAAATCTGAGTAGGGTCCGTGATTCGCGAGTTTCTCTCTACTTGGGTGCAGCCATTCCGAGAATCGAAACTCGGAGCTGGTTTATGGAAGACTTGACTCGAAAGATGATTGAAGGTGCGCTCGGGCATTTGCTGCGGGGGCGGCTGCGGCCGGCGGAGGTGCTGTATGCGCTGGTATGTGCGATCAAGGATGCGCGTGCTGTGGGGGTGGCGCCGGACGAATTTCGAGTACGTTTCAACGATGCTGATCTTGCGCATATGCAGGAAGCACGGCCGGATCTGGTGATGGAGCTGGCCGTGCAGGTGCGGCAGGTGTTGTTGCAGATGGGGTTGCAGGTGAATGCAGTACCGCGCATGATATTGTCTGGTGCAGCAGAAATTGCGCCGCATCAGATCGAGGTGCGCGCGCAGGTAACTCAGGTAACTATTGTGCAGCGCGCAGCTGTGGTTGGAATTGATGGCTTGCCGCGGCGCCCTTTTCTTCTGCTTGAGGGGAGCCGGCAAATCGATCTGATCGCGAGATACGTGGCCATTGGGCGTGCGCGAGAAAACGATGTGATCGTAGATGACATGCGTGTGTCACGACTGCATCTGGCGCTGCGCTGGCTCGATGATGTGCAGCGCTTTCTGGCGGTGGATCTGGGAAGCCGAGGTGGCACAACGTTGAATGGCCATGTGATTCGGCAATGCACGCTCGAAGCGGGCGATGTCATTTCACTTGGTGGCTACGACGTGATCTATGGAGAAGAATTCAGGATGCAGAGGACTGATGCATTTCCGCCTGAGGATGTGTAATGTAGATGGACGTTTAAAACGGAGACGTCAGAATTACATGACGAGGTTCCACGCTTCCGCCGTGCGCTGCGCGATGCGGCGCATGGTGAATTCCGCGAGCACGCGGGCGCGCCCGTGCTGAGCGAGCTGAATGCATAGCGCGGCGTCGCTCGCGAGGCGCTGCAGTTGTGCGGCGAGCTGTGTAGTGTCGCCCTCGGCGAAGACCATGCCGGCGTCGCCGATGACGCGCGAAATTTCGCCGCTGTTTGAGCCGAGCACAGGCACTCCGCAGGCCATCGCCTCGATGAGTACGCGCCCGAATTGCTCCTTCCAATTTGGCATCGTGCGCGAGGGCAGGACGAGCGCGTCGAGGCAGCGATAGAACTCCGGCATGTGCGTGGAGGGTCGCGAATCTTCGAAGCGCACGCGTGCGCCGAGTCCGAGTGCTTGCGCCTGCGCCGCCAGCGCCGTGCGCAGCGGCCCGTCGCCGAGCACATGTGCGTGCACGCCCGGCGCTGCGGTGAGCGCCTGCAGCAGCACATCGACGCCCTTCTCTGGCACGAGCCTGCCGGCGAAGCCGACGGTGAAGGGTGCCTCTGGATCGCGCATCTGCGCCGGCTGAAAAAAATTCTCGTCGACACCGAACTGCGGCACGATCGTGAGCGGCTTTGCAAATCCTTTGGCGCGCCACACACTTGCCGCCTCTGTGCTGCCGACGATGGCTGCGTCGACGTCGTTCAGTACGGTGCGTTCCATCCAGCGGAACGGTGGTGGATAGTTGCGCAGCAGATTTTGCCAGGAGAAGAACAGCGTGCGCGGCGCGCGCCGCAGCGCACGGGCGGCGCGCAGGGCGGACCAGGTGGCGAAGTTGTACGGCTCCTCGTCGATGTGCAGCACATCCGGCTGCAGTTCGCGCAGATGCGCGGAGAGCGACGGGTAATAGTGCAGGTGGAAATTTCCGGCGAAGCGAATCGGGAGGATGCGCAGATCGTAGCCGTGTGTGTGCGTGCGTTCGGCCTGTTGCGTGCCCCAGCGTTCGGGCACGAGCACGGTCAGCTCGATGCCGTTGATTTCCGCCAGCAGCTCACACTTGCGTTGATATGCACCGACGACCAGCGCTTTCGAGAGCAGGACGACGCGCATGTTACGCCGCTTCCGCTGCGTAATATTCGCGACGCTGGCTGTAGTCGTCGAGCAGCGCAAGAAATTCTTCGACGCGTTCGCAGGTCATCAGCTGATTGCGCAGCGTTGCGGAATATGGATGACCGAGCAGATATTTCACTGCGTGCTTGCGAAAGAGCACGAGCCCATGTTCGTCGTAGAACTCGAGCATGAGCTGCAGGTGACGGCGCATCAGCGCGAGCGTGTCATCAAGCGTGACTTCATGTCGATCGAGTTGCGAGAAGATCCACGGGTTGCCGATGGCGGCGCGACCGATCATCACTGCGTCACAGCCGGTCTCAGCTTTGATGCGCGCGATGTCGGCGACCGTGCGCACATCGCCATTGCCGATGACGGGAATCTTCACTGCGCGCTTGACTTCGGCGATCGGCGCCCAACGTGCCTCGCCCTTATAGAGCTGCGCTTTTGTGCGTCCGTGAATCGCCACGGCTTGTCCGCCGTTGTCTTCGATGGCTTGTGCGACCTCCATGTAATTCAGCGAACCATCGTCCCAGCCGAGCCGGATTTTTCCGGTGACGGGGATGTGCAGTGCGTTTGAAACTCGCCGAAAAATTTCGGCGATTTTCTGCGGTTCGCGCAACAGGCCGGCGCCGGCGCCGCGGCTGCTGACGCAGGCGACTGAGCAGCCCATGTTTACATCGACGATGCTGGCGCCGAGCGCTTCGCATTTGAGCGCTGCTTCAACGAAGCGATCGACGTCGCTGCCGAAAATTTGCATACTGAACTGCGGCTTTTCGCTCGATGCGTGGCGCAGCTGGCGCAGTGCTTTCCACGCATCATGCTGAATGGCATCGATGTTGGTGAATTCGGTATAACTCATCGCGCTGCCGTGCTCACGGCACAGCACACGAAAAGGCTGATCTGAAAAGCCGTCCATCGGCGACAGGATCAGATCACCGTAAATTGGAATTTCGCGAATGTAAAAAGAAGGCTGCACAGAGGCAATCATACGCGTGGAGTAACTACTCAGGCCCAAATCAGTATTTCCCGCGAAACACACTATCCTCTCCCCCGAAGGGGGAGAGGATAGTGTGTTTCGCGTTGGAAAAATGGCTGGCCTGAGTAGTTACCGCGCGGAGAATATGGGAAGCAGTGGAGGGTGGTGGCGGATAGTTTCATACGAAGAGCTGGGGAGATCGGGCGTGCAGATTTTTTAGGTGCCGAAGATCGGTATGGGCACGAAAGTCAGAATCAGTATGAGTAGCCCGGTGAGTGCCAGCAGAAAATGAGTGAGTGTGAGCGGGACATTTTCTTCGGTGACGGGAGGGTGGCTGCGTCCGAAGAAAAAGAGCATGCCGGCCCAGATGATCCAGGCTTGTGAGATGAACGAGAGGGCGATCATTGCAGCGATGACAATCCATGAAACATAGCGTGCGCGGCGGCCCAGGAGTGCGTAGGCGATGTGGCCGCCATCGAGCTGTCCGGCGGGTACGAGGTTGATGCCAGTGATGAGCAGGCCGATCCATGCGCCGAATGCGATGGGATGCACGATCACACTTGCGCTCGTGCTGGCGTAGATCGGGCCGAGCACACCGAGGCCCATCAGATATGTGAGCAGCGAATCGCCGAGGAAGGTGCTGCCGGCGGGCACTGGCATAGGCGTCGGATTGGTGAGCCACAGGCCGAGCAGAAAGAGCGGCACGGCGACGATGAATCCGGCGATAGGGCCGGCGATGCCGACTTCCAGAAGTGTGCGGCGATTGCGGAAGGGCGACGACTGCACGATTACTGCACCGAGCGTGCCGCCGATGCTGAGGAATGGCAGTGGGATGAACAGCGGCCATGTGGTCTTGACACCGCGGATGCGGCCGACGACATAGTGCCCCATTTCGTGCGCTACGAGAATCGACAACAGCGAGCCGGCGAACATGAGGCCGTTGGGAAAGTTCATGCGTACTCCCTGTGTGCCATCACTTTCCAGCCCACCGGTGAGCACGACCGAAATTACGGTGGCGATGAACAGCAGGATATTCACGCGCGGGTCGATTTTCACTTCACGCCGCTGCACTGGTGATGCAGGCTTTGTGGTGACAGCGCCGGGCATTGCCCATAGATCGACGCCGTGCCCTTCATTCTGCAGGAGTGGGGTATAGCCGAGGGTGGCGAGGCTTGTTTCAAGCCTGAGCAGCGCCTCGGTGGGCGGCACGAGCCAGACACCGTGCATGCGAACCGCGCCGAATTCGTTGAACTCGTAGCGTTCGACATCGAGCACATCTGCGATGGCGTGCTTGATTTTGGCGATCTGGCTGAGTCGGTCTATAGGTGTCATGAGTAAGTCTTACGCGCGCGTATAGCGTTGGGCGAGGATTTTTACGACCGAGGCGATGCCGAGCAGGCCCTGGCCTTTGCCCATGCTGACGTTGCGGCCGAACAGCGTGGGGACGAGATCGTCGATTGGTAGCGCAGCGATTTCGGCGGCGGTGAGGCCGCTGAGCGTCTGGTCGAGGATGGCGGACAGCGAGCGTGCAGAGACGCCGAACGGGTTTTCGACGGCGAAATAGTATTTCAGCCGCGTCTCGCTGCCCTGCAGCGGCCCAAGTGGTTCGGCGAAGACATAGGAGTCGGACTCGCAGTGCGGCACCTGATGATCGAGCGGGTATGGGCGCACGGCGATGTTTGCCGGCACACCTTCGAACTGGTCGGAATATTCGACAAGCATGGCGTTTCGCTCGGTCGGGTTTTCGACGAAAATTTCGAGTACTTCGCGCAGCTTCTCCGGGTATCGGCTGAAATCGGACATTGGTCGTTCACTATAGCGGACAGGGGAAAGAGTGGAGAGTCGGAGTGGAGGTGTTGCTCAGGCTTCGATCAGCAACCAGCCAGCAACCAGCCAGCAACCAGCCGCAACCAGCCAGCAACCAGCCAGCAACCAGCCAGCAACCAGCAAATTTTTGCAGAGGATGTGATGGAAAATAGCGTCGTCGGTGCGCTGGCGCAACGAATTCGCGCGGCAGGTGTTAAAAAGCATGTTATATAAAAACTTTACCCGTCCGCGTCCGTTGCGCGGGAGCGGGCATTGGGGGCAATCTCGACGTGACAGAAAATAATCACACTCTCCCACGCGTTGTCGTCACCGGTATGGGCGCTATTTGTCCGCTCGGTCATGACGTTGCAAGCACTTGGAACAGCCTGATTGCCGGCCAGTGCGGCATCGGCTACGTCAGCCTGTTTGATTCGGCACCGTACGATGTGAAGATTGCGGCGGAAGTAAAAAACTTTGAGCCGACAAAATACTTTGGCAGCAAGGAAGTGCGGCGGCTTGATCGCGTTTCACAGTTCGGTTTGGTTGCAGCGCGTGAGGCGCTGCTCGATGCAAATTTGAAAGTAGCCGAAGAAGACATGTGGGACACGGCGGTGGTAATTGGCAGCGGCATCGGCGGCATTATGACGTTGACGGAAGAGCATCGCATCATGATTGAAAAGGGGCCGCGCCGCGTCAGCCCATTCACTGTGCCGATGATGCTGCCAGACACAATTACGGGGCAGGTGGCGATTCATTTCGGCATTCGTGGGCCGAACATCTGTGTTGTGACGGCATGTGCGAGCGGTGTGAACGCGATTGGTGAGGCTTTTGAGATGATTCGTGCGGGGCGTGCGCACACGGCGGTGGCTGGCGGCACCGAAGCGCCGATCAACGCGTTTTCGATGAGTGCGTTCCACAACATGAATGCGCTGAGCGATTACAACGATGACCCGCTGCATGCGAGCCGCCCGTTCGACAAGACGCGCAGCGGCTTCGTGACTTCCGAAGGATCCGGCATGCTGGTGATGGAGACATTGGAGCGGGCGCAGGCGCGTGGCGCGCGCATTTATGGCGAAGTGCTCGGCTATGGCTGCACGGATGATGCGTTTCACATTACGGCGCCGAACGAATTCGGCCCGGCGATGGCGATGCGCAAGGCGTTGAAGCAGGCGGGTCTCACGCCGCGCGACATTGACTACATCAATGCGCACGGTACGAGCACTGTGTTAAACGACTTGAACGAGACCAGGGCGATCAAGAAAGTCTTCGGCGATGCAGCGTATGACGTGAGCATCAGCTCGACCAAATCGATGACGGGGCATTCGTTCGGCGCGATCGGCGCGCTCGAGGCAATCTTCTGTTTGAAGGTGATCAACGCAGGCATCGTGCCGCCGACGATCAATTTGAACACGCCGGACCCGGAGTGTGATTTGAACTACACGCCGAACACGGCAGTGAAGAAGCGGGTACGGACTGCGTTGACGAACTCGTTCGGCTTTGGCGGCCACAACGGGACGCTGATTGTGCGCGAGTTTGTTGAATAAACACAGATGAAATACGCACATATCGTCGGGTGGGGCAAGGGTGTGCCGCAGCGCGTCATGACGAACAACGATCTGCGTGCGTTGGTCGACACTTCCGACGAATGGATTCGCGAGCGCACCGGCATTGGTTCGCGCCATGTTGCTGGGGAAGGCGAGAGTACGTGCACGCTGGCGACCGATGCTGCGATGCGCGCGCTGGAAGTGGCCGGCATCAGCCCGTCGCAGATCGATCTGATCATTGTGGCGACGGCGACGCCTGACTACGCTTTTCCGAGCACAGCGAGCCTGGTGCAGGATGCGCTCGGTGCAGATCGTGCTGGGGCATATGACTTGAGTGCGGCGTGCAGTGGCTTTGTGTATGCGTTGAGCATGGGCACGGATGTGATCCGTGCGGGCAGTGCGAACACTGTGCTCGTCATCGGTGCAGAGACGTTGTCGCGGGTAGTGAATTGGAAAGATCGCAACACCTGTGTGTTGTTTGGCGACGGCGCTGGCGCGGTGGTGTTGAGCGGCAGCGATCAGCCGGGCGGTGTGTTGTCGTCGATTCTGCGTTCGGATGGATCGGGTGGCGATCTACTGATCATTCCAGGTGGTGGCAGTGCGCAGCCGACCACGGCCGACACGCTTGAGCGCAACGACCACACGATCCGCATGAATGGACGCGAGGTGTACAAGTTCGCCACACGCGTAATGGATCGCACTGTGCGTGAGTTACTGCACAAGGTGGGCTGGACGGTAGAGCAGATCGATTTGTTTGTGCCGCATCAGGCGAACATTCGCATCATTGAATCGGCAGCGAAATCGCTGGGCTTGCCGATGGAGAAAGTGTTCACGAATCTGGAGCATTACGGGAATACGAGTGCGGCGTCGATCCCGATTGCCATTGCTGAGGCGGCGGAGCAGGGGCGGCTGCGTCCGAACGACAAGGTCGTGATGATCGGCTTCGGCGCTGGGTTGACGTGGGCGGCGGCGGCGGTGACGTGGGGGCAGCCGAAGCTGGTGTCGCGTTCGCAGCGCACAGCGCAGCGTCTGCGTTACAACGTGACGAGCGTGCGTTCGCGGTTGTTGCGCAGCCTGCGCCGGATCGAGGGCAAAGTATTCGGTGGGAGAAGCGAGGACTGAGTTATTCCTCGATGACTGCGAGCAGATTGCGCAAGATGCGGGCGGTGGCGCCCCAGATGTCGAACTGTTCGTACTGAAAGTGGAACACCTCGATGGGCGGGCCTGGCAGGAGTGGATCGCGTGTTGCCACTGTGAGGTGTGCTGGATTGGCGAGCCAGGTGAGCGGGACATCGAAGATAACTGAGAGTTCACGCAGCGATGGTGTGAACGAGTACGGATGTTCGAACACGCCGACGACGGGCGTGATGCGCCAGCGCGAGATGGTGATCAGTTCGTCGAGGGTGCCTAAAATGCGCACGTCGCTGCGCAGCAGGCCAATTTCCTCTTCGGCTTCGCGCAGTGCGGTTTCTATGCGGTCGTGGTCTTCGGCTTCGACCTTGCCGCCGGGGAAGGCGACCTGACCTTTGTGGCTGGGCACGTCATGCGTGCGCTGTGTGAGCAGGACGTGCCATGCATTGTTGCGTCGAAAGAGCGGCACGAGCACGGCGGCGGGTTGTGCTTCCCATTCCGTTTGTGCCGTAGGCGAGCGGCGGCCGAGTTTGTGTGCGAGCTGCTGATCGAGTTCGTGCATGCGTCAATAAGGATAACCTGATTGCGGCGGGTTCATGTAATCGAGTTTAGCCACTCCCTCTGCTGTTGGGGCAAAATTTTTTGTGTACTGTCGGTGGCAGTGCCGCTCTTTCATGGCAAGCCCTGGTTGAATCGAAGTACGCGCCTGTGGCTCGCCCCAAACGCCGGATGTTCTTGGATGACTGCATGCGTATGGTTAGCGTACGGACATACGTTTGAGTGCGTGGCAGGCAATGGAATCGGGGCAGGGGGTGGGTGCAGCGCGTGATGAAAATTTCGTTCTGATGCTGATGAGCAGCATGACGATGACAATGACGAGCAGGAGCATTGTTGTGGCTGTGATGAGCTGGGAGCGACGTGCCAGCGTATTCACCCCTTCAGGCCTGTAGTGACGATGCCTTCGATGACAAAGTGTTGTGCAGCGAAGTAGATCACGATGCATGGCAGCACGAACATGACTGTGGCAGCCATTTGATATGAGAGTTCGCCGCCACCGCGGAAATTGCGCAGGTAATTGATGCCGAGTGCGGCGGTGAAGAGATTGCGGTCGCTGAGATAAAGCAGTGGTGTGAGGAAGTCGTTCCAGTTGGCGATGAACGAGAAAATCGCGATCGTGGCGATGGCTGGTTTGGCGAGTGGCAAGATGATCTGCCAGTACACGCGGAATTCGTTTGCGCCGTCGACCTTGGCGGCTTCGTCGAGTTCGGTGTTGATCGTCATAAAGAACTGGCGGAGTAGAAACACTGAGAAGGCTGGGCCGAAGAATGCTGGCAGTGTGAGCGGGCCGATCGTGTTGAACATATTCAGCCCGCGGACCCAGAGCAAAAAGCTCGGGATCATGGTAACTGGGTAGGGGATCATCATCGTGCTGAGCAGCAGCACGAAGAGCAGGTTGCGGCCGGGGAAGCGCATACGTGCGAAGCCGAAGGCGACGAACGACGCCGAGAGAATTTCGCCGGCGAGGGCGATGCCTGTGATGACGACGCTGTTGCCGAGGAATCGCGCGAACGGAATCAGCTCGAAGACGCGCGGATAGTTTTCGAAATGAAACTCATTTGGCAGAAAGCGAGGGGGGAAGATCATGCCTGCGCCCTGTTCACGTAGAGACGATGTGAGTGCCCAGAGAAATGGCAGCAGAAAAACTGTGCCGAGCACAATAAGTAGTGCGTAGGTTGGCAGTGTGCGCAGGATACGCAGCAGTGATGTGCTGGAAGAGCGAGTGAGAGGCATCATTTTTTGCCGAGTCCTTCGTAATGCACCCAGAGATCTGAGGTGCGTAGGAGCAGGCCGGTGCAGATCAGAATGATGAGAAAAAGGAACCATGCGAGGGCGGAGGCATAGCCCATTTCAAACCAGTTGAATGCGTTCTTATAGAGATACAGCAGGTAGAACAGGCTGGCATTGGCTGGGCCGCCGCTGGTCATGATATAGGAGACGGCGAACGTCTGAAACGTGCCGATGACGCCGGTAATGGCAGCGAAAAGCACGACGGGTGAAATCATGGGCAGCGTGATGTGTATGAAGCGACGCCAGCCGACGGCGCCGTCGAGAGATGCGGCTTCGTATAGTGCAACGGGCACGCCTTGCAGCGCGGCGATGAATATCACGACGGTGCTGCCGACGCCCCAGAGGCTCATCAAAACAAAGGCGCTAAGCGTGAAGTCGGGATCGCTGAGCCAGTTGGGGCCGTCGAGTTTGAGAAAGGAAAGCAGGTAATTCAGGATGCCGAAACGCGAATTGAAGATCCAGGCGAAGACGATGGCCATGGCCACGCCGGAGATGAGCGACGGCACATAGAACACTGTGCGGAAGAAGCGCTGGCCGGGCACTTTCTGGTTGAGTAGTAATGCGAGGCCGAGGGCGATGGCGAGGCCGAGAGGTACGCTGATCAGCGTGTACTTCGTAGTTACACTCAGTGAGAGATAGAAGAGCTCGTCGCCGAACATGCGCACGTAGTTGGCGAGGCCGACCCAGATCGGAATTTGTCCGGGTTTGTATTGTGTGAAACTGAGGCCGAGAGAGGCAAGGATCGGGCCTGCGAGAAAGACGAGAAAACCGATCAGCCAGGGGCTGATGAACACGTAACCGATGAGGGCTTCGCGCCGCGCCAGATGGCCGGGGCGAGTGCGGGCTGGAGCTGTCGCCATGGGTGATGGCAGGGGAAGGGGGGACAGGGAACGGGCCCTATCCCCCTGTCCCCTGATCCGCTATTTGCGGGCGAGCTCCTCGTTTACCTTGGGCTCGGCCGTAGCGAGTGCATCGGCGACGCTCTTTTTGCCGATGAAAGCCAGATCGAGTTCGGCTTGGATGAGGCCCTGGATTTTGTCGAACTTGGCGCCGGCACCGGGGATGCGCAGTGTGCCGGGTTGCGACACGATTTCGGGCAGTGCGGTGTAGCCGAGCTGCTCATGATCGGGGCCCTTGAAGGTGCTCATGAGCGACTTGAGCGGTGGCACATAGGGTGTGACGCTGTCGATGGGGCGTTGCAGCACGAAGTCGCGGGCGTAGTCCCATGCAGCCTGCGGCATTTTCGATTGTGCGCTGATCGACCAGCAGCCGAGGTGCATGTACCAGGTGCGGCCGCCGCTGTTCGATTTCGGTGCAAGCACGGCTTTCCAGTTGGCACCTTTGGTTTCCTTGAGTTCGCCGAGATCCCAGTAGTTGCCTAGGCGCAGTGAGATCTGACCAGAGGCGAACGCCTTGGCCATGCTGCCGAGCGCCTTGGCATCATCCTGATTGGGAGCGATTTTGTCGACATTGACCATGTCGTACCAGAACTGGAGGGCTTCGGTGGCTTTTGGATTGTTGAAGGCGGCTTTGCTTTCATCGGCGTTGAAGACTTCGGCGCCGTTCGACCACATCATGTACTGCCACGGCACGAACCAGTTTTCGAAGTTGACGCCGTAGCGTTCGACCTTGCCACCCGCAGCCTTGTGGAGTTTGAGTGCGGCTTCGCGCACATTATTCCAATTCCAGTTGGGCGACGGAGCCTCGAGTCCGGCTTCTTTGAAGTGATCTACGTTATAGAAGAGGGATACCGGGCCGGGCATGAAGCCATAGATAAAGGCGTACTGCTTGCCCTGATAGCTTTGCGCTGGGACGACGGCGGGGAGGATGTCGTCGGCTTTGATTTTCGAGTCTGCCTTGAGCAGATCATCCATAGCGAGCAGCGCGCCATTGGCGGCGTAGGGTTGTACGTAGCCTTCCCACATGTCGAACACGTCGGGCATGTCGTTGGCGGCGAGCAGCGTCTGCAGCTTTTCGAAATAGTTCATGCCGGCGGGTGGCGCTTCGGCGATGACCTTGATGCCCGGGTTGGCGGCTTCGAAGGCGGCGTTGTACTTGTTGCGCAGCGGTTCTTCGGCGGGGGTGGCGCAGCAGACGAGCACGCGGATCGAGCCGGTTGCGGCGGCGGGGGCGGCGGTGGGTTCAGGTTCGGCATTGCCGCTGGATGCAGCGGGGGCGGCGGGGGCGGCTCCGCAGGCGGCCAAGGCTGCGCCGGCGCTGCCGATACCGATTAGCTTAAGCAGAGTGCGGCGGCTGATGCCGTGTGAGCCGTGTGAATTGGGGGTTCGAATTGACATACAAGTTCTCCTGGTGAATCAAAAAACGTCGCTGCGTCCACGATGGGGGCGGGATGCATCGGCGTATGAAAACGAGTGATGTGTCGAGATCAGTCGCGCAGCGAGACGGCGTAGGCTGGGCCCATGCCGAGCACTTGCATGCGCGCCGGATCGTCGGAGCGTTCGGCCCAGTCGAGCAGTTTTTGAGAAGGCTCGTAGCCCGGCCAGATTTTCATCCAGTGATGGCCGTAGTTGTAAATCAGCACACGGCGCGGCGAGTCACTGTCGTTGTTGACGGCGGCGTGATAGACACGGCCGTTGAAGAGATAGGCGGTGCCAGCTTTGCCGCTCATTTGCACAGCGCCGGGCATATCCTTTGGGCGGGCGACTTTGGGGAATTCGAAGCCCATCGGAAAGCGATGCGAGCCAGGGACCATGGCGGTGCCGCCGCTGTCTGCGTTCACGTCAGTGAGCAGGAAGAAGACCTTGACCATCATCACCGAGAGTGGGTGATAGACGCCGGTAAGGCCGACGTCGTGGTGCCAGTCGGCGTGTGTGTGCGGCGTGTGGGGCGGCGTAATGTAATAGCTGTTGTCGATCATCGAGACGTCGTTGCCGATGATTTCGCGCACGAGCGGAAAGATTTTTGGATGCCAGAGCGCGTCACGCATTGCTTCGCCGTATTCGATTGGGCTGCGCAGTTCCCAGAGCGAATCTTTTTTGTAGCCGGGCAGATCGGGATTTTTTTCCCAGAGCGCTTCGGCGGCGGCGGTTTCCGTCTGCAGCTGGGCGAGTTCGTCTGCACTGAGCGCGTTTTCAATCGTCAGAAATCCGTTCGATTCAAAGGCGATGCGTTGGGCATCCGTCATAGCGTTGGGCATGTCATTTTCCTGTGCGCGCCGATTGTGAGAGGGCAGAGAAACGTCGATGAGGGATGCGGCGCAGACTAAAGTATTGTAGTGAAGTAGCGAAAGTGCGCAAGAACGGGGAAGGGATTTCAGATTTCAAATTTGGTAACTACTCAGGCCAGCCATTTTTCCAACGCGAAACACTATTCTCTCCCCCTTCGGGGGAGAGAATAGTGTGTTTCGCGGGAAATACTGATTTGGGCCTGAGTAGTTACCAAATTTCAGATTGCGCTGCGCTCTCCGCGGTCAACGGTCGTCGGTCAACGGTCGTCGAATTTGCCCGCCGAATCTGCCGCCAGAACTTTTGGCGACTCACTTAGAACAGCCCATCGACGAACGTGTGCGCGTCGAAGCGTTCGAGGTCGTCGATTTTTTCGCCGGTGCCGATGTAGTGGATGGGGATGCCGAGTTCGCTGACGATAGCGAAGGCGACACCGCCCTTCGGCGTGCCGTCGAGTTTGGTGAGGACGGCGCCGGTGACGCCGACGGCGGCGGCGAAGCCCTTGGCCTGGGCGATGGCGTTCTGGCCGTTGGCGGCGTCGACGACGAGCAGCGTTTGATGTGGTGCGCCGTGCACATTGCGCTGCAGCACGTTGCGGATTTTCTCCAGCTCCTTCATCAGGTTGTGCTTGGTGTGCAGGCGGCCGGCGGTGTCGATGATGAGCAGATCACTCTTGCGAGCGAAGGCGGCCTGGATGGCGTTGAAGACGACTGCGCCGGGGTCGCTGTTCATTTTGCCGGCGATGACGTCGATGCCGGCGCGTTCGCCCCAGATTTGCAGCTGATCGATGGCGGCGGCGCGAAAGGTGTCGCCGGCGGCGAGCAGGACCTTGCGGCCCTTGTCGGTGTAGAGCCGGCTGAGCTTGGCGATGCTGGTGGTCTTGCCGGCGCCGTTGACGCCGATGATGAGCATGACTTCGAGCATACGCGTGGCACGGTAGTCGAGCGGCGCGGCGGCGCCGGCGGGTTCGAGCAGGCGCACGAGTTCTTCTTTGAGCGCGGTGCGCAGTGCATCGGCTTTGAGAATTGCCTCGGCGCGTGTACGTTCGCGCAAGCGCTCGAGTAGTTTCGTCGACGTTGCCGCGCCGACGTCGGCCTGCAGCAGCAGCGCTTCGAGTTCGTCCCAGGTGTCGTTGGTGATGTCGGCCTGGCCGAGCAGCGTTTGTACGCGGCTGAAGATTGAGGTGCGGGTGCGGGCCAGTGTTTCGCGCAGCGATGCCATGGAGGGGATTATCGCGGAGCGCGCGGGGCAGGGGGCATCCGCTGTTTGGGAAAAATTCGGACCACGCTTTGTTGCGGCGCCGTCACTCGGGGCGTGCGCACCTTCGGTACTTCGCCCTGGGCTGAAAAGAAAGACAGCCTTTTCAGGGCTCATCGCACATTCACTGCGGCGGACTGCGCCGTTGGCGCTCATGTTCCGTCGAAAAAACGCTGAAGGCGCGTACTTCGATTCAACCGTCGTGTTTCGCGGGAAATACTGATTTGGGCCTGAGTAGTTGCGAAAATAGAAGAATGACAAATGTCATTTTTTGGGGCAAATACGGCGTGACAAGCGGACGGGTGGGAAATGACCATCTGCACATATACAGATCAGCGTGTGTGCGTAGCATCAAACGCATGAGAAAGCGATCCTTGATTCCTGTCGCGCTGCTGGTGGTATTCGGCGCGATTCAACTCGTTCCGGTCTCCCGCACCAATCCGGCAGTGGTGACTCCCATGAAATGGGATTCGGAAGAGACCAAGGCGCTGGCTGATCGGGCATGCATGGATTGCCATAGCAATCAGACTGTGTGGCCGTGGTATTCGTATGTTGCGCCTGTGTCTTGGTGGATTGCGAATCACGTGAACGAGGGGCGTGACAAGCTGAACTTTGATGACCTGACGGCGGTGCGCCGCGAAGGGCGGCGGAAGTTTGGAAATGTCGCGAATGCGCAGGGCGAGGCCGGCGAAGGAAACGAGGCTGGTGAATCGACTGGAACTGCGCAGGGCGGCGGCGCGCGTGCGGCCAAGATTGCCGATGAAATCAAGGAGCACATGCAGCACGGCCAGATGCCGATGGAGAGCTATCTCCCGATGCATCCGACTGCGCGGCTGACGGAAGAAGAAAAAATCAAGCTGATCGAAGGGTTGAGCAAATCTGTTGCGGCGACGCTGGGTCAGTAGAAGCAGCAAGAGTAATAAAAATTGAGGATCGTTCATTGGTAACTACGCAGGCCAGCCATTGTCCAACGTGGAACATGCTATTCCTTCTCCCGAAGGGAGCCCGAAGGGAGCCCAAAGGGAGCCCAAATGGAGCCCAAAGGGGGAAGGAATAGCATGTTTCGCGGGAAATACGAATTTGGGCCTGATGTAGTTACGTTCATTGTGATATGGAATTGTGCTACGTGAAAAAAAAGTACTCTGTGCTTGCGGTTGCATCCGCGGGCTTATTAATGATGGCGGCGTGTTCGTCGATTCAGCTGCCAGGCGTAGGGAATCGAAATGCGAACACGAATGGCGTGACTGCATCGGCTGAGCGTGTGAAGGCGACGAGCGGCGTGATCGAGAACCTGGTGATTGGCACGGGCAGCATTGTTGCGCGCAGCACGACGGATCTTCCTTTTCTTCGTGCGGGCCTGGTGAAGAGCGTGAGCGTGAGTGAAGGTCAGTATGTCAAGAAGGGCGACGTGATTGCGCTGCTGGACACGGGCGACCTCGAGACTGCGGTGCAGAGTGCGTGGATGAATTATTTGTCTGCGCGCATTTCGTACAGCCAGACATTGAAGGGCCCGACGGATTTGGATATGGCGGCGGTGCAGGCGCAGCTGGCGAGTGCGCAAGCTTCGTATGCAGCGTTGTCTGATGGGCCAGTCGAGACCGATATCCGGGCGGTGCAGGCGGACTTACAAAATTCCGAAGCTGCGCTGAAGCAGGCGCAGGCGGCGTACGATCGCCGTGCTGGCCGCGACCCAGGCGTGTCGGCATCGAGCGAGGCGCTGGCGCTGGAGCAGGCGACGAACAACTACGCGAAGGCGAAGGCGATGTATGACGCGAAGTTTTCCAAGCCGACGAATGCGCAGTTGGCCAGTGCGGCAGCGCAGATTGCATCGGCGCGCAAAAACATCGAAGCACTGAAGCCGGATGAAAACACGATTGCGCTGGCGAAGATCAAGATGGAGCAGGCGTACAGCGTTTGGGAGCAGGCCGTCGATGATGTGAAAGATGCGACGCTGACATCGCCGCTTGATGGGCTGGTGGTGGCGGTGAATGTGGCGGCTGGCGAGTTGGCGAACTCTGGTGGCGCAGCTGTGCAGATCGCGGATTTCACCGAGCCGCTTTTCGAGGTGTCGCTCGACGAAGCGGACCTGAACGCGGTGAAGGCGGGGCAGAAGGCACGCGTGCGGCTACAAGCGTTTATCAATGACAGCATCACAGCTGTGGTTGATTCCATTGCCAGCGTCGGTGCGAGCAGCAACAACATCGTGACGTACAAAGTGCGCATGCGTATTCCACGAGTGGAAGGCCAGCCGAATATTTTGTTGAACATGAGCGGCACGAGTGAGATCGTGGTCGGCCAGATCAATGATGCGGTGATGGTGCCGACTGCGGCGTTGATCGTGGACACGACGAAGAAGACCTACGCGGTGTTCAAGGTAGTGGGCACGGAGACGCAGCGCACGGTGGTGGAAATCGGCGAGCGCAACGGGGACAACACGCAAATTCTGAAGGGCGTTGTTGTAGGAGACGAGCTGGCGCTGCCGAGTGTCGCGACGCAGAGCGTCAGCGGTGGTGGTGGTGGTGGCCCGCCGCCGCCCCAGTAGCCTGAGAGTCTGGATGAAAAATAATGCTTGAACTCAAAGGTGTTAGCAAGACGTATGTCATGGGCGACCAGATTGTGCATGCGTTGGACGGCATCGATCTGAAGATTGAAGATGGCGAGTTCGTCGCGATCATCGGGCCGAGTGGCAGCGGCAAGAGCACATTGATGAACGTAATCGGCTGCCTGGACACGCCGAGCGATGGGCAGTACATCTTGAACGGCGACGACGTGAGCAAGATGCGTTCGAGGGATTTGGCTGATGCGCGCAACCGCCATATCGGCTTCGTTTTTCAGCGCTTCAATTTGCTGGGTCGAATGAGCGCGCTGCGCAATGTGGAGATGCCAGCGCGGTATGCGGGAATGCCTGCGAAGGAGCGCACGCGGCGGGCTGCGGAGATGCTTGGTCTGGTGGGGCTGGGTTCGCGTATGAACCATAAGCCGATGGAGTTGTCCGGCGGCCAGCAGCAGCGCGTGGCAATTGCACGATCGCTGATTAATCAGCCGAGCATTCTGCTGGCGGACGAGCCGACGGGAGCGTTGGACACGCGCACCGGCCGCGAGATCATGGGTTTGTTTGAGCGGCTGCATCGTGAGCGTGGCATCACGATAATCCTGGTCACGCATGAGCCTGAGGTGGCGGAGTATGCGCACCGGGTGATCAGTATTCGTGATGGCCGCATCGAGAGCGACATCAAGCACGGCCCGCGGCGCAGTGCGCTTGGCGAGCAGGGTGGGGACGGAGCTGTGGCGATGCCACAGGATGCGGCGCCTGAGCGCGTGAAAATGGAGAAGCCTCCGCCGCCGACGTGGAGGCGTATTGCAACGGCTGGTGGCATTGCGGCGGCGGTGACGCTGGCGGCGAACGCGCTGCTGCGCACGGTGGCGGTGAGCATGCTCGGTGCGCCGGCCTTCGGCAGCCTGGCATGGATATCGGTGTTGGGCATCACTGCTGCTGTGGCGATCGCAGCGACGCTTGCGTTCGGCTTGACGACGCGCAACGCGGCGAACCCGCGGCGGACGTTTACGACGCTGGCGATGATCTTGCTGCTACTCTCGTTCGTGCCGATCGGGTTATCGCTGGCTGGCGTGACCAATTCAGGTGCGAGCGGTTTCCGCACGCGAAATGCAACTGCGACTTCCGGTGCGAACACGACGACAACTTCCGATGCGAACACGACGACGACGGGTGCGCCGAACCGGCGCAGTGGATCGACCTGGACATCGCGGCTGTCGACGCAGGGAGCGCTGATGTTAATGAATCTGGCGACGTATGGATTGACGACGTCGCTGTTGCTGGGGACCTTGTCGCGGTCGGCGGTGAAGCGGACGGACGGGGCAATCTCGAAGAAGGAAAGCTGATGACGACGATTGAGACTACGCAAGGGATGCAGGTGGAGAAGCCGGCGGCGCCAGTGTGGAGCCGCATCGCGAAGGCGGGTGGCATCGCGCTGGGTGCGTCGCTGCTGGTGAATATGTTGCTTCGGACGGCAGCGGCTGCATTGTCGGGGGCGCCGGCTGGCGGCTTTGGATGGGTGTCTGTGCTGGGGTGGACCATCGCAGCTGTGGCTGCGGCGACACTGATCTTTGGCTGGTTGGCTCATCGCGCAGCAAATCCGCGGCGGACTTTTACCATGCTGGCGCTGATCACGTTGCTGATTTCGTTCGTGCCGATCGGATTGTCATTTACCCGCTGGAATATTTTCGGTGGTGGCAATTTCCGTGGGCGCTACGGCATGATGAACGGTACGCAGTCGCCGTTGTCCGAGTCGGCGAACGGGAATCCGGGTTCGGCGCTGGGCCCCAACGGTAATGCGAATGGTGGGCGGCGTAGCAGCTTTGGTCTTGCGGCACGGCTGCCGATGCAGGGTGCACAGCTTGTTATGAACCTGGCGACCTGCGGCATCACTACGGTGCTTCTGCTGGGGACGCTGTCGCGGGCTGATGAAAAGGCCGGCGAAGGGAAGGCATAGTATGACGATCATCGAGACCATACGAACGGCATTCGAGAGCCTGGCGGAGAACAAACTGCGCACGATGCTCACGATGCTGGGCGTCATCATCGGCGTGATGTCGGTGGTGACGCTGTTGGCGGTCGGCAGTGGTGTATCGAATTACATCAGTGGGCAGTTCAGTACGCTCGGTGCGAAGCAGATCACGATCAGCTCGGAGAATCGTGTGGCGAATGCAAAGCTGACGGTGGCGGATTTGAATGCGTTGAGCGATCGCATGCAGGCGCCCGATCTGCTGCGGGTGGTTCCGGTGGTGAACGGCAATCTGCGTGTGAGCGCTGGGTTGAACAACCGCAGCACATCGATCGTCGGCACGAACAACGACTACTTCCGGCTGCGCAACACGACATTGAAGGATGGCGCATATTTTGGAGCGAATGATCTGACGAGTCGCGCGCGCGTGGCGGTGCTGGGTGGTGCGATTGCGGAGACGCTCTTTCCGAGCGGGAGTGCAGTGGGTTCGATGATCCTGGTGGATGCGGTGCCGTTCAAGGTGATTGGTGTGCTGGTGGCGCAGGGTGGCTTCGGTCCGCAGACCGGCGATGACAACGTGCACGTGCCGCTGACGGTGGCACAGGAGAAGCTGTTCGTGAAGCGCACGGGCGGCAGCAAGGGGCTTTCGCAGATTTACGCCGAGCTGGTCAGCGCAGACAAGAGCACGGCGGCTGCGACGGAGATCACGGCGATTCTGCGCAAGGAGCACAAGCTGCTGGCGGGTCAGGTGGATGATTTTCGCATCTTCAACCAGTCGCAGGTGGCTGAATCGCTGAACTCGGTGGTGACGGCATTGACGGCGTTCCTGGCGGCAATCGCAGCGATTTCGCTGCTGGTGGGCGGCATCGGCATCATGAACATCATGCTGGTGAGTGTGACGGAGCGAACGCGCGAGATCGGTGTGCGCAAGGCGGTGGGTGCGCGCGACGGGAACATTCGCTTTCAGTTTTTGATCGAGGCGCTGGTGGTGACGTCACTGGCGGGCGTTATTGGAATACTGGTTGGAGCGGGGCTGGCTGCGCTGATCGGCGTCTTCCAGACGCAGTTCAAGCCGGTGGTGCAGGCGTCGTCCGTGGGGATTTCGTTGAGTGTGTCGGTGGCGGTGGGCGTAGTATTCGGCTTGTATCCGGCGTGGCGCGCGAGCCGTCTGCAGCCGGTGGAAGCGCTACGGTACGAGTAAATCCATGAACGACATCCTGCGGCTGTTGCGACTGAGCCTGATACTGCGTATGGCTGCGGGGTTGTTCAGTGCATCGGTATTCTTGTTCAACACCAGCGATGTGCGTTTGGTGATTTTCAACGCCATCACTGTGCTGCCGACGCTGCTGGTGCTGGTGGCGACGTTCTACGTTGCGCGGCGCGGCCCGATCGGTGGGCGTGAAATGCGCGCGCTATTGGTGGCATCGATCATCACGATGGCGTTCGAGGCGATGATCGGCTCGCTCTACTTTCGCGCGAACTTTGCGGAGGTGTATCTGAATGTGCATCGCAATACACGGGAAGTCGAACCTATGGTTATGGGCGGTGACATGCAGCGGCTGGTGCGCGGGCTGCTGGATGTGCCGTCATATTTCAGCTTGATCCTTGCGGTGCTGGGCACATGGATGTCACAGTGGGGGTGGTATCGCTGGGCGTTGGTGGCGATCTTGGCCAACGTATGTGCGCTGGGGGCGGTCGAGCTGCTCGAGCTCGTCGACGGCATTGGCATGCGGCTGCCGTGGGGGCCGTGGCTCAGCCAGTCGTTTGTGCTGTTGCTGGTGTGCTACTTTGTGGGATCGCTGGCGGATTTGGAGCGGCGGCGGCGTGCGGAGATTGAGGCAGCGAATCGGCGGCTGGCGGAGCAGGCGGGGGTGCGCGAGCGGCTGGCGGCGAGTCGTGAGCGCGTGCGACTGGCGCGTGATTTGCACGACACGCTGGCGCATTCGCTGGCGGGTGTGGCGCTGCAGTTGGATGCGATCAGTGCGCTGGCTTCTGAGCAGGCCGATCTACAGCCGGAGATCACGCGGGCGCGGGATGCGGTGCGGCGCGGCCTGCGCGAGACGCGTGCGGCGATCAATGATTTGCGCACGACAGCTGTAGAAGACCTGGGGCTGGTGGGAGCGCTGCGCAAGCAGATCGAAGTACTTGTGCCGACAGCACGAGCGCAGATCCGCTTCGAAGTGCACGGTGATGCGACATCGTTCGAAATACTGCCTGTGGAAGCAGCCGATGCGATCTTTCGCATCGCGCAGGAATCGATTCACAACGCTGAGCGCCATTCGAATGCGGCGACGATCCAAGTACTGCTCGACCGTCGGCCGAATGCGATCATGCTGCAGATTGAGGATGATGGTGCAGGCTTCGACACGAATGAAGTGCGTACCGAGCGTTACGGCATGCGCGGCATGCGCGAGCGCGCGGAGTTGACCGGGGCACATTTGCGCGTCGACAGCACACTTGGTCGTGGAACGCGCATTGAACTGACGTATGCACTGGCGAAGGGAGATGGGTAGGGGAGTTGCTAAATCCGAGTAGAGAGAAACCCGGTAACTACTCAGGCCCAAATCAGTATTTCTCGCGAAACACACTATTCTCTCCCCCTTCGGGGGAGAGAATAGTGTGTTTCGCGTTGGAAAAATAGCTGGCCTGAGTAGTTACGAAACCCGTGATATGCGGACCTGCTCGGATTTAGTTACTCCCATGGGTAGAGTGAGAGAGATAGTGAGAGAGATAGTGAGAGAGATAGTGAGAGAGATAGGGAGAGAGATAGGAAGAGTGAGAGGAAGAGTGAGAGGCAAATTATGGAGAAGATACGCGTGCTGGTGGTGGACGATCAGGATATCGTGCGGCAGGGGTTGAAGATCATCATTGAGCATCAGCCGGATATGAGCGTGATCGGTCAGGCAGCGGATGGGGAGGAGTCGGTGCGCATGGCGGCAGTGCTGAAGCCGGATGTGGTGTTGATGGACATCAAGATGCCGCATATGAGTGGCATCGAGGCGACGCGCAAAATAACTGAAGGGCAGCCGCAGACGCAGGTGATCATTCTGACGACATACGATGCGGACGATCTGGTATTTGAAGGTATTCGTGCTGGTGCACAGGGATTTTTGCTGAAAGACGCTGGCAGCGAAGCGATTCTGGATGCGGTGCGTGCGGTGCACCGTGGCGAATCACAGCTCGACCCGCAGATTGCGCGCAAAGTAATGAACGAATTTCGCCGCGTCGTCCCGCCTGCCGAGCCTGCGCCGGCCGATGATGGTGGCTATGAGGCGTTGAGCGAGCGTGAGATGGAAGTGCTGGGATTGCTGGCGAAGGGTATGAACAGCAAGGAAATTGCTGGTGCGCTATTTCTGAGCGATGGCACCGTGCGCAATTACGTGAGCAGCATCCTGAGCAAATTGCATGCGAATGATCGTACGCAGGCGGTGATCAAGGCAGCGCGGCGCGGCATGGTGAGGCTGTAGAGCGGCCGACGGAGCCGTCGGTGTACGACGGAGCCGTCGGTGTACGAAGGTGCACCTACGAAACGAAGGAAACGTACCCGTCTTCTTAGAAGCCGGGTTTCGTACGGTCATATAGTCAGCTGCTGTCAGCGAAGCGCCCGGCGAAAAGACTGTCCTAACCGCGAATGCACCCTGTGGGGCTGATTTTTTTCGCGCGTATATACTTTCAGGCCAGCCCTTGGAACTCATGGCTTTTCGTATTACACAAGGAGAATTTGCTCATGCTTCGTCTTCACCGGAATCTTTTTCCCGCAGTCGTCGTAATTTGCGCATTGTGCGCCAGCATTGTGCAGCCGCATGCATCGCGCGCGGCGCAGATCAACTTCGTCGCGGAGGCCGCCCCCGAGGTCGGAGTGCGGGTATTGGTAGATGGGGCGGCGGTCGAAGGTGCGTTTGTCGCGCTGGTGCCGGCCGATCTCTCGACGAGTGAGAAGTACAGCGGCATTACGCGGGAGGATGGTGGGATGGGCGTCGCCGGAGTGGCAACCGGGACATATACGTTGACGATTTCATATGCCGGCACCGGCCTGCATGAAGAAGCCATCAGTCTGGGGCTGGGATCATTTTTTACGCGCGTGCTGACCAGCACGGTTTCGGCTTTTCGCAGCCTGGGTGCGTATGGGGCACAGGTCGGCACGATCGTGGCTGACGGGCGCAGCGGCACGTTTTATTTGAATACGACCGGCGTTCCCTCGCTGTTCAGAACGACGAACTATGGTGGTTACTGGTCGGCGGTGACGCTGCGTGAAGACAGCGCGCGGCGTGGGCTGGTTGGCACATCGGTTGGCAGCCCGGCGACGAGTGGGTATGCCGGTGAGCTGGCCGTGGTGGCGGAAGGCAAAGTGTATTACTCGCTCGACTTCGGCAACACGTGGGCGAGCTTCAGCCTGCCGGGTGATTTAAGCGGCGGCCCGAACGGCCCATTGCTGTTGTGGGGCCACGTCGGCGATCATTCTGTTCTGCTGGCGGCGGCGGCGCCGAATCTGGGATACGCCGTTATGCCGACAAGCACGGTGGCGGCGGCGCCGACGAGCATGACGATGCTGAGCGGGCCGGCGAGCTTCTATCGCAATTCGGCGACGGACCAGCTGCACATCGCCAACGGCAGCGCGGCGCCGTTTTTGGCCGTAGCTTCAAATGATGGTACGGTGACGCTGTATGAGCTACAGGTGGATGGCAGCGGCGTGCTGATCAATGCGGCGACGGCGGCGTCGACGACGGTAAGTGGATTCCCGGTCGTTGATCCGACCTTGGTGCGAGTGGGCGGCCCGGCGACGGGTGAGGCGATCGGCCTTGGGAGCACACCGAGCACGATTCTGGTGTATGCGAACAGCACGCCGGCGGCGGTGATGGCGGTGTATTCCGGCGGTGTGTGGGACGCCACGACGAGCACGGAGTTTCGCAATCAGTTTGACGACGGCGTGAACGGCGGCGGCTCCTGGAACAGCGGCGGCAGTTCGTGCGGGGCGCAGGATGGCGCGATCGGCTCGCTGGCGCCGGCGCAGGACGGCGTCGGCACGGTGGCGCAGTGCTGGGTGACGAAGGATGGCGCAAAGCTCGTGGCGCGTTACGTGCAGGGCATAAACAACAACACCGGCTTCGCGTTTGATGCCGGCTACGACGGTGCGACGAACATGGTCGTGATTTCGGGTGATGGCGAGAACGGCGCGGTGAAGTCGGCGTATCTCGACCCGAGCATGAATCGCCCGACCTTCAGCGACTGGCCGGATCTGGCGAGTTCCGGAATCCTGACTGATTCGGGCGGCTTGTCTTTGCGCGGCGTGCGCACGCCGGTGGTGCGTGACACGGCGATTGGCCCGAATGGCAACGAGATGGTGACGGTGTTGAGTTTCACCGGCGGCGGGCGCGTGATCGGTTCGGTGAATTCCGGTCGCACGTTCTTTGATCTGCCGCAGCGCAACGGTTTGGGCGAGACGCAGAACGGCGGTATGGCGGTGGACTGGTGGCAGGGCGCGGCAGGCGGTCACTGGCTGATGGTGAACGCCGGCGGCGGCGGCAACACGCTGTGGCTGACGGACACCGACAGCATCACGACGACGAGTGGGGTGGCGACGCTGCCGGATACGCAGTTCGGCCCGCAGGGAGATCCGAAGCCGATCGCGATTGGCGGTGTGCCGGGCAGTGATGTGGCGTACGTCGGCCTGGGCGACCGGCAGGACAACAACCCGATGCTGACGGCGGGAGGCCTTTACAAGATGGAGATCACCGGCACGGCCGGCACGTACACGATGATTTCGCAGTCGCTCGGCATTACGAACGGTGTGCCGGCGATCGACGCGTGCGGCGTGAATGCGTTGAGTGCGCTGGCGATCACCGACACGGTATTTGCAGCTGTTGCGGCGACTGGGAACACGACATATGACGGCGCGATTCTGCGTTTCAGCGGTGCGACGGGCACGCCGGTGCAGGAGAGCGTGAGCGTAGCGGGCGCGAACTTCCGCGATGTGCGTGTTTCGTGCGAAGCGGCGGTGGTGTGGGCGGCGGCGTATGTGAACAGCGGCGTCGGCTTGTTCGAATCGCTCGATGGTGGCGCAACGTTTACGCAGGTGACGTCGATGACGTGGACGACGGACACGACGCTGGCGGATCCGAATCCACTGTTGAGCAACCTGCGCAGCGTGGAGACGCTGGCGATCAGCCCGGATGATTCGAACATCGTCGTAGTTGTTTCGAAAGACGGCGATGTGGTGAGCACGTCAGATGGCGGCGCGACGTGGTCGGTGGTGAATAACGTGAGCGCGGGTGGGAAGCGCTTCGGTGCTGAACTACCGGGTGACATCGAGATTGCGCCGGCTGCGGCGGGCGCGGCGCGGCGCGGCGCGGCAGCGGATTCGGCGGCGGTGTTTGGTTCCAGCGCGGGCATGTACAACACGTCGCTGCGCACGGTGAGCAGCGGTGGCAGCACGCAGATTAAGGTGTACATGCCGCTGACGACTAAGTGAGTCGCCAAAAGTTCTGGCGGCAGATTCGCCTCCCCCGCAAAGCGGGGGAGGCGAATCTGCCGGACAAAACTTATGGACAGGAACTTATAGATTTCCGGAATAAACAAGGCTCAAACGCGGAGGGCCTTGGCAAAGGATGCCAGAGCATCAAAGTTTATGTTGCGCAGCAAGGCACACGCGAAACGCTTGGTGCGTAGATGCATCACAAAGGCATCAAGCAACGCAT
>CANJQH010000044.1 GCA_947476335.1 Anaerolineae bacterium | reverse complement strand
GCCACAGATCGACGTCGCGGCTGCGCGCGGCGGGCAGGGCGAAGACGCGTGCCAGAACGCGGCGCACATTGCCGTCGACGACGGCGGCGTCACGGCCGAAGGCCAGCGACGCAATCGCGCCGGCCGTGTAACGCCCGACGCCGGGCAGCCGCAGCAGCGTCTCGACCTCGTCCGGGAATCGGCCGCCGAGTTCGTCGCACAGATAGCGCGCCGCGCGATGCAGATTGCGCGCCCGCGAATAGTAGCCCAGGCCTTCCCACGCCTTCAGCACTTCGTCGAGCGGCGCGTCGGCCAGCGCCTGCACTGTTGGAAAGCGCTGCAGCCAGCGCTCGTAATAGGGAATCACCGTGGCGATGCGCGTCTGCTGCGCCATCACTTCGCTCAGCCAGACGCGATACGGATCGCGTGGTTCGATCCGCCACGGCAGCGCGCGTCCGTTCGCACGGAACCATTCGAGAAGGACGACCGTCCGTCGTTCGTCGTTTGCCGTCCGCCACCGGTCGTTCACCGTCGGTCGTCCCTCTTCCCTCACTCCTCGCCTTCTGCTACTCCCAGCGCTGCGCGCATCTTGCGCTGTACCGGCTTGGGCAGCTCACTCAGGCGGCCGCCACCGCGCAGATAGTCCTTCAGCTCATCCGGCCGCAGCACGGGAATGGGTCCCGGCTCCATGTTGAGTTCGACCTTCGGGTGTGTGAACATGACGACGGCGCGCACGGTCACGCGCAGGTCGGGGGCTTTCTCCTGCAGAATTTTCTGCACGCGGCTCGCCATCTCGAGGCCTTCAGCGGTCGGATCGCCGAGTGCTTCGTCGCGGCCCATCCAGGCGCGCATCAGGCTGCGGTTGAATTTCCATTTGCCGTCGCGGAAGGTAACCTTGCCCTCTTGTCCGCGCGGGATGATCACTGTGATGCCACCCGGTTCGACGAGCAGGTAATCGCAGGGTTTCTGAAAAAGAAGCAGTGTGTACTTCTTGTCAAGGCCCTTCAGGCTGTCGCGCAGCACCTTCTCTGGCCGGTTGAACGCCAGATAGCGGTTCGCGTAGATGAAGCCGACGCGCGAGACCACGAACAGCAGGATGATGACGGCAATTTCGACCAGCAGCAGCGTGGCTGGATTCAGCTGGCCGAACAGCGCCGAATTCGGCGCCATGGATGCCAGCAATACGGCGATCATCATGCCTACAGCGACGACGACGACGCCCAGTACGAGCGCACGCGCGACTTTGGCATTGCGTGCCAGCTTTACTTCATCGACGACGATTTTCATTTTGTTTTTAGACTCTTCCGAGCACGATGGATGCGTTCTGGCCGCCCAGGCCGAACGAATTCGAAAGCGCAATTTCGACGTCCTGTTTGCGCGCCACGTTCGGCACGTAGTCCAGGTCGCACGCCGGATCTGGCGTATGCAGGTTGATGGTGGGTGGCACAATGCCGCGTTCGATCGTCAGGATTGTGCTGAGCGCCTCGATCGCGCCGCTCGCACCCATGGCGTGGCCGACCATGCTCTTTGTGCTGGTGACTGGAATGTCGTAGGCGCGCTTGCCAAAGACTTCCTTGATCGCCGCAGTCTCGAGTGCGTCGTTGGTCGGCGTGGCGCTGCCGTGTGCGTTGATGTAATTGATGCGCGACGCGTCGATGCCGGCGTCTTCGAGCGCCCAGCGCATCGAGCGAATGGCGCCGCTGCCGGTCGGGTCTGGGATGGCGATGTGGTGTGCGTCGGAGGAGACGCCCATACCGAGGATTTCGGCGTAGATGTGTGCGCCGCGCGCTTTTGCCCGCTCGTAGTCCTCGAGCATCATGACGACGCAGCCTTCGCTGTAGGCGAAGCCGTCGCGCATGGCATCGAACGGCTTCTGTGCTCGTTCGGGTGCATCGTTGCAGCATGTGCTGAGCACGCGCATGAGCGTGAATGATGCGATGGCGCCTTCGATCACCGCAGCTTCGACGCCACCGGCAAAAACCACATCGGCTTTGCCGCGGCGGATCATTTCGGCGCCATCGCCGAGTGCCTGCGTGCCGCTGGCGCATGCGGCGACGACCGTGCTGAGCGGCCCCTTTGCGCCGCAATAAGTGCTGATGTGATGGCCGGGCGCATTGGGCAGCGCCGCCGGCAGCGCGAACGGGTTGCCGCGCCGGAAGGCGTGCTTGCGAAATTCGACCATCGCGCCATCGGACATTTCGAAGCCACCCAGTGCTGTGCCCATGACTACGCCGACGCGCTCAGGGTTCACATCGGTCCCGATGTGCAGCCCGCAGTCCTCCAGCGCTTCTTTTGCCGCAGCCACAGCCAGCTGCGAGCAGCGCGCCATGCGGCGGATTTCCTTTGACTCGATGTACTTTGTCGGATCGAAGCCCTTTACTTCGCCGGCGATTTGCACCACGAAGCCTTCGGGGTCGAATTGCGTAATGCGCGCGATGCCGCTGCGCCCGGCCGTGAGGCCCGCCCACGTATCCTCGGTGTTGAGTCCGAGTACCGTGAGCGCGCCGATGCCGGTGACGACTACGCGGCGTCGTAGCGCGTCGATTTTCGGCCGCCGCCTGATCAGGCTCGGAATTGAACGAAGTGCGGAGAAGCGTTTGGTTCTTGCCATGATTGATGCTCGTCAGGCTGCAGGCAGCGCCTCCAGCCCGCGCTCGATCGCACTGACGACGCCGCGCTCGACCGATTCTGCTGCTCGCTGCAGTGCAGATTCGATCGCGCGGGCTTTGCTGCGACCGTGCCCGATAATGACAACACCGTCTACGCCCAAGAGTGGCGCGCCGCCAATTTCCTCGTAGTCCGTGCGCTTTTTCACGCGTGTTACAGCGTCGCGGATGAGCAGCCCGCCGAGCTTGCTCAGTGGACTGCGCATAATTTCTTCCTTCAACATGCCGTTGATGAACGATCCCATCCCTTCGGAGAGTTTGACGATGACGTTGCCGGTGAAGCCGTCAGTAATAAACACATCAGCGTTGCCCGCAGGCAGATCGCGCCCTTCGGCGTTGCCGATGAAATTCAGCGGCATCTTTTTCAGCAATTGATGTGTCTCCTGCACGAGTTCGCTGCCCTTCGTTTCCTCTTCCCCGTTGGAAATCAGCGCCACGCGCGGATTGTGAATGTTCATCACGCGCTCAGCATAAATGCCGCCCATGAGCGCGAACTGTGCCAGCCATTCCGGCTTGCAGTCCGCGTTCGCCCCCAGGTCGGCCAGCAGCACCCAGCCGCGCGTTGTTGGGAACGCCGACGACAGGCACGGCCGTTGCACACCTTTGATACGCCCCAGATAGAACAGGCCGGCTGCCAGCGCGCCACCGGTGTTGCCCATCGTTACGAATGCATCGGCATCGCCGTTCTTTACCATCTGCATGCCGACGACCATCGAGCTGTTTTTCTTTGACTTGACAGCCTGCGCCGGATGTTCGTGCATTTCAATTACTTCGGGCGCATGGACGATCGGCAGATGCAAGTTGGCCGTGTTGTGCTGCACAAGCAGCGGGCGCAGCAGTTCCTGTTTGCCTACCAGTACGATTTCATAGCCGTGCGCGCGCGCGCTGTGTACGGCGGCTTCGACGTTCGGACCGGGGCCGAAGTCGCCGCCCATGCAGTCGAGGACGATTTTCATGATTGTGTTTGGAGTGATGCCGTCGGTGGAGTACAGCTTAGTTGCGACAGAATCCGTGCTCGTCCTCCGGCGGGCGGATAGCAGCCATCGTGATGAGTGTTTGTCGGTTTTCGATGCGCAGATGCAGGATTTCTGCTTGCATGAGGCTTGGCAGTGCATCTTCATCGAGCAGTGCCTGCTTTTCTGGAAGCGACAGGCGCAGCACGATCGCTGCGAATGCGGCCAGATCGTGCGCTGCCGTTGGCAGCTGATCGATGCGCAGATGCATGCCGCTCGACTGTGAGAGCATCTGCAGGTAGCGCCGCATCATGCGCATCAGTTCGGCTGTCTGCGCTTCCTCCGGCTCACCTTCAAATGGATGTGGTGTCACGTCACCCAGCAAATATCCATGCTCACTCTGGCGCAGCGCAAGAATGCGGAAGCGGTTTTCGCCGAGCACGGTGATATTCATGCAGCCGTCCGGCAGCTGGTTGATCTCGGTGATGCGCGCCGTGGTGCCGATTTCGACCGGGACGTCTGGTTGGTACGCCAGCACGATACCGAAGGGCTTGTTGCCCTCCACGCATTGTTTGATCATCACGCGATAGCGTGGTTCAAAAATATGCAGGGGTATTGATTGCCCTGGAAATAAAACTGCGTTCAACGGGAACAGCGGCAGTGCGTCGACTCTGGCCTCCTTCATGTCTCACCTCGCGACGGCCGAATTATACGAGCGCTGATGTGAGAGTTTCGAGTTCGAGTGCATTCTCGATTTTGGGCGGATTTCAGCAAAGAGAAGATTTTTCATGCGGAGGAGAAAAAAGATGGGGATCGCGGAACTTCACCTTGCGCTTCTACGAAGCTGCGCGACAATCGAAACGCTATGAGAAAAATCGGCGTTCAGTTGTATACCGTTCGAGAGACGATGAAAAAAGATTATCTGGGCACGCTCAAGCAGGTTGCCGCCATCGGCTACCACGGCGTTGAGCTGGCCGGCAACATGGGGGGGATGAGCGCAGTTGAGCTGCGCCATGTGATGGATGATCTCGGTTTGCAGGTCGTTAGCGGCCACTGCGGTATCGACGCCGTCGACAAGGACTTGCAGAAAACGCTCGCCGATTACGCAGCGTTGGGCGCCAAGTATCTCGGTGTGGCATGGATCGCGGAGCCGTACCGCACGGCCGATGGCATTCGCCTTGCGGCTGATCTGATGCAGCGCGCCGGCGCCGAAGCGGCCAAGCACGGCATCACGTTCTTCTATCACAACCATGCCTTCGAATTTGAGACGAAGGTCGATGGCGCTTACATGCTCGATGCGCTGTTTGCCGCGACTGACCCGGCGCTGCTGAAGTGGGAATCAGATGTCTACTGGGTGAGCAAGGGTGGCGAAGACCCTGCTGCGTATCTCAAGCGCTATAGCGGCCGCGTGCCGCTCGTGCATATCAAGGACATGACCAGCGACGACAGCCGCACTTTTGAAATCGTCGGCGCCGGCTGCCTGGATTTCGACACTATCCTCGCTGCGGGCGACGCTGCTGGGGCGGACTGGTATATTGTCGAACAGGATTTGTGCCCGAAGGGCGAAGTCGAATCAATTCGCGCGAGCTGGCAGAACATCGTTGCGCGCGGCTGGCTGCAGGCCTGAGATCAGTTCGCGGCGGCCTTCTGCACGATCCGGACTGTGGGAATTTTTCTCGCGGTTCAGATGTTGCGGAGGGCCGTCCGCCGTTTTCCGCCTGGACACAATTGACCGAAAATGGCGATAACTCAGCCTCAGGACAAAACTTCCTGCGAAATACGCGATGAAAAATAAACCGACCTGAATAGTTGCCGAAAATAGCAAAAGGGTAACTACACAGACCAGCCATTTTTCCAACGCGAAGCACACTATTCTCTCCCCCGAAGGGGGAGAGAATAGTGTGCTTCGCGGGAAATACTGATTGGGGCCTGAGTAGTTACGCAAAAGGAACATAAAAAAAGAATGAACGAACCGAATTCACAACTCGAAGCCGATGCGGTCGCAGTGGCTCCGAGTGTTGTTACAGATGCCGCAGCTGCGCCGTCCGGTTTTGATGGCACGGCGGTGCTGCGTGAGATCGTTGAAACTGTGGCGCTGTTTGCCGTGATCTTCACCATTGCGCGCGTCACTATTGGAAACTACGCCATCATCGGCCGCAGCATGGAGCCGAATTACCACGAGGCCGAGCGCCTGCTGGTGGATCGCATTTCGCCGCGCCTGAGCTGGCTGCAGCGCGGTGATGTGGTGATCGTGCGCTCGCCCGTCGATGACGGCATCGAGCTGATCAAGCGGCTGATCGGCGTGCCGGGTGATCGAATCGATCTGCGCGATGGGCGGGTGCTGGTGAACGGCATGATGCTCGACGAGCCATATCTGCCGCCGGGCGCAGATTCGGGACCGCGCGGCCCGACTTCATCCTGGACGCTGGGCAACGATCAGTACTTCATCATGGGAGACAATCGTTCGTTCAGTCAAGACTCGCGCATGATCGGTCCGGTCAAGTCTGCCTTGATCATTGGCCGTGCGCTCGTCGTGTATTGGCCGTTTGAAAATCGTGGTTTTGTTCAGCATCATGATTATGGATTGAAGTAAATGAAAAATAAAATTGTCGTAGTAACCGGGGCCACTGCCGGCATCGGTCAGGTGACGGCACGTGAGTTGGCGCGTGCGGGTGCGGATGTGATTCTCGTCAGCCGCAGCGCTGAAAAATGTGAGCAGACGGCGCAGCAGATTCGCAGCGAAACGGGTGCAGCAAGCGTGCGCTTTGTCGTCGCAGATCTTTCGTCGCAGGTGCAGGTGCGTCGCGCCGCACAGGAAATTACTGCGCTGTCGCCGCGCATCGACGTGCTGGTGAACAACGCCGGCGCCATTTTCGATCAGCGTGCGATCAGCACCGATGGTATCGAGATGACGTGGGCGCTGAATCACTTGAGCTATTTTTTGTTTACTCAGGAGTTGCTGCCACTGTTGAAGGCGGCTCCAGCCGCACGTGTGGTGAATGTCTCATCTGGCGCGCACTTCATGGCGCGTGGTGGCATTCGCTTCGATGATGTGCAGTTTGCAAATGCGTACTCGGGCTGGGCCGCGTACGGTCAGTCGAAGCTGGCAAATATTCTTTTCAGCAACGAACTTGTGCGCCGCACCGGTCTGGCTTCGAATGCGCTGCATCCTGGCGCCGTCAACACCAGCTTTGGCCGCAACAACAGTACACCGCTTTCGAAGTTACTCTACAAACTGTGGCCGCTGTTCACGATCAGCCCGGAGAAGGGCGCACGCACGAGCATCTATCTCGCGTCGTCGCCGCTGGTTGAGGGCGTGGCTGGCCGCTACTTCGCTGACTGCAAACCGGCGCCGACTTCGCCGGCTGCAAAGGATGCGGCGGCTGCAGCGCGCCTGTGGACGCTGAGCGAAACAATGACGCAAGGCTGATCCAGCCGTTGCTGAGATCGTCCGCATCTGCGACTAAGAGCGCATCCGCAGTTAGGGGCAAACGTTGACCGCGCGTTGCTGCTCCAGCCGGGGGACCCTCGGTCCCAGTCCAGGTCCCAGTCGCCGCCATTTTATGAAATCCGCCCCAAACGGTGGATGCACCCCCGGCGAATGCAATCGTGTGGCGTGCCGTATGATCACCTCATGCACATCCCCGTGCTCCTTGAGGAGATTGTCTCTGCGTTCGAACCTGCCGCAGGTCGACGCGTACTTGACCTGACCGCTGGCGGCGGTGGGCACAGCGAAGCGCTGCTGCGCGCTGGTGCGCAGGTGCTGGCCACCGATGCGGATGCTGAGGCGGTGCTGCGCGTGCGGCAGCGCCTTGCAGACTGGGTGGAATCAGGTGCTGCGCGTGTGGAGCAGAGCTGGCTGGACGAATCACTCAGCGTCGCTGCTGCTGTTGGCATGCTGCCGCTGGGCGGTGTGTTGGCAGATCTTGGGCTGTCTTCTTTTCAGCTTGATGAGGCGGAGCGAGGCTTTGCCTTCATGCGTGAAGGGCCGCTCGACATGCGCTTTGACCGGACGCACGGCCTTTCGGCAGCGGAGTGGATTGAGCGCAGTGATGTTGCCGACATCGCCCGTGTATTGCGCGACTATGCTGAAGTGGATCATGCATGGCGCGTGGCTGAAGCGATCTGGGCTGCGCGGCCGATCCATAGTACTGCGCATCTGCGCGACATCGTTGGACGTGCTTCTCCTGTGCGCTCCGGACGCATACATCCGGCGACGCTTGTTTTTCAGGCGCTGCGCATCGTTGTGAATGACGAGCTGCGCAGGCTGGGGGATGCGTTGCCCCTGCTCATCCGCGCATTGCAGCCGGGTGGACGCATTGCAATTATTTCCTTCCACTCCCTCGAAGATCGCATTGTGAAGAATGTCTTCCGCGATCTGGCGCGTTCGACGCAGCCGCAGCCCGGCTTTGGTGAGGATCCTGCTCAGCTTGCACTTGTGCGTGTACTAACGCGCGAGCCGATCACTCCTTCGGCATCGGAAATCGAACGCAATCCCCGCGCGCGCAGCGCACGGTTGCGCATCGCCGAACGCCTGGCCGAGTCTTGAATGTGTCGAACTTAGCCAATTCGTCCCCAGGCCGGCTGCGTCACTTACTCATACATTCACCAATACGGGAGTGCTCAAAATCTAATTGATGAAACCCGCGAAACATGCCATCTTCCGCCGGGCGATGGCATGTTTCGCGGATATCAATTGGGCTTTGCGCACTCCCACCAATACATTCACCAATACATTCACTAATACATTCACCAATACAATGACGGCATCATTGCGAAATTCATCCCTTTGGATGGGCCTGAATTGGCGAAAGGGCACTGTTTTTCTTAGAGTTATCAAAGTGAATTATTAGTGGGAGAATTCGCAGGCTTTGGTGTACTGAGAATATGGGCAGGGTGGCGCAGATTTACGAGTGGATGGAAAAACGCAGCGGCCGACTGGCTGTTGTGGGAGGTATTGTGCTGGCTGTGCTCATGGGGCTATGGCTGGCCATCGTCACGCGTTCGGCCATTTATCAGATCGAAATTGAGCGCCTGGAAGAGCGACGATTACAGCAGATGGATCAGATCAACCGTCGTTGGAAGACTCTTGGAGAAATCAGCGGACTGGAGAAAATGTCGGTGCGCATGCGCGAACTTGGTTTTCAGGAAGTGCCGGTTGAGTATGTGCTGATCGAACCCAATGCCTTTGATGTGACATCGACGGTGACTGCTGCCGCATTGATCACGAATGTGGTTGCGCCGTGAGGAGTGAACACCATGTTATCGAAAAGGAGAATTGGAGCCATCGCAGTGATTTCCCTGGCGCTTTGTGTGCTGGCGGTGGGCCGTGCACTTTATGCACAGTGGGTCGATTTTCCCGCATATGAGCGGGCGACGGAGCGACAGCAGATTTCTTCGGTTGAAACAATTGCCACGCGTGGTCGTATTTTTGACCGGCACGGCAACGTGCTGGCGGTGAGCAATCGTGCGTTTATCATGCGCCTCAATGTGGCTGCAATCACCACCACCGTCGATGCAGCGCGGCTTGCCGAAGCCATTGCGCCCGTGATGCAGGAGAATCCCGGCGTGTTGCGCAATCGCATCGACGACATCATGCAGAAGCGGCGGGGCAATTACATCGCCCTTGGTGTACTGCCCGAGGTGATGACGCGAACCATCACTGCGATTGAGGACTACGATCAGCACACCACGGATCGCAAGCTCACCAAGGGCGCCGTCGAATTTGAAGAGCACTGGACGCGCAGCTATCCTTTTGGATCCGTTGCCGGGCCGACTGTGGGCTTTGTCACGTATCTGGGCGACAGCCGCTCGGGTGTGGAAGCATTTGCCAATGCAGCGCTGGCTGAAACGCCTGGCAAGCGCCTTGGTCGTACGCGCATCGATCTGATCGACAGCAAGCCGACGCTCAGCGGCGCTGATGTCATTCTTTCGCTTGACATCGATTTGCAGGCGTACACCGAGCAGCGGCTGTCGGCGGCGATTAAGGACACTGGTGCGCAGAGCGGGCTGGTGATGGTGATGGAGACGCATACCGGGCGTATGTTGTCGGCTGCTTCGTGGCCAGGTTACGATCCGAATCACATTTCTGAACTGGCGTCTGATCCGGCTCATGCAGCGCTGCTGAAGGATTCAGCTGCGAGTGACGTATACGAGCCCGGCTCCGTTATGAAGCTGTGCACGATCGCTGCTGCACTCGACGCCGGCGCGATTCAGCCGAATCAGCTCTGGGAGGACTCCGGGAAAATCGTCGTCGAAGGGCGCTCGATTCGCAATTCAGATCGACGTGCTCATGGCACTGTTGATCTGACGAAGACGCTGGCAAAATCGCTGAATGTCGTCACTGTTCAGATTGCTCAGGCGCTCGGACCGGATCAGTTCTATCGCGGTATGGCTGCGTTCGGCATTGGGCAGCGCACTGGCATCGATGTGGGAGGGGAAGCAGCCGGCATCATGCGCACACCAACCAACGATCCGACGTGGGGCCGTATCGACCTGGCGACGAATTCCTATGGACAGGGTGTGGCGGTGACTGCATATCAGATGCTGAATGCGATCAACGCAATCGGCAACGATGGCATGCTGCTGCAGCCTTTCGTCATTCAGCAGTGGAATGATGCGCAGGGAAATCCGACGATTAAGAAAACCGTGCCGCTGCGGCGCGCCATTTCTGCAGACACGGCGCGCATCATGCGCAGCATCATGAAGGACGCGACCATGTCTGCGACGCCCAAAGTTGCGCCGCAGGGTTATACGGTGGCTGGTAAAACCGGCACTGCCGACTGGTACCTGCGCGGCGTCAAACAGGAGAGCACGATCGTCACCTACGTCGGTATGTTGCCCGCGGATAATCCCCGGCTGACGATTCTGATCAAGCTTGATCAGCCGACGAGTTCGCCCTGGGCGAACGAAACCACGATTTCCGTCTTTCACGACATCGCAGCACGAGCAGTGCGATTGCTCGGCGTTCCTCCGGATACTCAATGAGCCTGAAATGAGCCTGAAATGAGCCTGAAATGAGCCTGACATTTGCCGATCTCTTTGAATTCATCAGCGGCGTGCGGCTGGCGCCCGGCGCTGCGAATACGCCGCTGGGCGAATTCGTCGTCGATTCGCGCGAAGTGCGGACGGGCGACGTGTTTGTCGCGCTGGCCGGTGAGCGTGTAGATGGCGCCGATTATGTGCCGGCTGCATTCGAACGCGGCGCTCAACTTGCCGTTGTCGCTGATGCGCGGCGCGATGTGCTTGCGCGCGTCAAGGCGCAGGAACTGCGGTCGGATTCGCTTCCCTACGGCAACGGCGCCTTCGTCTGGTTTGTGCCTGATCCGCTCGTTGTGCTGCAGCAATTTGCAACCTGGTGGCGCAATCGCTATATCGGACGCGTCGTCGGGGTGACCGGCAGCGTTGGCAAGACGACGACGAAGGAACTCATTGCGCAGGTGCTCGGTGTGCGTGGGCCGGTGCTGAAGACCGCTGGGAATCGCAATAACGCCATCGGTGTTCCGCTGACGCTGCTGCGCATGACCGAGCGTCACCGCTTTTCTGTGCTCGAGATGGGCATGGATCGGCTCGGTGAAATTGAGATGTATTGCCAGTGGGCTCGCCCGCACATTGGTGTGGTGACGCTGATTGGGCCGGTGCATTTGGAAAAGCTGGGTTCGATGGAAAACATCGCGCTGGCCAAATCTGAGCTGATCCGTGCGCTGCCCCCGGCTGCGGAAGGCGGCGTTGCCGTGCTGAACGCCGACGATCCACGCGTGGTGGCGATGGCATCTCTGACGCATGCGCGCGTGCTGTTGTACGGCCTTGCATCGAATGCCGATGTGCGTGCCACAGACATCACAAGCCATGGGCTCGACGGTGTGTCTTTTCGGCTGCACTACGGGGCTGCATCGCTGCCGGTGCATCTGAAACTGCTCGGTCGGCACAGCGTGCACACTGCCTTGAGTGCGGCTGCGGTCGCGCTGTCGCAGGGATATCAGATGGAGGAAGTTGTACAGGGTCTCGGCGACGAGCCGACGCAGCTGCGACTGGTGGTTGCGCACGGGCCATACGGTTCACTGGTGCTGGACGACTGTTACAACGCATCGCCCGAATCGACGATCGCAGCGTTGAATCTGCTCGAAGACATCGACGGCGACATGCCGCGCATCGCGGTGCTCGGCGACATGCTCGAGCTCGGTGATGCGGAGCAGCCTGGCCATGAAGAGGTCGGTTGCCGCGCTGCGCTGGTGGCTGATCTGATTGTCTGTGTGGGGGAACGTTCGCGACATACAGCGCGCGCGGCGCGCGAATGCGGCGCAGCGGCCGATGCTGTGCAGCATGTTGCGGACAACATGGAAGCCGTCGCACTCCTGCGAAAAAAAGTAAATGAGCGGAGCGTCATCCTTGTCAAGGGATCTCGCGGAATGCACATGGAAGAAATCGTTGCAGCTCTCGGAGGTTTTGATGACTGATTTACGTTCACTGCCCGAAATGGGCGTCTGTTTGTTTGCCGGAGGCGCCGCCTTTGGCATCAGCATGCTGCTCGGCAATCCATTGATTGCGCTGCTTAAGCGGCTGAAAATCGGCAAGCAGATTCGCATCGACGGGCCGCAGAGCCACATGACGAAAATGGGCACGCCGACGATGGGTGGTGCGCTGTTCGTCGGTGTCACTGCAGCGATTCTTGCCGCGATGTATTCGTATACGCGTGTGGCTGCGCGTGTGACGGACAACTTCGCCGGCGTCGTGCTGGTCGGTACTTCGCTGGCGATTCCGGTGTTCGTGCTGCTGGCGTTCGCATTATTTGGTGCGATCGACGACTACATGGGCGTAAAGGGTATGCGCCGGGGCGAAGGAATGCGCGGGCGCACCAAGGCACTGATTCAACTTGTCATCGCGATCGCGGCGGCGTTGGCGATGAATTTTGGCTTCGGTATTAATCGCATGGCGGTGCCCGGCCTGGCGCGGCCGATCGAACTCGGCATCTTCTGGATTCCCATCGCGGTGTTCATCATTCATGCGTCGGCGAATGCGATTAATTTGAGCGACGGCCTCGACGGCCTTGCCGCGCTGCTCAGCCTGATCGGCTTTGCCGCGTACGGCGTCATCGCGTATCTGCAGGGACAGTCTTTTCTGACGATGCTATGTATGGTGCTCGTTGGTTCGCTGCTCGGTTTTCTGTGGTTCAACGTGCATCCAGCGCAGATGTTCATGGGCGGGCTTGGCAGCGAGTCGCTCGGTGCTGCGCTCGGTGTGATCGCATTGATGACGGGACAGTGGCTGCTGCTGCCGATCATCATCGTCGTCCCGGTATGTGAGGCGATATCTGTGATGATCCAGGTGGCCTGGTTCAAGCACACGAAGAAAAAATACGGCGAAGGCCGGCGTTTTTTCAAGATGTCGCCGCTGCACAATCATTACGTGTTGCTCGGCTGGTCGGAACCGCAGATCGTGCAGCGCTTTTGGCTGATTGCCATCATCGCTGCGATGACCGGCGTCGGGTTGGCGCTTTTTGGGAATCCATGACACACCACTATATGAACCGCCGTGTGGTGATTCTGGGCGCTGCGCGGCAGGGCAAGGCGCTCGCGCATTACATGGCGCTGCATGGTGCGCACGTCACGCTCAACGATGCACAAGCGCGCGAGCGCGTTGATTTGTCCGACCTCGCTGATGTTGCCGGGATCACCACCGTATTTGGCGGTCATCCGCTCGAGCTGCTCGATGACTGCGATCTGCTCTGCCTGAGCAGTGGCGTGCCGATCGATCTGCCCATCGTGCTGGAAGCGCGGCGGCGCGGCGTCGCGCTCAGCAACGATGCGCAGATTTTTTTCGAACAGTGCCCGGCGCCGATCATCGGCATCACCGGCTCGGCTGGCAAGACGACCACGACGACGCTGATCGGTGAAATGCTGCGGCGCCACGTCGCTGCCCCCGGCCCCGGATCGACGGCAACGGTGTGGGTCGGCGGAAATATCGGCAACCCGCTGATCCGCGACGTTGAACTGATGCGCAGCGGCGATTTTGCGGTGATGGAGCTTTCGTCTTTTCAGCTTGAACTGATGACGTATTCGCCGCACCTGGCGTGCGTCACCAATGTCACGCCGAATCATCTCGATCGCCATGGCACGATGGAAGCGTACACGGCCGCCAAGAAGCACATTCTCGATTTTCAAACGGCGAACGATGTGCGTGTCTTGTGTGCGGATGATGCGGTGACGCGCACGCTGGCGGCTGATGTGCGCAATCATGTGCGCACGATCTGGTTCAGCATCGAGCAGGAGCCTGCCGGCGAGGGTGCGTGGCTGGACGAAGGTGGCATGCTGCGTGTGCGTATTGGCGCGCTTGATGGCGCGATCTGTCATCGGTGTGAGCTGCAGCTGATGGGTGCGCACAATATATTGAACGTGCTGGCTGCTGCTGCGGTGTGTGCTGTGGCCGGCGTCGGTATAGATGTGCTGCGCGCGGTGGCGGTCGAATTTCGCGGCGTGGCGCATCGTCTGCAGATGCTCGGCGAAATCAACGGTGCGCGTTACTATGACGACTCAATCGCCACCGCACCGGAGCGGTTGATGGCAGGCCTGCGCGCCTTCGAGTCGCCGGTGCTGCTGTTGTGCGGCGGACGCGACAAATATTTGCCGTGGGAAGACGCGGCTGCGTTGATGCATGCGCGCTGTCGGCATATCGTTTTATTCGGCGAGATGGCGCCGATGGTCGCTGGTGTACTTGAGCGGGTCGCAGCCTCACTGGGCACCGCACCGCGCGTGCAGTGGACGATCGTTCCACATCTTGCTGATGCATTTGCATTCGCGCGCTGCATTGCCGGCACTGGTGATGTGGTGCTGCTTTCGCCAGGTGGAACCAGCTTTGACGAATTCAAGGATTTCGCTGAGCGTGGCAATGCGTTCGCCGCACTCGTGCGTACGAATGCATGAGCAACCAGACTTCCCTCGCCGTTTTTCACGGGAAATATCAACTTATGCCTGAGTGGTTACCGTAAATCACTGCATCGTCCTCTCGTGACTTTTGGTGCGAGGTGATGTGATTCGGCGAGTGAATCGATGAAAAATTACAAGTTGGCAAGTCTCGTTACCCAAAGTGTCGAGCTTGGTGAATTACTCAGTCTTTGGCCTGCAGATCCCATTGGGGGATTTCAACGGGGCTGAGTGACTGCTTACGGGAGTGCTGCACATGCAACAGACGCTGAAGGATTTTTACAATCGAACCACGAGCAAACGAAATGCTCCGGATACCATCCTGATCGGGACGGTGTTGCTGATGTCGCTGCTCGGCCTGGTCATGACGTACACCACAACCTTTGCGTGGGCATACTTGGAAAATGGCACTCCTTTTTTCTACTTTTTGTCCCAGTTGAGGGCAATGGCCTTCGGCGCAGTCGCCTTTGTCGTTTTCATTTTCATCGACTACAGCCTGCTGAGGAAATTGGCAGTGCCGATCCTGATCGTGATTGTGCTGCTTTTGCTTGCAGTGCTCGTGATTGGTGAAAATGTATTCGGTGCACAGCGCACGTTGTTCCGTGGTTCGCTGCAGCCGAGCGAATTCGCGAAATTTTGTCTGGTGATCTATGCCGCGGCGTGGCTGGCTGGGAGGAAAAAAGATCTACGCAGCTTTACCGAAGGGTTGCTGCCGTACGGTCTGGTGCTGGCGATTGTCGAAGTGCTGATCATTCGTCAGCCGGATATCAGTACCGCCTTCGTTCTGGCTGTGGTCATCATGACGATGTATTTCATGTCGGACACGTCTCCAGTACAGTTTCTCGCCGTGCTTGGATTCGGCGTGGTCATGTTTGCTTTGGTGTCGTTTATCCTGCCGCACTCGATCGGCCGCATTGCAGATTTTCAGCAATATCGAAACGACCCGTTCGGGCAGAGCACGGACTATCACATTCGTCAGCTGATGCTGACGCTCGGTGGCGGCGGATTTTTCGGACATGGCATCGGTGCGAGTTATCAGAAATTCGGGCTGCTTCCGACGCCGCACACCGATTCGGTCATTGCTGTGCTTACCGATGAAATGGGCATCATCGGGCTGTTGTTCTTCCTGCTGCTGCTGGTCACGTTTATCTGGCGCGGGCTGCATATTGCGCAGCATGCGCAGACCCGCTTTGGTGCGTATGTCGCTATCGGCGTCACCGTGTGGGTTGCTGTGCAGTCGCTGATGAATCTATTGTCGGTGCTGGCGATAATTCCGTTCACGGGTGTGCCGGTGCCGTTTCTGAGCTTGGGCGGCTCATCGCTCGTTTCGCTGTTGTGTGCATGTGGCCTGCTTGCATCGATCTCGCGCGGAAGCGCGTTGGAAGTTGTATCTGAACCTGTGGGCGGGAAACAGCCTGCGGGAAAAGAACCGTCTACGACAAGGATAATTCGACGACATGGGGAAATTGCATTCCATGCGAGTGCTGATATCAGCCGGCGGAACCGCCGGGCACGTGCTGCCGGCGCTGGCGGTGTTGAAGGCGCTTATGAGCGAACGTGGAACGGCATCGTTCGATTCGCCGCGCGTATTCGCCGCGGCATCGGAGCCGACGCCGGTTGAGGCGCTTTTCGTTGGCGAAAGCGATGGCATGGAGCGCGCACTTGTTGAACGAGAGGGCCTGCGCTTCGAAGCCATTCATGCGGGCGCGCTGAATGGCGTTGGCCTGCTGCGTTCGATTGTTGGCGTGCTGCGCCTGGTGCGTGGGCTGTTTGAGGCGTGGCGCGTGCTCGGGCGATTTCGGCCTGATGTCGTGCTGCTGACGGGTGGCTTCGTTGGCGTGCCCGTCGCCGTTGCTGCATGGCTGCGACGGATTCCGAGCCTTGTCTACCTGCCGGATATCGAGCCTGGCCTGGCGCTGCGTCTGATGGTGCATTTTGCTGAACGTGTGGCGACGACGACTGAAGCATCAGCGCGTTACATTCCGGCGCAGAAGATGGTGGTGACCGGTTATCCGGTGCGTGCGGCGTTTGCAGGCGCCGATCGAATGGAGTCGCGCCTGCGGCTTGGATTCCCCGACGATCATCTGGTTCTGCTCGTATACGGCGGCAGTCGTGGTGCGCAGAGCATCAATCGCGCCGTCGTCGCTGGGATCGAAAAATTGGCATCGCGCTGTGTCGTCGTGCAGGTGACTGGCGCGAGTGGTTGGAAAGAAGTGGCTGATGCATATGCGCTCGCCTCCGAGGTGGTGCGTACAAACTGGCGGGTATACGAATACCTGCACGAAGAGATGGTCGATGTCATGGCGGCAGCTGATCTGGCTGTGTGTCGTTCGGGTGCCAGCGTACTGGGTGAGCTGCCTTGTCTGGGGTTACCCGCTGTGCTTGTGCCGTATCCGTACGCGTGGCGTTTTCAGAAGGTCAATGCGCAATATCTCGTCGAGTACGGTGCGGCGCTTATGCTCGAGGATCACATGCTGGCTGAAAATTTGGTGGATCGCGTTTTGGCGTTGCTGGGGGACGCGGATGCGCTGGCTGCGATGCGCACTGCGTCACAGAGCGCAGCGCGCTGCGATGGTGCTGTGCGAATTGCGCAACATGTAAGGGAGATCATTCGTGATTAACGCAAGCGTCGTCTTTTGGGTGTTCCTCGGAATTTTCGTCGTCGTCGGTATGATGCGCGGCTGGCAGCGTGAGATCATCGCCACCGCCAGCATCGTGCTGGCGCTTTTTGCACTGAGCCAGCTGAATATCAGTCTGCGCCTGACTAGTCTGATCGCTGATGCAAAGCTGGACGGGCTGGCGCCGGCGCAGCAGTTGTTGGCCGTCGATGCGGTCAAGGTGAAGCGCTTTTTCATTCTTGCGGCGCCGTTCATGCTGATCACATTCTTCGGCTACCTCGGGCCGACGCTCACGCGCCAGCTTTCCGGCGGCCGCTTTGGTGATCGCGCGCGTGCACGTCTGCAGGATAGCCTGATCGGTGTGATGATCGGCGCGTTGAACGGCTGGCTCATCGTCAGCACCCTTGTGCGCTTCGCCTACAACAACGGTCTGTTGCCGGATCAGGGCCAGTTTCCCTCGGCCGGCGCTGCGCTGTTTCTGCCGCCTGCGGGCGGCTGGTCTAAGTTCATCTTTATCGAATACTCAGCGCTTGTGACGCTGACTGGGCCGCTGCTGATCGTCGCGTTGGTTTTATTATTTATTTTTGTCATCGTCGCATTCATATGAACGAAATCGAACTTGAGCATCTGCGCATTCACATCATGGGTGTCGGGGGCGCCGGCATGAGCGCCATCGCGCGCCTGTTGCACGCGCGCGGTGTGCGCGTCTCCGGCGATGATCACGCCGATTCGCCCATGTTGCAGTCGCTGCGGGCTGCGGGCATTCCCGCGTTTGTCGGGCACGATCCGAAGCATCTTGATGGCGAGATGCTGGGCGGCCCGGTTGATGTGCTTGCGCCCTCATCCGCCGTGCCTGCGAATTCCAATGAGCTGCTGGAAGCGCGTCGGCGCGGTTTGCGCGTCTGGCATCGAGGTGATCTGCTCGCGGTGCTGCTCGCTGGCCGCGTCGGCATCGGCGTTGCCGGTACGCATGGCAAGACGACGACGTCAGCCATGTGCGCCACTGTGCTGCTTGACGCCGGACTTGATCCGTCGTTCATCATCGGTGGCAACGTGCCGGCGCTCGGTGCCAATGCGCGACATGGGCTCGGCGATCCATTTGTGCTCGAAGCCGATGAATACGACCGCACATTTTTGCGTTACGCGCCGCGCGTTGCTGTCGTCACCAACGTCGAGTTCGATCATCCGGATACGTATGCCGATGAAGATGCGGTGTTCGATGCATTTGCCGCGTACATTGCGTCGGTCCCGAGTGACGGCTTTGTTGTGACGTGCGCCGATGACGAAGGCACGGTGGAGGCGATCCGACGCAGCCGCCGTGTGCATGCAGCTGCTGCGACCTTTGTCGATTATGGGCTGCATCGTGGTGCGTGGCGTGCGACGAACGTGCGTGCGAACACGCTTGGGGGCATGGATTTTGCGTTTCACGGCACTTCGGCTGGCGGCGGCGAAGTGGGGGGTACGTGTTCGTTGCGCGTGAGCGGTGAGCACAACGTGCGCAACGCGCTTGCGGCGCTGATCGTAGCTGACGCATGTGGCGTGCCGGTTGCGCAGGCGGCTGCGGCGCTGAGTAGTTATCGCGGCGCTGAGCGGCGCTTCGAGCTGAAGGGTGAAGCGCGCGGCGTGCGCATTATCGATGACTACGCGCATCATCCGACCGAGATTCGCGCTACGCTGGCTGCGGCGCGCCTGCGCTATCCACTGGCGAAGATCTGGGCGGTGTGGCAGCCGCACACGTATTCGCGCACGGCGGCGCTGTTGAATGAATTTGCCGCGGCGTTTCGCGATGCCGATGCGGTGCTCGTGCTGCCGATTTATGCAGCGCGCGAACGCGCCGAGGATTTTGGTTTTGCAGCGAACGCGCTGAATCCGATCGAGATTGCGCGGCGCATCGATGGAACGAAGACGCGGTCGGCTGCGGGCATCGGCGATGCGGCTGGCATGTTGTTGTCGCAGGTGCGCGGCGGTGATGTGGTGATTACATTAAGCGCCGGCGACGGCAACGGTGTTGGCGCGCGGCTGCTGGAGATGCTGCGCGCGGGATAGGGTTCACAACCACTTGGGCTGATCTATTTCGTAACTACTCAGGCCAGCCATTTTTCCAACGCGAAACACACTATTCTCTCCCCCGAAGGGGGAGAGAATAGTGTGTTTCGCGGGAAATACTGATTTGGGCCTGAGTAGTTACTCTATTTCTCATTGCGAAACATGCGCGTATTTTGCAATGAGAAATGAAATATTGACTTAGACCTGAGCTGGTTACGTTTTGTTGGGATTCGGTTTGAATCGAAATGGACATCCAGGAATTGCAGTCCCGTGCGAAGCACAACGAGCCTTTGTCGCGTCATACTACGTCGCGCATTGGTGGCGTGGCTGATCTTCTGATCGAGACGCGCAGCGTGGAAGATCTGGTTGCTGTGGTTGCATGTGCGGATGCGGTGCGGCTGCCGTGCATGATCTTGGGTGGCGGGGCGAATGTGCTGATCAGCGATTGCGGAGTGCGTGGGCTGGTGGTGCTGCATCGTGCGAAGGACGTGCGCTTTGCCGAGCAGCCGGGCGGGGTGCGCGTTGAAGCCGACGCCGGTGTGATGCTGATCACGTTGGCGCGCGACTGCATCGAGCGTGGCTATGCCGGGCTCGAGTGGGCGATTAGTGTGCCGGGAACGGTGGGTGGTGCGGTCGTCGGCAATGCAGGTGCGCACGGTATGGATGTGGCTTCGAACCTGTATGGTGTGCGCGTTTTGCGCCGCGGCGCCGGGCTTGAAGCCGGGCCTGAAGCCGGGCTTGAATGGTGGATGTCGCAACAGCTGCAGTTTGAGTATCGGCGCAGCGTATTGAAGCTGTATGCGCCGGCGGTTCGTCCGATCGTGGTGAGTGCGCAGTTCGATTTGAAGTCGGACTCGCGCGTCGATCTCGAACGGCGCGCAGCGGAATTTGCGGCGAGGCGCAAGGCCAGCCAGCCGCCGGGAGCCAGCCTTGGCAGCATGTTCAAAAATCCGGCAGGTGACTATGCCGGCCGTTTGATTGAAGCGTGTGGCCTCAAGGGGCGGCGCGTCGGCGGGGTGATGATCTCGGAGAAGCACGCGAATTTTTTTGTGAATACCGAGGGCGATGCGTGTGCTGCGGATGTGAAGGCATTGATTGATCTGGCGCAGCGCGAAGTTCATGATCGCTTCGGCGTTGGGTTGGAACTGGAAGTTGAGCTGATCGGAGATTGGGAAGGCGGAGACGAATGAAAAAGCTTAAGGTGGCGGTTCTCTATGGAGGCAGATCGGGGGAGCATGATGTGAGCGTGCTGTCGGCGTCGTCGGTGCTCGAAGAGCTTGACGCAGAGAAGTACGATGTCACGCCGGTGTTCATCGACCGCGACGGTCGCTGGCCGCTGCCGATTGACCAGCTGCGGGAATTCGATGTGGTGTTCCCGGTGCTGCATGGGCCGAATGGCGAAGACGGCACAGTGCAGGGTTTGCTGACAATGCTGGGCGTGCCGTTCGTTGGCGCCGGCGTCGTTGGATCGGCCGTGGGCATGGACAAAGTCGTCTTCAAAGACGTGATGCGTGCGCATGGGCTGCCCATCGTGCCTTTTCGTGTGTTGCGGCGGCATGAGTGGCCGCAGCGCCGCACCGAGCTTGAGATCGATATCGTCACTGAGCTGAAGCTGCCCGTGTTCGTGAAACCGGCGAACATGGGTAGCAGTGTGGGCATTTCGCGCTGCACGTCACTGGCTGATCTGGCGCAGTGCATCGAGGAGGCGTTTCGCTGGGACCGCAAGATTCTGATCGAGCAGGCGGTGCGCAAGCCGCGCGAGATCGAGGTGAGCGTACTTGGCAACGACGACCTGCAGGCCTCGGCCGTCGGTGAGATCGTGCCGCGGCGCGACTTTTACGATTACACGGCCAAGTATTTTGCGACCGGGGCGGAGGAATCTGAGCTGATCGTGCCGGCGCACGTGCCGGAACCGCTGGCAGTGCTGCTGCGCGAGACCGCCGTCGAAGTGGCGCGTTTGTCGGATGTACGTGGGATGGCGCGCGTCGATTTTCTTGTCGATGGCGAAAATGGTGAGGTGTATATCAGTGAGATCAACACGATTCCCGGCTTTACCAGTCGCAGCATGTATCCGCGTATGTGGCAGGCCAGTGGACTTGGCTATGCGGATTTGCTCGATCGGCTGATTGTGCTGGCGCAGGAGACCACGATCTGAATGCGCTACGATTCACAGCGCAATCCCAGGCGGCGCAGCACGCGTTTCGACAATTCAAATGTGGCGCGCCGGCGCAAGCCGAGCCCGTTGGCGTGGATGCGACCGTTGCATCTCGCTGCGGGTGTGGCTGCAGCGGTGCTGGCGCTGGCTGCGCTCTGGTACCTCGGCCCGACGTGGCGTGTCAGGGAGATCGTCGTCTCCAACAACGCGGGCATTCCGGCGGAGCAGATCATTGGTGCGAGTGGCTTGCAGGATGAACACTACCAGTTCGTTGATCTTGCCGCGGCCGCTCGGCGCACCGATGATCTGCCGGGCGTCGACGCTGCCGAGGTGCGCTGTCGCTGGTGGCTGCAGGCGACGTGCAATGTGACCGTCATGCCGGCGCGGCCGCTGGCGCTGTGGCTTTCATCGTCCGGGTACACCTGGTCCGATTATGAAGGGAAGGTGCAGCGCACGCCGGAGCAGATTGTGGCGCGGCTGCAGATCAAAGTCGAAGAGGGTGCTGCGCCGGAGCTTGGGGCTGATCTTGATGCGTCGCTGCTGCGGGCGCTGACGGAATTTGCTGTGGCTGAGCCGGCATTGAAGAGTCTTTCTTGGTCGGAGAAGCTTGGACTGGCGTTTGAAGACGTTGGGGGAATTCGTGTGCGCATCGGTGTCGCTGATCGGCCGGGCGCGGTGAGCGATAAGATACGGCTCGCGCGTGCATTGGCAGATTCGCTGGCGCGACGCGGTGTGCATCCGCGCATGATCGATGTACGGTTCCAGGATGCTCCGTATTATTCGCAATAGAAAATATGTCGGATTCGAAAACGTTTGCCGTCGTCGACGTCGGCTCCAATAAGGTTGCGGCTCTGGTGATTGAGTCGTCGGCTGACTCCGAACGTGGATACAGCGTGATCGGCGTCGGAGTGGCGCCATCGCGCGGCATTCGACGTGGTGTGGTGGTTAATGTCGCGGATGCGACCGACTCCATTCGTGATGCTGTGAATGGCGCAGAGCAATCGTCGGGTGTGGCGATTACGAATGTGAGCATGTCGTTGAATGGCAGCCACATCGATTCTCAGAACAGCCAGGGCGCAGTGGCAATCGGCCGCAGCGACGACGGGGTGGGGGAAGACGACATTTCGCGTGGGCTGGAGGCGGCACAGGCGATTACATTGCCGAGCAATCGCGATCTGGTGCATGCACTGGCGCGCAACTACAAAGTCGACGACCATGAAGGTGTGCGCGACCCGCGTGGCATGCTCGGGTTTCGGCTGGAAGTGCAGGCGCATATCGTCACTGCGTCGGCGTCGGCGATACAGAATCTCAGCAAATGTGCGAGCGGTGCGGGCCTGGTGGTGGACCAGATGGTGCCGGCGGGCATGGCATCGGCGCAGGCGGTGTTGACGGCAGCCGAACGCGAGATGGGGACGGTGCTGGTCGACATTGGTGGTGGTACGACGAGCATCGTGGTTTACATCGAGGGAACGGCGTGGCATTCACATGTGCTGGACGTCGGCGGGCAGCATTTTTCGAAAGATCTGGCGATGCTGCTGCGCATTCCACTGGATACGGCGGAACAATTGAAAATGACGGCGGGCACACTTGCTGTCGATTCAGTGCTGCCGGAGAGTTTTCATGAACTGCCTGGTTTCGGGGATGAGGCGAGTGTGCGTGTGTTGCAGCGCGACGTAGCGGAGATTTTGCGCGCGCGTGCGGTCGAACTTTTCGGCCTGATCGAAAAAGAGATCAAACGCAGCGGCTATGATGGGATGCTGACGGCTGGCATCGTCGTCACAGGTGGGTCTGCGTTGTTGCCGGGCCTGCGGGATGTGGCGCGTGAAGTATCGAGCCGGCCGGTGCGCGTCGCTCGTCCGTTGAACCTCGTCGGGCTGGTGGATTCGATCCAGACGCCGGCGTTTTCGACGGTCGTTGGGCTGGCCGACTGGGGGCAATCAGAGCAGCAGGGGCGGCCGCAGCGTCGTGCAAAGTCGAATCTAGGCACTTTCAGCATGTTTGAAGGGCGCGGTCGGCTGCGCTCATTTTTCAAATGGCTGCTTCCTCGCACCTTGTAGCGCCGCATGTCTTGTAGCGCCGACCTGCGGGCTTGCTTTTCAAATAACTGCTACTGAAGTAGTACTCGCCGAATCCGCATAGAGAATGGTAAGTGTTCGATCTTTGGGATGTCGCTTGGTACGACAACTGCGGTATAACTCAACCATTGGGTGAATCATTATTGTTATGTGCACATGTTTGTGAAAAAAGCATGTTTGGCAAGAGTAAATCTTCGTTGGAGCGCTGGGTCTGACGATTTGAAGGATAAAAAAGATAAAACAGTGGATGGGTTGAAGTAGTGTTTGGAAGGAAATGCATGAGGAATTCATCCGTGATTCTTTGAAATCAAATAGAATTCTCTTGACTATTTCAATGCGACTCATACAATAGATTGAAATTGCGGCTTTTGGGCTTGAGGCAGGAAGAGGTGTGGGATTCATGAACATTCAAAAAGATTTTTCCGGGATGTCGGCGGAGTCGCCGGCGCAGATCAAAGTCGTCGGAGTCGGTGGCGGTGGTCAGAATGCCGTGAATCGCATGATTGCGGACGGGGTGCTGGGAGTTGAGTTCATTGCGATGAACACGGATCAGCAGGCGCTGATGTCCAGCAACGCGCCGGTGCGGGTGCGCATCGGTGAGAAGGTGACGCGTGGGCTGGGAGCGGGCAGCAACCCAGAGCAGGGTGAAAAGGCTGCGGAGGAATCGGCGGACGAGATTTACAGCCTGCTGAAGGGCGCGGACATGGTGTTCATCACCTGTGGCATGGGCGGCGGGACTGGAACGGGTGCGGCGCCAGTGGTGGCGCGCATTGCCAAAGAATGCGGTGCGCTGACGATCGGTGTGGTGACGCGGCCATTTTCTTTTGAAGGCACGCCGCGGCAGAAGAGTGCAGAGAAGGGCATCGAGAAATTCAAGGAGCACGTCGATACGCTGATCGTGATTCCGAATGACCGGCTGCTCGACATTGTTCCGAAGAATCTTGGATTGCAGCAGGCATTTCGTGTGGCGGATGATGTGTTGCGCCAGGGTGTGCAGGGGATTAGCGAAGTGATCACCGTGCCTGGGTTGATCAACCTTGACTTTGCCGACGTGCGCACGATTATGAGTGAGGGCGGTGCGGCCCTGATGGCAGTTGGTTCGGCCAGCGGTGAAAATCGCGCTCGTATCGCTGCAGAGCAGGCGATTTTGTCGAATCTGCTCGATGTCACGATTGATGGTGCGCGCGGTATTTTGTTCAACGTTACCGGCGGCGCGGATCTAAGTCTTTTCGAAGTGACCGAAGCGGCCAATGTGGTGCGGCAGGCAGCGCATCCGGATTGCAACGTGATTTTTGGCGCGGTGGTCGACGAAAAAATGAAAGACGTCGTCCGCATTACGGTGATTGCAACCGGCTTTGACACGCTCAACAGCCAGATGCGGCGCCCGTTGCGCGACCGCGACAATGCAGTGTCTCCCATCACCATCCGCAATCCCGGTGGTTCGCGTGTGCCGCAGTCGCAGCAGACGCGGCAGATGGATGTGCAGCCGAATCGCAATGTGACAGTGGATCCGAATGATCTTGAGCTGCCGCCTTTCATGCGCAATAAAAACAACAATCGAACCTGAAGAAAAAAACTTCGGTGACTAAATTGATGCAGTTTTTGCACAATTTTGTTGAAATTGGAAGCCTGGCCACCAGCCGGGCTTCCTTCGTTTTTCCACCTTCGTTGCACCGACAACGTTACCTTAAATTTTCTGCAGAATTTAACCTTCTACGCCCGTCTGCTTGTTGACTTGCATCGTTGTGCTAACTACAATCTGCGACCCATCATTGGCCATAGCTGGCGTAGAAAATTTGTTCTACCCCGATATATGGCGGTTTGATTGCAAAATCAAGGGTATTTACAAGGTTATGTTATATGCGATGTCCAACGTGCGGTTGCAATGAAACACAAGTGCTTGACACCGTGCGTGAGGCATCGGGTGGTGTTCGCCGCCGGCGTAGTTGTAAGCAATGTCAGCGTCGTTTTACGACGGTAGAGCGAATCGTGGAGTCGATGCCGCTGGTGATCAAGCGCGGCGGCCGTCGCGAAGCATTCAGCCGTGAAAAAGTGCAGGATGGCGTGCGTGTGGCGTGTGCCAAGCGTCCGGTGGCGGCTGAGGCGATCGACCGGTTGGTTGATCATGTAGAAGCGCAGACATTGGCGATGAATTGCAGCGAAGTGCCCGCTCGCGATATCGGTGACATCGTGTTGCGTGGTCTGCGTGAACTGGATGAAGTTGCATATATACGCTACGCAATCGTGTATTTGAATTTAAAGGACCTCGAAAGCGTGCGCGGTGAGATCGACAAGCTCGTCAGCGAACGATAACAGCTTTACATATAAGTCAGCCCTCATTCAATTCGTCAATTAGAAAATACTATGAAAATCACCCGACGATTCACCCAATCCGGCGAGAACTCGTATTCGAAGATCGAATTCGTCAAACGTAGTTCGGTGATTCGCAATCCGGACGGTTCGAAAGTGTTTGAGATGACCGATATCGACATTCCGGCCGGCTGGTCGCAGGTTGCGACGGACATCATTGCGCAGAAGTATTTCCGCAAGGGAGGCGTGCCCAGCGCCACGGTGCGGGTAAAGGAGAAGGGTGTGCCGGCGTGGTTGCAGCGCAGCGTGCCGTCGGAAGGCGCAGACCTTGATGTGGGGGAGCGCAACAGCCGTGAGGTGTTTGATCGGCTGGCGGGCTGCTGGACGTACTGGGGTTGGAAGTATAAGTATTTCGACACTGAGGAGGACGCGCAGGCGTTCCATGATGAGCTGGCGTATATGCTGGCGCGTCAGATGGCGGCACCGAATTCGCCGCAGTGGTTCAACACTGGCCTGAACTGGGCCTACGGCATCACCGGCCCGTCGCAAGGGCATTTTTATGTCGATCCGGACACTGGAAAGCTGGTGCAGTCCAGCGACGCGTACACGCATCCGCAGCCGCACGCGTGCTTTATCCAATCGGTCAGCGACGACCTGGTGAATGACGGCGGCATTATGGACTTGTGGACGCGCGAGGCGCGCATCTTCAAATATGGTTCAGGCACCGGTTCGAATTTCTCGAGTCTGCGCGGCGAGGGTGAGCCGCTGAGCGGCGGCGGCAAGTCGAGCGGCCTGATGAGCTTCCTGAAGATCGGCGACCGCGCGGCCGGTGCGATCAAATCCGGCGGCACCACGCGTCGGGCGGCCAAGATGGTGATTCTGGACATCGATCATCCGGATATCGAAACCTTTGTCGACTGGAAGGTTGTGGAAGAGCAGAAGGTCGCTGCGCTGGTGACGGGCAGCAAGCTGAATAACCGGCATCTGAATGCCATCATGCATGCGTGCACAAATGAGCCGGACGTGGCGATTCGCTTCGACCGGAAGCGCAACAAGGCGCTCGGGGTGGCGATCACGGAAGCACGCAAGTCGCTGATTTCGCCCAATTACATCGAGCGCACGATTCAGCTTGCGCAGCAGGGCTTCACGTCGATCCGCTTTCCGGAATATGACACCGACTGGAACAGTGAGGCGTACATCACCGTCAGTGGCCAGAATTCGAACAACTCTGTGCGTGTGACGAACGCGTTCATGCAGGCGATCGAGGCCGACGGCGACTGGCATCTCTATTGGCGTACCGAAATGGAGAAGGCGCGCCGACAAAACCGCGCTCCCAAGGCACGCCGCACGCTCAAGGCGCGCGAACTGATGACGCGCATCAGCGACGCAGCTTGGCAGTCGGCCGACCCGGGATTCCAGTACCACACGACGATCAACGAATGGCACACCTGCCCGGCGGATGGCGAAATTCGCGGGTCGAATCCGTGCAGTGAGTACATGTTCCTGGACGATACGGCGTGCAACTTGGCCAGCCTCAATCTCGTCGCGTTCTACGACCAGGCGGCGCAGCGCTTCGACATTGAGGCGTATCGGCATGCGGTGCGCATCTGGACAATCGTGCTGGAGATCAGCGTGCTGATGGCGCAGTTCCCGAGTCGGGAAGTGGCGGAGCGAAGCTTTAAGTACCGCACGCTGGGCCTGGGCTACGCCAACCTCGGCACGCTGCTGATGCTGCAGGGCATCCCGTACGATTCGCCGGAGGGCCGCGCGATCTGTGGCGCACTGACTGCGGTGATGCACAGCAAGGCGTACGCCACGAGCGCTGAGATGGCGTCTGAACATGGCGCGTTCCCGGGATACGAGAACAACTCTGCGTATATGCTGCGGGTGATTCGCAACCATCGCCGGGCAGCCTACAACGTGCCTGCTGCGGAATATGAGGGCCTGAGCATCCCGCCGATCGGCATCGATCCGGAATTCTGCCCGAGCGATCTGCTGCACGCTGCACGCGAGGACGCCGACCAGATGCTGGCATTCGGTGAGCAGCACGGCTTCCGCAATGCACAAGTCACGGTGATCGCACCGACCGGCACCATTGGCCTGGTGATGGACTGTGATACGACCGGCATTGAGCCGGACTTTGCACTGGTGAAATTCAAGAAACTGGCCGGTGGCGGCTACTTCAAGATCGTGAATCAGTCGGTGCCCCCGGCGCTGGCGCGTATGGGCTACAGCGAGTCGCAGATCGACGCAATGGTCAAGTACGCAGTGGGATACGGCACGCTCAGCAGCTGTGCCGCGATTTCGCACGAAGCGCTGCGCGCGCGTGGCTTTGACCAGGCAGGCCTCGAGAAGATTGAGGCGGCATTGCCGATGGCATTTGAAATTCAGTTTGCGTTCAATAAGTGGACGCTGGGCGAGCAGTACTGTAAGGACGTGCTCGGCCTGACCGATGCGCAGCTGAATGATTCAAAATTCAATATGCTGCGCGTACTTGGATTCAGCACTGAGCAGATTCGCGCGGCGAATGACCACGTTTGCGGCACGATGACGCTCGAAGGTGCGCCGGCGCTGCGCATGGAACATTACGCCGTCTTCGACTGTGCCAACAAGTGCGGCAAGTATGGCACGCGCTATATCGGCACCGACGGCCATATCCTGATGATGGCTGTCGCCCAGCCCTTCATCTCGGGTGCGATCTCCAAGACGATCAACCTGCCGAACGAAGCCACGGTGCAGGATATTTGGGACGCTTACATGCTTTCGTGGAAGGTCGGTGTTAAGGCGAATGCGCTGTATCGTGACGGTTCGAAGCTGAGCCAGCCGTTGAACACCAGCTCCGATGAAGAGGAAGAGGTGTTCGCCGCGGAGGCTGCACAGGAGGCGGTCGCGTCGGGTGCCGTGCCGGCGGCGCATCGCGAGGTGGTCGAACGCACCATCATCCGCTATCTGGCCCGCCAGCGCCGGCTGCCGAACCGCCGCGGGGGGTACACGCAGAAGGCCAAGTTGAGCGGGCACACCGTGTTCCTGCGCACTGGCGAATACGCCGATGGCACGCTCGGTGAAATCTTCATCGATATGCATAAGGAAGGTGCCGGCTTCCGCAGCCTGATGAACTGCTTCGCCATCGCAGTGTCGCTCGGACTGCAATATGGTGTGCCACTCGAGGAGTTCGTGGATTCGTTCACGTTCACCAAGTTTGAGCCATCCGGCATGGTGCAGGGCAATGACCGCATCAAGAACGCGACGAGCGTGATCGACTACATCTTCCGTGAGCTGGCGATCACTTATCTCGGCCGCGAAGATTTGGCACATACGCTCGCACAGCCGGCGTCTGTCGAGCCGGACTATGACGGTGAGACTGTGATGGATGCTACGCCGCAGGCCGAGTCAAACGGCAATGGTGTACATGCCGCGGAGCTGGTGCGCGTGTCGCCGGTGGCAGCAGTGGCGGCGGTGGCAGCGCCTGCAAGCACCGCGCCAAGGCAAAGTGATGTCGAGAAGCGCCGTGAGGCGCGTCTGAAAGGTTATACCGGCGACGCATGCCCGGAATGTCAGCAGTTCACATTGGTGCGTAATGGCACCTGTCTGAAGTGCGAAACCTGCGGCAGCACCACAGGATGCTCCTGAGATTTCAGATTTCGTAACTGCTCAGGTTCAGTCGGTTGTTGAACGCGCAACACGCTATTCCTCCCTTGCAGGGGGAAGGAACAGCGTGTTGCGCGGGAAATACGGTTCTAAGTTCCTGTCCATAAGTTTTGTCCGGCAGAACTTTTGGCGACTCACTTAGTAGTGCGTCCAGGCAAAACTTGCCGGTCCCCACTCAACATCCTGATATCGGCGCCACGCCGTTGCCAGGGCTGCGCCTTCAGCACAAACCCTGGCTGAATCGAAGTACGCCCTTTCAAGGCTGAAAAAGCGCCAAAGGCGCGACGCAGTCCTAGCCCAGACCATCGGTCTGGG
>CANJQH010000043.1 GCA_947476335.1 Anaerolineae bacterium | reverse complement strand
GAAATTGCTGCGTCGCAATATGGGCGCAATGTGGGCGCAATGTGGGCGCAATATGGGCGCAATATGGGCGCAATATGGGCGCAATATGGGCGCAATATGGGCGCAATATGGGCGCAATGTGGGCGCAATGTGGGTTGTAGGCAAGGTTCGCACAGGGCAGACGCTCACAAGTTTTGCCTGGACGCACTACTAGGTCAAAGTTGCGAAGCAAGTAATATCCATCACAAATGAAATCTTTCGCTCTGCGCCTTCGTCCACATCAGGATCTCCGCAAGGAGCTCGAAGCATTCGCCCACAGCAGAGATCTGCGCGCCGCTTTCGTTCTGACATGCGTCGGCAGCCTGCGTCACGCTGCCCTGCGCCTGGCGAACAAGGACAAAACAACGCATTACGAAGACAAATTTGAAATCCTCTCGCTCGTCGGCACTTTGTCCCCAGACGGGCCACACCTGCACATTGCTCTCGCCGACGGAACCGGCCGCACCCTCGGCGGCCATCTCATGGACGGCAGCCTCATCTACACCACTGCCGAAATCGTCATCGGCGAGCTCGATGAAGTACGATTTTCACGACCGATCGACCCAGAAACGACCTATGACGAGCTGAAAATCGAGGATCGCTAACCAGTCAGCCGCAGATTCGTAACCGAACCTGACGGAGGCTGACAAAACGATGTCTCGAAACCCGTCTTCTAAGAAGACGGGTTAAGTTTTTACATAACAAATGCCGCGCGCCCCGTCTCTCCCCCACGCACTACCGCTCGTAGCCGCCGCCGCGCTGCTGTCGCTCATCGTGCTGCCGCTCGCCGCCATCGCCGTGCGCGGCGCGCCCGAGTTCGCCGCCGCAGTCGGCGCCGCCGAAGTGCGCAGCGCCGTCGCACTCACCGCATGGACGTCCGCCATCGCACTGCTCGTCATTCTGCTGATCGGCACCCCGACAGCGTGGCTCGTCGCCCGCCATCGCAGCCGCGGCTGGCGCATCATCGATGCACTGCTCGACCTGCCGGTCGTCCTGCCGCCGTCCGTCGCCGGCCTCGGCCTGCTGATGGCCTTCGGCCGCACCGGCCTCATCGGTCCGGTGCTGAACACGCTCGGCATCCCGCTCGCATTCAGCACCGCCGCCGTCATCATCGCGCAGGTCTTCGTCGCCGCACCACTCTACGTGCGCGCCGCCATCGTCGGCTTCCGCAGCGTCGACCGTGATCTCGAGCGCGTCGCCATGGTCGAAGGCGCCGGCGCATGGCAGATTTTTCGCTTCATTACTTTGCCACTCGCACTGCCAGCGCTGATGGCTGGCGCAGTCACCGCGTGGGCGCGCTCGCTCGGCGAATTCGGCGCCACGATCCTCTTCGCCGGCAACCTCGTCGGCCGCACGCAGACGATGGCGCTGGCCATTTACACCTCTTTTCAAAGCGACCTGCCAGCGGCGCTCGCACTCACGCTGCTGCTGCTGCTCGCCTCACTCACCGTGCTCGTCACCGCGCGCTTGCTACGCACAGCCGACGCTTCTTCATGAACATGAATCCTCACATCCGCCACACCTTCCGAAAACTCATCGCCACCGCCCTCATATTGACGACGCTGTTCGCAGGAACGCAGGCTCACGCGCAGATGCCGACCGGCGAAATCACCGTCTATGCCGCCGCCTCGCTGCGTGACGCCTTCACCGCAATCGGCCGCGATTTCGAAGCAAAATACCCCGACACTCGCGTCGCCTTCAGCTTCGCCGGCTCGCAGCAGCTGGCCGAACAGATCGGCTACGGCGCGCCGGCCGACGTCTTCGCCAGCGCCAACGAAAAGCTGATGAAGGCCGTCGTCAAGACCACGCGCATCGACGCCGCCCAGGCGCACCGCTTCGCCCACAATCAACTCGTCGTCGTCTATCCGAAATCGAATCCCGCCCGCCTGCGCAAACTCAACGACCTGGCGAAAAAGGGCGTCACACTTGTGCTGGCGAACAAAGCCGTGCCCGCCGGCGGCTATGCACTCGATTTCCTGAATAAAGCCGCGGCGAAGCCCGAATTCGGGCTGCTCTATCGCACCGCCGTGCTTTCCAATATCGTCTCTTATGAAGAAGACGTACGCACCGTCTTCGCCAAAATCGTCCTCGGCGAAGCCGACGCCGGCATCGTCTACGCCAGCGACGTCCTCGCCGACAAGGCCAAAGCCGTGCGCACGATCACCATCCCCGTCGAGCTCAACACCGTCGCCGTCTACCCGATCGCGCCACTCGTCGACAGCCCGAACCCCGCCCTCGCACACGCGTTCGTCGATTACGTGCTTTCGCCAGCCGGGCAGGCAACGCTGAAACGCTACGGCTTTGCAATACCATAGGTCGATGGCAGATGACAGACGGGTGGGCGACGCAAGTGTCGCCCCTACGCCAATCGTACCGACGTGAATTTTGTTTCCAAATATGCCTCGAGGCCCCATTTCCCCTGCTCGCGGCCGAGACCTGATGCCTTCGTCCCGCCAAATGGCGCCTGCGCCGTCGACGGGATCGGGTCGTTCACGCCGATGATGCCGTACTCCAGCGCCTCGCTCACGCGAAAAACGCGTCCGACGTCGCGCGTCCAGACGTAGGCAGCCAGCCCGAACGGCGTGTCATTCGCCCGTGCAATCGCCTCCGCCTCGTCGTCGAAGCGCAGCACCGGCGCCACCGGGCCGAACGTCTCCTCGCGCATGATGAGCATGTCGTCGGTCACGCCGCTCAGCACGGTGGGTTCATAAAACAACCCACCGAGCGCCCGGCCGCCGGTCAGCACGTGCGCGCCATGCGCCAATGCGTCGGCCACATGCGCTTCGACCTTGCGCAGTCCGGCCGCATCCACCAGCGGGCCGATCTGCGTGACATCCTGCAGCGGGTCGCCGACGCGCAGCGCCGCCGTCACGCGCGCCAGTTCGGCCTCGAACGCGTCGGCGATGCCGCGCTGCACGTAGACGCGATTCGTACAAATACAGGTCTGGCCGGCGTTGCGGAATTTGCTGGCCGCCACATCGCGCGCTGCCTGCGCCACATCGGCGTCGCCGAAGACAAGGTACGGCGCGTGGCCGCCCAGCTCGAGCGACACGTGCTTCAGCGTCGCCGCTGCATGCCTGTTCAACAGGATGCCCACTTCGGTGGAGCCGGTGAAGGTCAGCTTGCGTACGGTGACGTCGTCGAGCAGCGCCGCAGCGAGCGGGGCCGGGTCGCTCGTCGGCAGCACCTGCAGTGTGCCGGGCGGGCCGCCGGCCTCTTCCCACAGCTGCGCCAGCTCGAGAGCCGTCAGCGGCGACTGCTCAGCCGGCTTAACGATTACGGTGCAGCCTGCCGCCAGCGCCGCCGCAGCTTTGCGCATGATCATCAGCGCCGGGAAATTCCACGGCGTAATCGCCAGCACCGGGCCAACTGGGCGTTTCGTCACCAGCAGGCGCTTGTCGGCGAACTGGCTTGGCACAAGTTCGCCGAACACACGCTTGGCCTCTTCGGCAAAGTCGCCCGCCAGCGCGGCTGAATAGCGAATTTCGCCCTTCGCCTCGGTGACCGGTTTGCCCATTTCGCGGGCGATGCCGTGCGCCAGGCGCACCTCGTGCTGCAAAATCAACGCGCCCCAGCGCTGCAGGATCGGCGCACGGTCCCACGGCGTCCGCGCGCGCCACTGCAAAAACGCCGCGTGCGCAGCGACGGCGGCTCGCCGCGCCTCGTCCAGCCCGCAGTCGGCGACGATCGCGATCGTTTCGCCCATCGCCGGGCTGTGCACTTCGAAGGTTCGGCCGGTCTGCGTCCATGCGCCGGCGAGAAAGGCGGAGTAGGCGGGTGAGGTGGGCAAAGCGTTCATTATGTCAATAAAATCCCCGGGATCTAAGAAGACGGGTACGTTTCCTTCGTTTCGACGGTGGCGCCGTCGGCGGTCTACTCCGCCAGCGCCGCCCGCAGCACGCTGGCTGCCGCGTACGCCACATCCGTGCCCGGGGCGACGTTGCTGTGCAGCCGATTCTTCGTCAGCGCGAACGCCAGGCCCAGCTCCGGGTCGGCGAAGGCGAGCGTGCCGCCCAACCCACCGTGGCCAAATGCGCTCAGTCGCTCGCCCAGCGCCGAGTCCGGCCCGCCGAGGTGGTAACCCAACGCCCGCCGCTCAGGATTGCCCGTGGTGCAGTCGCGACCCTCGAAGCGCAACGCGGACATCTCGCGCACGCGCGCAGCCGGCAGCAGGCGTTCGCCATGCGCCAGCGCCGCATAATGTGCCGCCAGCGCGCGCGCGTTTGCGATGCAGCCGCTCGACGGCACACACGCACGCCGCACTGCGCTCTGGTTCGCCCACGCCGACGGCGGATAGCGCCACGCTGGGGTGGCCGTCACCTTCAACACATCGGCTGGCGGCGGAAGCACCGGATCGGAAGCATCTTCCAAAACCGCTACGCGCGGCTCTTCTTCGGCCGGGATGCCGAAATACAGGTCGCGAATACCCAGCGGCGCGCAAATCTCCGCGCGCACGAAGTCGGCAAAACGTCGGCCATCGATGCGCTGCACGATTTCGCCCACCAGCCAGCCATATGTCATGGCATGGTAGCCGCTGGCTGTTCCCGGCTTCCAGAGCGGCGTCAAGCGCTCCATCCGGCGCCGCATCGCGCCCCAGTCGAGCACTTCGTCCGGTGTGACGTCGGCGGGAATTTGCGGTATGCCGGACATGTGCGTCAACACATGTGCTACGGTGATGTCCTGCTTGCCATGCGCGGCGAACTCCGGCCACAGCTCCGCCAGGCGTGTCTCATAGCTCAGCAGGCCACGTTCCACCAACAGATGCACCAGCGTGGCGTCCACGCCCTTGCCGGCCGACCACACAGTGAACAACGTCTCCCCATCCACCAGCCGACCGCTCGCCGGATCCGCGACGCCGGCCCAGCAATCGACGATCCGTTCGCCGTTCAAATAGGCAGCGACCTGCAAGCCGCGCTCCTCGCCCCGGTCGATGTAGTTTTCGAGAAGTGCACGAATGAGGTGATTAATTTCACTTTGACTTTTCACGATGATCACCCGATAAGTAAAGCATGATTTATCAGCTTCGCACGTACTGGGCCGCACCCGGCCGCTTCGCAGACATCGATGGCCGCTTCCGCAACCTGACGATGCGCCTGTTCGCTCGCCATGGCATGCAGGTCGTCGGCTTTTGGACGCCCGAGCCGCGCACGGAAGAAACCGGTGACCTCGTCTATGTCCTGGCCTTCGCTGATCAGGCCGCCTGCGACGCCGCCTGGGCCGCCTTCCGCGCCGACCCCGAATGGCAGGCCGGCCGCGACGCCACGGAAGCCAACGGCCCGATCGTGGCGAAGGTCGTCAGTGTGATGATGAAGGCGACAGATTATGCGTCGGCGCGGTAGCCAGCAGCATCCCCAGCCACAGCGACATGCTGATCGCCATCAACGACGAAAACATCTGAATGCCGGTCGCCGCCACCAAAGGTTCGGCCGCGCGCTGCAGCATCGCCATGCAAATTCCGACCGGCAGCGCCATACGCCCGATAAAGTGCGTTTGGGATTGCCATGCCCGAGCAATGCCAGCAAACACCGGCGCCGTCGCAAGAATGTAATGCAGCCACGTCACAGGCGCGCAGAGCAGCACACCTAGCAATGCAGCGGAAACCTCGATCACATCCGTTCGTTTGCTCAATCGCGCGCTGCGCAGTGATCGGCGAACGATGGCGAACAGGATCGCTGCCACACAACCGAACGAAATTCCGGTCGCCAGCGTGCCGTATCGTGCCCCGAAAAGCTTCTGCCAAAAGGCTGGGATGCTCTGGTTCCAAAAAATCAGATACGTCATTTCCGGCGGCGTCATCTTTTCCGTATAGCCTCGCATCACGGCAATATAGTCCAGCGTCACCGAAGCGGGCAATTTCAGCAACCCCACCCCTGTCAGCGCCGCCAGCGCCGCAACCATGCCAGCGAGGAATCCGATGCGCCGACGCAGTAACGCGACCAGCGCCAGGCCGACGACGATCGGCTTGATGCCGCATGCGATTCCCAGACAAACGCCGGCGAGAATGCGCACCCACGGCCGCTGTGCGTCCATGCCGTACCAGGCCAGCACCACAAGCAGCGCCATCACGAAGGTGATCTGGCCAAGATACAACGCGTCCAGAAACGCCGGCAGCAGAAACATCATTCCGACGCCGATGACGCGCGCACGGCCCGGCGGTATGCGACGGACGACCAGCACCACCACCGGCAGGAACGCTGCCACCGACAACCAAAACCAGATGCGCTGCGCCGTCTCAACCGGCATGCGCGCAAAGGGGATCAGCGCCATGCCGATCGCCGGCATGTACGGAAACGGCATCATCGATACGTCTGGTTCGTCCAATACCTTAGGCCATTGCGACGTTCGGTACAGCTGTTCCGGTTCCCAATCAAGCACCCGCGCCGCATCGCGGTACATAATGAAGTCGCCCTGCCATGGCGCATCCAGCACCGGCCCCCAGTTGCGTATCTTGACGGCGGTAAATACCAGTGCGCTGCAGATCGCTGCCGTCCACGTCACAGCTAGCAACAGATTTTGTATTCGCTTCATCTTATTCATGCCTGTGCGCATTATGCAAGATTTCGTTTTTGCGCTCTTTCCTGCATGCCGTCACGAAAAGTCAGCCTCAGCAGAGTAGGCGCCAGTCCGTTCTGGATGGGGGAGATATCCTCACGAGGGGACAGAAATCAGGGTGCAGATTTTCCTGAGTGGAAAAACAAAAATCCCCAGTGATCTGTATCACCGGGGAGATATAGCGGGAGTAGGATTCGAACCTACGACCTTCAGGTTATGAGCCTGACGAGCTGCCACTGCTCTATCCCGCATCGCGGAATGGATATTATCCACAAACAACGACGCTTGTCAAGCACCAATTTCAACGTGCTTGTGTACTTTATACGGTGCGTGAGCCGCGGCTGCTGGGGGGTGTCACTGGCGCATGAATCGTGCGCCGGCCGGCGGCCGGCTTCGGCAGCGCGGCGGTTTCCGGCTGTACTATCGCAACGTCACCAGGCTTTTCGTGTTTTTCAGCTTTTTCGGCCTTACGTGGCTTGGCTTTCGCCCCGACGCGACCAGCGGGCTTGGCGACGACGTCAGCCTCTTCGACAATAGAGCGCATACCGGCCGGTCGATCGTGAATGTAACGGTCGTACAGCGCCAGCGCATTGCTGATGTGCAGCTGGCCGACGGCGCCATTCAAAAGCACGCGCGTAAGCCCGCACGATTCGATGGTGATGGCGCGCACGTCGTCGCGTGAACCACCGATGTCCACGACGCGCTGCACTTTTTGCGTCAGGTTGTCGAGATAGCCGACCGAACGCTTGAGCGTATCTTTGATTTCACCGCGCAGAATCAGCTCACCATGCCCCTGCACGATGTATTCCAACTGCATCGCTGCGGCGCGCTCAATGGTCTGCTTCAACTCAACCGGATCGCCGTTCACCACTGTCGGCAACGCCATGATGGCATCGCCGGCGAACAAAATACGCTCTTCATGCAATAGTACAGAACAACCGTCGGAAGTGTGTCCAGGCATGTGCATGATTTCCAGCGTCTTGCCAGGCAGTCGCAAGGTGAAAGAACCACCCGAAAAGGTGATCGTCGGCGGTCGCAGCATCACCGGAGCCATCTCCGGCAGCGCCTCGCGGGCCTGCGCCAACGCCGCTGGTCCCCTTTCCAAGATCATGTCGCGCGCTTTTTCATGCGCAATAATTTCGGCCCTCGGAAAAAGGAAGGCCCCATACGTATGATCGGCTTCGTGACCGGTGTAGATTATGTAACGGACGCCGTTTGGGCAATGCTGACGCACATGCAATGCAATGCGCGCAGCCTCGCTTGGAAACAGCATTGTGTCGATCAGCACTCCAGTGCCGTTCGACAGAATCAAGCTGGCCGTCACTTGAGCATAACGGTCACTCGTAAAAATGTAGATATCATCGGAGGCGCGCTCAACATGCATATGTTCTAAGGATACTCAAGCATCTCTCACAAGGCAAGTATTTTGACATAACGCGTTGATCAACTTCTATTTTCTGGGTTTTGCCCAGATTTTGCCCGTCAAATCGCAGTAATTTCGTCGATTTCACCTGCCCCCAAAAAGCGCTGCGCATCTGCCCTCTGGAAAATAGGTGAGGCAATTCGGGATCGTGACGGGATCATAAATAGACGACGTGCTACAAGGCAGCAAGTCACGTTTCCTGCTGATGTCGCCCTGGCCAGCTTCTATAATCCGCGCCATGATTTCTGGCATCATCGGCCTGCTCATGGCTATGCTCGCGCTGATCAACGGTTTCGCCGCCATGCGGCGCCCACTCGACAAGCTGGTCGAGTTCGATCCGTTCGGTAAGCGCATCCTGGCCGCACGCGGTCCGAAGTTCACCATCATTGCGTACCGCATCTTCGGCTTCGTCCTGGTCGTCGTCGGGATGATCGTCGCTTACCTGTCACTACAAATGCTGCGGGGCGGCTGACGCATCCGCCAGCCGTTTTTCGGCCACTGTCAGCGCATCAACGTTGGCATCGATGCCAATCCAGCACCGTCCGCAGCGCTGTGCCGCTACCAGCGTCGTCCCACTACCGCAAAATGGATCGAGCACGACATCGCCAGCGTTGCTCGACGCCGTGACGATGCGTTCCAGCAGCGCCAGTGGCTTCTGCGTCGGATAGCCGCTGCGTTCAGCGGAAACGTTGATCACCGCCGGAATTTCCCACACGTCACGCAGCAACACATCGGCATACCAACCTTCTTCATCGCGTTTCGCGCTGAAAAACGGCTTTCGATAGCGGATGCGCTCATATTGCGGATGAAATGTATATGCCGCCGAAGCGCTATAGAACAAAATCGGGTCGTGTTTGCGCGCAAACGTGCGTTTCCCCACCCCACCCGTGCGATATGCCCAGGCAATTTCATTGCGAAAATTTGCGCGGCCGAACAGTGCGTCCAGCATCAAGCGCAGATAGTGACTCATGCGCACGTCGCAATGCAGGTAAATACTGCCGGTCGGCCGCAAAACGCGTGCACATTCGACCAGCCGCGGAGCCAAAAATGCGCAATATGCGAGGTCTCCGCCCTCACCCACCAGCCGCATCAGTGCACGCAGGACATCCGCCATCGCCGGCGACACAGCCTCACACGCCGCTGCGAACGCCGTCGCATCCCACGCCCAGCGGTCATCGAAGCGCGGCCCCGCATCCCGCAGGCCCGTCGCATAGTACGCTTGCCCAGAATTGAACGGTGGATCGAGATAGATCAAATCCACAGAAGCGTCAGCAATCTGCGCACGCAACTGCGTAAGGTTGTCGCCGTGGTGGAGCATGGTAGTAGATAGTAGTTCGTGGATAGTGGATCAGATTTCGTGAATTTGCTGGTTTTTGCGCCTTCGCCATCCACTATCACTTTCTACTATCCACTTCATTTGGCTTCACTCGCCTTCACTCGCCTTCACTCCCCACAATCCGCGCATACAGCGCCTCAAACTCTTCATCCGAGTAAAACTCGATCACCAGGCGACCACCTTTGCGACTGCGCTGCAGCGACACTTTTGTGCCGAGCGCATTGCGCAGCTGTGATTCAAGTTCGCGCGCGTCGTCGTACACGGGGCGCTCGGTCGGCTTATGTGCAGGCTGCCCAACCGTCATCCGCCGCACCAGCTCTTCGGTCTGGCGCACGCTGAGCCGGCTGCGACGGACTTCTTCGAAAATCACCAGCTGCTGATCCATTCCCAGCCGCGGGCTGAGCAGCGCGCGCGCATGTCCCTCGGTGATTTCGCCCTGTATCAGGGCCGCCTGCACGCTCTCAGGCAGCTGCAGCAGGCGCACAGTGTTGGCCACATCCTCACGGCTCTTGCCAACGCGCTGAGCGACTTCATTCTGCGTCAGCCCAAAGTCGACCATCAGGTGCTGATAGGCCTCAGCTTCTTCAAGCGCGCTCAGGTCGCTGCGCTGGATGTTCTCGATCAGCGCAACCTCGAGCATCTGTTGCGGCGCATAATCCTTCACTACAGCTGGCACAACCGTGAGCCCGGCAAGCTGAGAAGCACGCCAGCGTCGTTCGCCGGCGATGAGCGTCCACGGCGTCGGTCCGCCCTTGCTCTTCACCACGATCAGCGGCTGAATAATGCCATGTTCGCGAATGCTGGCCGCCAGTTCGGCGAGCTGCGGCGTATCAAGACCACGGGTCAGGCGCGGCTGATGCGGATTGGGGCGAATGTCGCCAACGGGAATCTCGAGCACGCCGGCGACAGATCCAGCTGCGACTGCGCGCTCATCGACGTGTTGCGGCGCAGATTCGTAGTTATTAGCGGGGATCAATGCATCCAACCCGCGGCCCAGTCCTATTTTCGGCGCCATATATTTCTGTTCTCGTTACTTCCAGCCCCCGTTCTCGATATCATCCGCCCCATCGAAATCCGCAGCCGCAGCCGCAGCCGCAAGCATGGCCGCGGGCGGCGGCTCATCTTCGTCCAATTTTTCCGGCACCAACGCCACATCCGTCGAAGTAACGACCCGCGCATTGCGCACGAGCAGCTCCTGCGCCAGCGCACGGTAAGCAACCGCTCCTGGTGAGGCGGGCGAATAGGTCAAAATCGGCTGACCATAACTGGGTGCCTCGCTCAAACGCACATTGCGCGGAACGCGGGTGCGAAATACCTTTGCGCCAAAAAATTTCTCAACTTCGCCAGCCACCTGCTGCGCCAGCGCAGTGCGGCTGTCATACATCGTTAACATCAGCCCAGCGATGTCCATGTCAGGATTCAGGCGCTGTTTCACCAGCTGCACAGTGCGTGAAAGCTGCCCAAGTCCTTCGAGCGCCAGGTATTCGCATTGCACCGGAATCAGCACGCCATTCGCCGCCGCCGTGAACGCATTCACCGTCAACAGACCCAGCGATGGCGGACAATCAATGAGGACGTAGTCATACTTGGGCAGCTCAGGCACCAGCGCGTTTTTCAAGCGGTATTCACGCGCCATCTCCCCCACCAGCTCGATCTCCGCCGCCGCCAGGCCTGGCGCAGCCGGAATCAACGAGAGATTCAGTTTGCGATTATGCAGCGTGGCACGCCCTGCCGTGGCTTGTCCCAGCAGCACTTCGTAGCTGGAAGCCTCAATTTTGTCCCGATTCACCCCCAGGCTGCTGCTCGCATTCGCCTGCGGATCAAGATCCAACAGCAGCACTCGCTGCCCGGCCGCGGCAAGAAATACCGCCAGGTTGACTGAAGTGGTCGTCTTTCCGACGCCGCCCTTCTGGTTTGCCACTGCGTATATATGAGGCATTGTGTGCAGGCCACGCGCTTTTTCACACGAACCGTTTTGTGATTTTAGCCCAACATAGTTGGAAGTCTCACACAAAAGGCATATTCGCCGTTTGGGGAGAACCGGCCGGCCGCGTCACGGCCGTCACTCGGACCGGGGTCTGGGCTGGAAATGCGGTAGAAAACCGCCCCTTTGCACGGGTGCGAGGGGCAGGACGCGAATTTGTATCTGACGCAATTTACTACCCAGCCTTGTCAGCACCCGAACCGCATCACTTCTCCCAAGTAGTGCACGCTATCGTGCACGCATGCTGCAAAAATCAAGCCGCCTCAAAGCAGCGCGCAATATCCGCCGGCGTCGGCAAACCTTCCATCTGCGGGCGCGTGACGGAATTGGCAGCCAGACAGTTGGCCATCTCAGCGGCGCGCAGCGGCGTTTCGCCGCGCTGAAGCGCCACGAACAACGTGGCTGCGAACACATCACCAGCCCCAGTCGGGTCAATCTGCTGCACCTGTGGCGCCGATACATGCACGGCCTCGCCGTTCTGAAACAGCGTGCAGCCATTCTCGCTCTGCGTGACCACCAGCAGCCGACTTTGCGTCGCCCATTGATGTGCAATCGACCAGTCGCCGTTGATGTCTTCGATGCTCATAACAGCCGCATTCGCACGCGCCAGAACACGACTGGCGCCGGCCCAGTTCGCCGGCGACTGCGTGACACGGCCATCATCGCTCCAGCGACGCAGCCAACCCTGTGGCGTGACACCGACGAAAGTGTCGGCATCCAGCACATCCAGCACGTCGACGTCGACTTCGTCGCACACCGGCGCCAGATGTACGATCGCGCTGCTGCACATCGCCGGTGTCAGATCACGTCCATGCAGGCGAACGGGCCCGACGTGCGTGAACTGCGTGCGACGACTGCCGTCGTATACATTCCAAAACTGCGTTGTCAGCGGCGCATCGATGCGCAACACATCAATTTCCGGAAAAATTCCGGCAACGTCCAGCGACGATGTCGCCGCGGTCAAAACGGCCACACTCTGCACGAGGGTCCGCGCACAGCGTGACGCATACATGACCGTGCCACCGGCCGTGACTCTGCCGTCCGGCCACAAATCATCTGTGACATGGCCGACTGCGAGGTAATCGATCATCGCACGCATCGTTCAGTTAGCTTTGCTTTGGCTTGATCTGCACCTTGCGCGATGTACCTTCGCCAGAGCTCTCCGTGAAGACATCCGGGTGATCGCGCAGCGCCATGTGCACGATGCGACGATCCGCACCATTCATAGCTTCCAAGATCACCGGCCGGCCGGATTCGACAACGCGTTCGGCCATGCGCTGTGCCATCGCGATCAGCTTCTCCTGCTTGCGCACCTTGAAACCATTCACATCCACATTCACGCGCACGTTGCTCTTCGTCTGATGCGACCACATCGTCTGCACCAGCGTCTGCAATGCATTGAGCCCTTCTGTGTTGTGATCAAGGAATGCATCTTCATCCTGCTCTTCAACCTCTACCTCGACCAGGATCGAGGGATGATCGGCGTCATCCATCGGCAGCAAAGAACGCCCATAAGCTTCTGCGCGGCGAAATCCCATGCGCTCAAGGATCGACTGCGTGATTTCCACAGCCAGCCCTTCCCCTTCAATCATGGGCGCGCCTTCGCCATCATCTTCATCCTCGCCGTCAGCGCCGGCTGAAGAATCAGACTCAGTCACTGCTTCATTGCCGCCACCCTTCTCTTCGTCGTTTTCTTCGTCGTTTTCTTCGTCGTCCTCTTCGTCGTTTTCTTCGTCGTTTTCGTAATCGGCCAGGTCTTCGTCGAATTCCGCAGCCTCATCGTCGAGGTTGTCCGTATCGGTGCTGGCTGTGGCGGCATCAAACTCGTCCCAAGGGGTGAGCCGCACCTTGCACTGCCGCGAACCAAGGCCAAGCACACCGCGGCTGCCCTCTTCAAGAATCTCGATCTTGACTTCCGCACGCATCAGGCCTAGCCGTACAAGACCTTGCTCGATCGCGCTCTCGACGTCGGGGGCAATGACTTCAATGGATGCCATGAAAATTCCGGTTTACTTTTCCTTGTCCTTGCGGGAAGCAGACTGATTGATACGCCCAGTGGATTTCGCCTTGACCTTAGCGCGCGGAGGAGCGGCCACGGGCTTGGCGGCGTCGACGACGGCCTTCGCCGCACTCACGCCGGCGGCACTGTGTTCAACCGCGTACTGTGCCTTGATCGCATCCATGCGCGGTTTGGTGACGTAGTACTGCAGCACACCAATCATGTTTGACGCGATCCAGTACATACCAAGGCCAATCGGCGTGCTGAGCGAGAAGAAGCCGATCATCAGCGGCATCGTCATCGTCATCATCTGATTCGTCTGCGCTGTGGTCGGGTCCGCGCTGGGTGCCTGCATCACTTTGCTGGACAGCCACGTCGTCACCACTACCAGAATCGGAATTGCATAGAAGCTGGCGGTGTGGTTGGTGCTGCCGAGGTTTATGAAGCCGAGGAAGGTGCCGTTGATCGGTACCAGCTGCGAGAGATTGGGCAGGAAATCGTAAACGTAACGGCCGAGTTCAAGCAAGCTCAGCGGCGTCAGTGACAACGTGCGCACGATAGCCTGATACAGACCGATCAGCACCGGAAACTGGATCACCAGTGGCAAACAGCCGCTCAGCGGGCTAAAGCCGATCCGACGCAGCTCAGACTGCACCTTAGCTGGTTCGTTTTTATATTTCTCCTGAATTTCCTTGATGCGCGGCTGCATTGCGGCCATCTTGGCCGCCGAAACCTGCTGCTTGAATGTGAGCGGCAGCGTAATCAGGCGGATCAGCAGTGTAAGAACGACGATCGACAACACGAAGCTCTGCCCAAGCAACCCGTACAGCAGGAGCAGAATGTTCGTCATCGGGTTGACGACGAGAAGGTCAAAGATGTTTCCGATCATGTGATGTGCGCAGCGCCGTGGCGCGCGTTGAATGATAACTTAGTGAACCTAGCAAAACCGTCCTGCGAATCACCAACGCCGCCATTCACCATTGCAAGAGGCTGAGGCGATTCGCACAAGAAGGATTTGTTACGCACGATTAGGGCGCTGCAGGCACCGGCGTCGCCGTCGCGAGCAGCAGGTCGAAGACCTTAATGCGATTCTCCAACCGAATCGCCGTGAGCTTGACATCGCCGTCGAAGAGGGGCAACAGCAGTGCGCCCTCGTACACCGCAGGCGCCGCCGTCAGCCGGCGCAGGTAGCCGCTGTCGCTGAGGCGTTGCGCGACCACTTCGCCTGAACCGTCCTGCGGCAACACATAGACGAAAGTGTCGGTCGAAACCACATACAGGCTCTGCTTGTCCAGCAATGGCTGTGCATGAATCGATCCACCCAGCGTCGACGTGTAGCGCCGCGAACCGTCGGCCGTGTTCAGCGCATAGAAGCGGCCCTTCGTATCGCCGAAGTACACCGTTTTCCCGACCAGAGTCGCACGCGTCCATACCCACGCATCAACAGGCGATTTCCACTTCTCGACGCCACTGGCTGCGTCCACTGCATGGAAGTAGCCATCGAACGCGCCAAAGTAGAGCACCCCATCGGCAATCACCGGCGTCGAGGCGATCGATGCGCCAGCCTGGTAGTTCCAAATCTCTTTACCCGTCGCCGCATCCAGCGCATACAGCTTGTGATCGAGTGAGGACTGATACACACGCCCGTCGAGGACGAGCGGCCGCGACCAGAGTTTGTTGCCGGTGGTGAATTGCCAGACCAGCTTCGGCGTCGATCCTTCCATAGAAGCAGGATCAAGCGCATACAGCGTGCCGTTACCATTGGCGGCAAAGATCAGCTTGCCGTCCGTCACTACGCCATCGGCAAACTCGCGCCGCTCCTGCTCAGTGGTGCCAGGCACGGACCAAGTCCATGCCGCAGTGCCGGCCTTGTCATCGAATGCGTAGAGCCGCGCGTCCGGGATGCCGTTCGAACCGATGGTTCCACCGACGATGACCCAGTCTTTAAAACGCAGCGGCTCACCAGCGAACGGGCCATGCACTTCACCCGAGGGGAAAGTCTGCCCAATGGCCGGGTAACGCCACAATTCTTTGCCCGTCGCCGGGTTGAATTTGTGGACATGCTGGTTGCTTGCGAGGTAGGCGGCGCCGTCGGCCACAGTCAGGCCAGGGAACGACGAGGGGGGTGTTTCACCGCCGCCGCCGCAGGCCGCGAGCAATGTCGCGGTCACGACGCCGAGGGCGACGATCGAAACAGGTTGACCAAGCTTTTGGAGGAGCTTCATAGCTTCACTAGGCCGGCTTATGGGCGCCGGAAACCGACGAACGCAACAAATTCACCACAAAACACGTGCAGATGTGATCTACGGAACCGGATCATATCCCCCGGGATGAAAAGGATGACAGCGCAGGATGCGCCGAGTTCCGAGCCAAGCACCTTTCAACGCGCCGTACTTGACGATGGCTTCGAGTGTGTACTGGCTGCATGAAGGATAAAAACGACAGGAGGGAGGGAAGGCGCGCGAGAGCGTCCGCTGGTAGACGCGAATGAGCAACACCAGCAGTGCGCCAAGCGGACTGCGGCGAAACAGCGCCGTCACCGATTCGTCGCCGGTTTTGCCGGTTCCGCCGGATTGGCTTGGTTCACCTTTTTCAGCAGCCACCGTATCTCATCCTTGACCTGCGCCATCCCGGCATCGTCCGCCACGATCGCATTTTGCGCGATCAGCACCAGATCCCAGCCGGGCGGCAGCTCATCAGCGGCAGCAAGTGCGCGAATTGCTTCGCGCATCAGACGGCGTGCGCGGTTGCGCTGTACCGCGCCACCGACCCGCTTCGCCGTAATATAGCCAATGCGCCCTTCCCCACCAACAGATGGAATAGAAAAAGCGCGCGCGGCGTTCAGGATACAAAACCTGCCACGCCAACGCGCGCCTTCCTTGCGCACACGCTCGAAATCAGCAGATCGTAGCAAACGTCCCGGCGATTTCACACGCTCTATAGATCCAACTGAATTGCTTCAGCCGGATGCGCTTACTTGCTGCCCTCGGTGCCGCGCTTGCTGCGCGCGGGCGAGTAAATGCCGTTCCAGTCGATTTTCTTGACATGGTTGTTGGCAATCACAGTCAGGCGCTTGCGACCGACGGCACGGCGCTTCTGCAACACCTTGCGGCCGCTCTTCGTCGACATGCGCTCGCGAAAGCCGTGCACTCGCACGCGGCGGCGCTTCTTAGGTTGATACGTTCTCTTAGGCATAGGATTTGGTTCCTCTTCAGCTCGTAAGTCTGATCGGCTGCACAGCCGGGCGATAAAAACGCGTCAACGCCCGCCTGAAACTGTACGAAACAAGGCCGTGAGTATACCATTTCCAATTTCGAATTTCAGATTTCCAATTTCAGCTTGGGGGAATCAAGAGACCCAACCGGTGCGACAACCCAAATCTGAAATCTGGTAACTACTCAGGCCAGCCATTTTTCCAACGCGAAACACACTATTCTCTCCCCCTTCGGGGGAGAGAATAGTGTGTTTCGCGGGAAATACTGATTTGGGCCTGAGTAGTTACGAAATCTGCAATCTGAAATATTTAATGGCTGACGAAAAAGCTTCCCTGCGTCACCCCGCCGGGCGCGATGGCGGCCAAGCGCCCGCCGAGCACAACCGATGTGCAGCGGCCGGCCAGCGCATCCTGGAACGCCTGCGTCACACGCGTCAACTGTTCGGCGGTTTCATGCACAAATTCGAGCCGGAAATGCCGTACTCCGGCGCGACGCACCACGTCCAAGTGCGCACTGATTTCCTGCGCCTGCGCGCCAAACACGGTATTGCGACAGCCGACATCGGCCAGCACCGCATGCTGGCGGCCTTTTTCGTCGCGCAGGGTCACACGATGCTTTTCACACGGGTGGCCGCAGTCTTTGTAGCTGGTGCCATCCGACAAAAAGCGGCAGAACACGCAGTGCTCGGTATGAAACACCGGCAGATGCATGTACGCCACCACCTCGAACCGCCCGGGGTCGAGCGCCTTCGCCAGCTCGGCCAGCTGCACCGCGTTCAGGTCGTATGAAGGCGTCAGCCGCCCAATTCCGGCATCGAAGTAGGCCTGCGCACTCAGCACGTTGGCCGTGTTCAAACTGAAGTCGCCGCTGATCGCCGGCAGGGAGTCGCCGGAATCGTCGGCGATCAGCGAGTGCAGCAGTCCGCTCGAACGCACCAGCAGCTCACAATTCAGCGTGCGCAGGAAATTCACCACGCGCTCTTCGTTGGGCTTGAGCACGCGCGGGCTGGCAACGCGCGCGACGATGCCGGCCGCCTGGACGCGCTCGACAGCCGGCCGCAGGCCGTACAACTCCAGGTAATCCAGCGTGATGCTGGCCGGCTTCTCCGGCAGCGCCAGCGCCGCATCCAGCTGCTCCGGCCCACGCACGAGCAGATGCAATTCAGGAAGTAGAGAGCCAGAGTAGAAAGTAGAGAGTGAAGCGCCGAGTCCGCTGCGAACAGCATTCAACTCTTTACTCTCTACTCTGACTTCCCGTCTCTGCTGCCGCAGCACCAGCGCGTCAATCACCGCACGCCGCAGAGCATTCAGCACCGAGTTGGGCACGAACGGCGCACCGCCAAGGTCAATCTGTACATCAGCCGGCTCGTATACGGTGCCGCCGAGGCGTTCGAGTTGCTCGCGCAGCGCAGCTTCACTCGGCGGCTGTCGCTGGGCCGCAGCGAGCGGCTCCTTCAGCGCCATACTTACCCGCACACTCAGCGCATTCGCCAGCGTCGCGGTCAGCCGCAGCGGTTCGCCGACGTGGGCGCGCAGGCGCATGTTCACAGGCTGGCGGCGCAATGGCTGCGCTGCTTCCTTATAAGGACGTGCTGCGCGCTCGATATCCGGGTCGTCGCTGCGCCACAGCCAATCGCCGTTGCGTACACGCTGGAAGTCGATCGCGCCGTTGGCAAAGCGCACTTCCAGCCGCCCGCGATCGCGCGGGTATACCTGATACACGCGCCCGCCTTCCTCTTTTTCCTGCGGACTGCGCCGGTCGGCTGCGTCGAACACCACGCCATCGCCGGGCTTGAGCGGCGTGATTGCCTGCTCGGGCGACGGCTCAATAAATACTGCGCTCACGCCGACCTGCACGATCCGCCCCATCAACACGCCGCGATGGCGCGGGGCGCGGCCATTCACGACCTGCTGATGATTCGTTCCAGAAATAAACCACGGCCCGAGGCCGCGTGAGTAGACCTGCTCGAGCTGCAATTTCTCCGCCGGCGTCACGCTTAGCGGTCGTCCGGCCCACGCTTCGTCGACAGCTTTGCGGTACGCTGCGGTGGTCAGCGCCACATAGTCCGCGCCTTTATAGCGCCCTTCGATCTTTAAGCTGGAAATACCCAGCGGCAGCAGGCGCGGAATTTCCTCCAGTGCGTAGAGATCGCCCGGCGAAAGCAGGTAGCGCGCATCGCGCAGCGGCTTGTGAACGCCGTCGACGTACATTTCGTAGGGCAAACGGCAGGCTTGCGCGCACTGGCCGCGGTTGGCGCTGCGGCCGCCCCACGCTTCTGAAGAGAAGCACTGCCCGGAATACGACACGCACAGCGCGCCGTGCACGAAGATCTCCAGCTCGCAGTCGGTGGCAGCGCGAATCTGCCGAATTTCGTCGATCGACAATTCGCGCGCCAGCACCACGCGTGAGACCCCGAAGCGGCGTGCAAATTCGACGCCCTCGGCGCTGGTGATGCTCATCTGCGTGCTGCCGTGAATCTCGAGGTCCGGCGCGATCTCGTGCACCCGGCGGGCCATACCGACGTCCTGCACGATCACCGCGTCGACGCCGGCCTCGGCGATGCGCTCGATCGCCGCCGCCGCGGCGTTCAGCTCCGAATCGAAGATGAGCGTGTTAAACGTGAGATACCCACGCACTCCGCGCGCATGCAGCGTCCGCATCACCTCAGGCAGCTCTTCCGGCTCGAAGCCAACCTTGGCGCGCGCGCTGAACTGCGGCAGACCAAAATACACTGCGTCGGCGCCGGCCTCGATCGCCGCCTTCAACTGCGGCCAGCCGCCGGCCGGGCTCATGATCTCGGGTTTGATGGGGGTTATCACGGGGAGAAGTGTAGTGGATTGCAGATCGTGGGGAGTGATAGTGGATAGTGAATTGTCGATTGCTCACCATCCGTAACGACTCAGGCCTGAGTCGATATTTCCCACGAAATACGTCATTGAAAACAGACTAAGTGAGTCGCCAAAAGTTCTGGCGGCAGATTCGCCTCCCCCGCAAAGCGGGGGAGGCGAATCTGCCGGACAAAACTTATGGACAGGAACTTAGCCTGAGTCGTTGGCACAATCCACTATCACTATCCACTTCTTCCCCCACCAGCTCCGGATGCGCCGCGAGCAGTCTCTTGCCGAAGCGCACTTGACCGGCCAAACTCCAGTGATCGCCGTCACGCCAAAATACGTCGTCGCAATCGTACAAATCTTTATACGGATCGAACTGCAATGCGTCGACGGCGGATATGTACACGACCTTCGTCTGTTCAGCTAATTTTTTCTTCAGCGTAACGTCCAACTCCTCGAATGTTCGGATAGTGTTCGGGTGCACTTCAGAAATACCCAGTTCACAATTGTGTGCATGACGAAACAACGGCAAAATCGTCAAATGCGGTTCTACATAGGAACCGAGCCACACGACGGGAACATGTGCTGACAACTCAGTCAGATACTTTTCGGTTCGCTCAATCGAAGGCTGATGAGCTTGATACACTCCAATAACCCGTCTGCGAAATAATCCCCGATTACCGACTCCCTTTCCCGATTGCCCCTGTATCAGCCAGACCCCGGCCTGGGTATAAATCACCCTCCCAATTTGTTGTGCATGATCGACGACCAAGTCTGAAAAGAGTGCATACTGACAGCCGTCGACGTCTCGTGAAGCCTGACATCCTCCTTGCCCAGCTCTAATCAGGAACGGGTATTCAGAATTCAACGCAATAGCATTGTAGAGATTGTTGGCATGCGAATCCCCAAGAACTATGACTGCTTTGCCATAGCGCTCAGCACAGTCTGCGAGTCTTACATCAAGCGCATGGCGATTCGATTCATCGTTAATGCCGAACCGACATTCCCCTGTCACAAACTCTGGGATTTTCCCCAATCTATCAAAAGTCGGTAAGACCCGCTCCGGCAACATGCTGCGATAGGCCCGTTCGAACCCGTTCGACCCGTAGCCGATTCCGGCGATGACAGCAAGCACAAGCACACCTGCTCCCATGGCAATGTAGAAAACGCGCGCAGAGACCATAGCCGAGTGACGAAACGGCTGCTCAACGAAGCGCCATGATGCCCATGCCAACAGCAGCGTCACACCTGAAGCCAAAAGCAATTCCGACAAACTCGGCGGTGCTGATTTCAGCATGCGCACCGCCACGAACAAGGGCTCATGGATCATGTACGCGCTGTAGCTGATCAGCCCCACCCCCACCGCCGGCCGGCTGCCGAGCAACCTCCCAACGATCGTCTCCGGCGTCGCGAAGGCAATCACCAGCGCAGCGCCGAGCACCGACGCCATCAGATACACCGCAGCCTGCATGCTTTCGGTATACACAGCAATTGGAACAGCGACGAACGCCAGCCCCACCAGAGAGCCGATCTGCCGGCACTTCCAGTGCCAGACGGTCTGCTGCCATTCCCGCCGATGATTCGGCAGAAACCATGCCAGCAGACATCCCACCAGCAGCTCCCAAGCCCGCATCGGCAGCAGGAAGAACGCCGCGTCCGGATCAGTCCCCGCCACCCACCACCCACCACGCGCCGCCAGCGACGCCACAGCGACCACCCCCAGCACCAGCGCGAACCAGCGCCGCCCCATTCGCAGCAGCCCCAGCACCCCCAACGGATATAGAAGATAGAACTGCTCCTCCACCGCCAGGCTCCACGTATGCAGCAACGGCTTCAGCTCTGCTGCTGTGTCAAAATAGCCGCTCTCCCTCCAGAACAGCACATTCGACACCATGCCCAGTGCAGCGAGGATGCTTCCATAGACATTGACCGCATCTATCGGCAGCAATATGAACCATGTGCCAACCACTACCACACAGAGCACAGCCAGAAGCGCCGGCAGAATCCGCCGCGCCCGGCGTTCGTAGAACCGCACCAGCGAAAACGTCCCCGCCTCACGCTCCGCCACGATCAGCGACGTGATCAGATACCCGCTGATCACGAAGAACACGTCCACCCCGACGTACCCTCCGCCGAACCCCGGCACATCGGCATGAAACAGGATCACCGCCAGCACCGCCACCGCGCGCAGGCCGTCGATCTCGGGGCGGTACATGGAAGAGATTTTCATGGGCGGGGAGTGTAGCTGGGGGAAGTAGATAGTGGATAGTAGATTGTCGATTGCACACAATCTTTAATGACTCAGGCCTAAGTCGTTGGCACAATCCACTATCACAATCCACTATCACTATCTACTATCACTCTCCACTCCCACCCCAACATGGGACAATCCCCCTCATGTCAAAACAATACAAACAAGCCGAGGACATGAACCTCGACGTAAAGAAAAAGTATTCGGCAGTGCTCACCACCAGCAAGGGCAAAATCGTCATCGAGCTTTTCAATGACAAGGCGCCGATCACCGTCAACAACTTCGTCTTCCTGGCGAAGGAAGGCTTCTACAACGGCACGACCTTCCACCGTGTCATCAAAGACTTCATGGTCCAGGGCGGCGACCCGACCGGCACCGGCACCGGTGGCCCGGGCTACCGCTTCAAGGATGAATTCCGCGCCGACCTCAAGCACACCGGCCCCGGCATCCTCTCGATGGCCAACGCCGGCCCTGCTACGAACGGCAGCCAGTTCTTCATCACCCACGTCGCCACGCCGTGGCTCGACGGCCGCCACACGGTCTTCGGCAAGGTCGTCGAAGGCATGGACGCGGTGAACTCCATCCCCGAACGCGATCCGCAGCGCGCCAAGACCCCCGGCGAGACGATCGAGTCAGTCGAGATTGTCGAAGCGGAATAAAGAATTTCGGATTTCAGATTTCAGATTTCAGATTTCAGATTTCAGATTTCAGATTTCAGATTTCAGATTGAAGGCAAAATCTGAAATTTGAAATCTGAAATCCAATTTCTCCCATGCTCGGCGTCTTCGACTCCGGCGTCGGCGGCCTCTCGGTCTGGCGTGAACTGGCTGCTCTGTTGCCCGACGCGCCAATGATGTACCTGGCCGATCAGGCGCATGTGCCGTACGGCCCGCGCCCGCCGGACGAAGTGCGCCGCCTCACCGAGCGCTGCGCCCGCTGGCTGATCGATCGCGGCTGCACCGTCGTCGTCATCGCCTGCAACACCGCGTCGGGTGCGGCGCTCGATGCACTGCGCGCGGCGCACCCAGCCACCCACTTCGTCGGCGCCGAACCTGCCATCAAGCCCGCAGCGCTTCACACGCGCTCCGGCATCGTCGGCGTGCTGGCCACGCAATCCACCCTCAGCAGTGCGCGCTATGCCAGCCTGCTGGCGCGCTTCGCCGGCGCCGCACGCGTGCTCGAGCAGCCCTGCCCGGAATGGGTGACGCTGGTCGAAGCCGGCGACGCTCTCACTCCACGCGCGCTCCCCATCATCGACGCGCGCCTGCGCCCGCTGCTCGACGCCGGCGCCGACGTGCTCGTGCTGGGCTGCACGCACTTCCCCTTTCTGCTGCCGCCCATCCACACCGTGCTCGACGCGCGCGCCGTGCAGGTCATCGACCCGTCGCCGGCCATCGCGCGCGAAGCCGCACGCTGGTACGATGGCGCCCGATTATTCGAACCTCGCCGTGAATTCTGGACCACCGGCGACCCGGCACATTTCTCGCAACTCGCCAGCGCGCTGCTGGGCGAAGATGTGCAGGGGAGAAGAGTTAAGAGTCAGAGTGGAGAGTCAGAGTAGATAGCTACTCACCGTCGACTCTCTATTTTTGACTCGCCCATTTGACTCCCCAAGGCTTACAAGGGACATCCAATTTTGGGGCAGACGTGAACCGTGCCTTTGGCACTCATGTTTCACCGAAAAAGCGCCAACGGCACGACGCAACGGAGCACGTTCAACCGCTCGCCAAACTGCGGATGCGTCCGATGCGCTGATGCGCCCGTCAGCTCTGCATCGCTCGTACAATATCTGCGCATCTCATGCCACAGTCGAATCGCCCCTTCGCCCTTCTGGCGCGCAACACCGCTCAGCGCCGGTATCAGACGGTCGTCACAGCCGTGCTCGTGGTAGTCGACGTCGTCAGCATAGGAATGGCGATGTACGTGGCATTCAGGCTGCGGGAACTGTTGCCGATCCCAGAGCCTGCGCGCATTCCACTGCGCTTCTTGGGGTTCTGGCCGCTGATCGCAGTACAGATCAGTTGCATCGTAGTGTCGTTTTTCTTTGCGCGCATGTACCACCGCCGGCGTGCACGCTATAGCAGCGACGAACTCACGGCAATCTTCTCGGCCACATCGATCGGCACGCTGTGGAGTATTGCGATCACGGCGCTGATCTTCCAAGATGACAACGCCATGTCAAATTTCCCGCGCCTGGCCGTGGTGTACGGCTGGCTGCTCAGCGTCGTATTCGTCATCATCGCGCGTGCAGTCATGGCGCGAGTGCAGCGCATCCTGCAGCGGCGCGGCATCGGCCGCACGCGCGTCGCCGTCATCGGCGCTGGCGAACCAGCCGCAACCGTAATTCAGCGCATTCGTGAAACGCCACGCCTGGGCTACGACATCATCGGTATGGCCGCCACCGATGGACAGACGCCACCGACCAATGTGCGCTCGCTCGGCAGCGTCGACGACATCGGCGCCGTCCTCGCGCGCGAGGGCATCGACGAAGTCATCATCGCCATTCCCGAGGCGACGAACGAAGACCTGATGCGTGTCATTTCGCGCTGCGATCGCAGCAGCATCGGCATCAAAGTTGTCCCAGACATGTTCCAGATTCTGGCCGGCCAGCTCAGCATCGGCGAACTCGGCGGCGTGCCACTGCTGAATATGCGCGACGTCTCATTGCGCGGCTGGAAGCTGACGCTCAAGCGCACCATCGACATCACCGGCAGCGCGTTTGGCCTCGTCGTCGGCGCGCCACTGTTCTTTCTGACAGCCGCACTCGTCAAACTCGATTCGCCTGGCCCCGCCCTCTTCACACAGGAACGCATGGGCCTCGACGGCGAACGCTTCCCCGTCTTCAAGTTCCGCACCATGCGCGTCGATGCCGAAAAACTCGGCCTCTGGACGACCAAGGACGACCCACGCCGTACCCGCCTCGGCACGCTGCTGCGCCGCACGAACATCGACGAATTACCGCAGCTGATCAACGTGCTGCTCGGGCACATGAGTCTCGTCGGCCCCCGCCCCGAACAGCCACTCTTCGTCGAACAGTTCCGCGCCAGCATCCCACGCTACATGGAGCGCCATCGCGAAAAAGCCGGCCTCACTGGCTGGGCGCAGGTCAATGGACTGCGCGGCGATACGTCAATCGAAGAACGCACCCGCTACGACCTGTGGTACATCGAAAACTGGTCGGTCTGGCTCGACATCAAAATCATCCTGCTCACCGTCTGGCAGACGATCGTGCGCGACAACAAGAATGCGTATTGAGCAGAAACGTGTAGAAACGTGCAGAAACGTGCAGAAACGTCAAGAGTCGTAACTACTCAGGTCCAAATCGATATTTCCCGCGAAACACACTATTCTCTCCCCCTTCGGGGGAGAGAATAGTGTGTTTCGCGTTGGAAAAATGGCTGGCCTGAGTAGTTACCTACTTCTTCATACAATTCCCACTCACATGTTTCTGCCTTCTGAAGATCCGCTCCCGCGCCTGACTGCGATATTTGAGGAATGGGAGTCGCTGGTGGATGAGTTGCCGGCGCTCACTGCTGCGCAGCGCGTGCGGCGCGCCGTCGATGCGCTTCCACCCTTCCCCACATCCGCGCTCGCCAGCGAACGTGAATTCGTGCGCGCCAAGGTGCTGCTCGCACATCTTGCGAACTGCTATGTCTGGACCGAGCCGCCGGTCGTCGATCGGCTGCCGGCGCAGCTGGCGGTCCCCTGGCATGCCGTGTCCAGGCATCTGGGCATGCCACCGATGCTGACCTACTCCGACTGGGCACTGCACAAATGGCGGCGCTTCGACGCTGCGGCACCAATCACCGTCGGCAACTTGGCGCTGACGCTGTCGTGCGGCGGTAGCATGGACGAGGCGTGGTTCGTGCTCATGCACGTGAACATCGAAGCGCTGGCTGCGCCAGGGCTGGCGGCACTGCCGCGCGTGCAATCTGCCGCAGCGCGCGAAGACGCGGCACTACTTGCAGGCGAACTGGACGTGCTCGCAACGTCGCTCGACGCGATTCTGGTCATGCTGCCGCGCATGTACGAGCGCTGCGATCCATACGTGTACTACCATCGCGTGCGCCCGTTCATGTTTGGCTGGCGCAACAACCCCGCCCTGCCCGCTGGCATGATCTATGAAGGCGTAGCCGAATACGGCGGCCGACCGATGCAGTTCTACGGCGAAACCGGCGCACAAAGCACAGTCATCCCCAGCATCGACGCCGCGCTGTGCATTTCCCACGCACACGACGAAATGCGCGAATACCTGCGCGCCATGTTGAACTATGCGCCGCCGGCGCATCGTGCCTTCGTCGAATCGCTCGAGCACGGCCCATCCGTGCGCAGCTTCGTGCAGCGCAGGACAAACGCCGAGCTCACGGAAGCCTACGACGGCTGCATCGAGCGCGTCGAACGATTCCGCGCTTTTCATCTGCAACTCGCCGCCGACTATATCTTTAAGCAAAATCGCGACGCCGCACTCGGCACCGGCGGCACGTCGTTCATGACTTACCTCGGCAAGCACCGCGGCGAAACGGCAGCGGCAAGATTGTCTTAACACACCGTCCGTACAATCCCGCCCAGAATATGAACATCGACAGCTTCTGGGAAGCGCTCTTCAGCGAAGATACGGCGATCGTACGTGCGGCATTTCAGTCGCTGGATGCGGAAGAACGCGGCACAGTTTTCGACACGCTGCGCCGCATCGAAGCGGATATGGAGCGGATCGAAGCACAGCGCGACGCCGCCCGTTTCGCCATGAACGCGATTCACAGTGACGCACAAGCGCTGCCGGAAGGTGCGCTCGAGTTTGCGCGCGCGCTGGTGCACGATGTGGCACAAGAGCTGAAGTCCAGCCGCGGCGTGCGGCAAGCCACGGCAAAAGCTGATGGCAGCCTAGTGACACAATTCGACCTGAAAGCAGACCAGCGCCTCTGCGATGCGCTCGCGGCACACTTCCCCGGCCATACCGTGCTCTCAGAAGAGCGCCGCTCGATTTATGGCGGCGAAGAGTGGGCATGGATGATCGACCCCATCGACGGCACTACAAATTTCACGTGGGGCTTCCCGTGCTGGGGTGTTCTTGTGGCGCTGCTGCGCTTCGGGCAGCCGATGCTCGGCATCCTCGACTTCCCGGAAACCGCCGAGCAATACTGGGCATCGCTCGGCGGCGGTGCCTTCCGCAATGGAGAAGCGCTGCATTGCGACTCCGACGCAGCCGAAGTGCTGCCGACGCAGCTCTTCAGCTTATGTTCGCGCTCGGTCAAGGCAGGCTTGACGCAGTTCGGCGCCAAACTGCGTGTCTCCGGGTCATGCGGCTACGACCTTGCACTGCTCGCCGCCGGCGCAATCGTCGGCACCCAGCAGATGCACGTATATCCATGGGATATCGCCGCCGGCTGGGTACTGGCGGCGGAAGCGGGCGCGGTGATTCACACCTTTGATGCAACCGTCTTCCCGCTGGCACCAGGCTCAGACTGCGCAGCGCGCAGTGTTGCCGTGTTGGGCGCATCGTCAGAGACGCTATGGGCAAAATTTTCGGCCCACACTGTAAGTCAGAACAAAAAGCCAGAAAAGTCGTAACTATTCAGGCCGCTCTATTTTCCATCGCGAAACGCACGATTCCTCCTCCCGAAGGGAGGAGGAATCGTGCGTTTCGCGGGACATATCGACGTAGGCCTGAGAAGTTACGAAAAGTCAGAATAGAAAGCCAGAGTAGAAAGTCGGACTGCGCCAGCCAAATTTGTAGCGACGCTCTCTTTTCGTTGAACGCTTTTTATTAAGCGCTTTTTATAGTAGCGATTCACAACAATGAACGCCCTACTCTGACACCTCAGCGCCTGCTTGAGCCAGCGCGAGCCATTCCGACAGCGACAAGGTTTCCGCACGCCTCTCAGGAGTAATCCCTACTTTCCTCAAGATATCCTCAGTTACCCCTCGAGTTATCCCCAGGCCAGTCGAAAGGTTATTGCGGATTTGCTTGCGAGGTTGCGAAAATCCGGCTTTTACCCAACGGAAAAAAGCAGCAGCGGCGATGTCCACTGTTTCCTCCAATGATTCATCCCGGCTAATGCGCAGCGTAGCGGAATCAATTGACGGTTGTGGATAAAACGCGCCGGGCGGCACCCGAAAGAGCAGCTCAGGCTTTCCATAATATTGAACGCTGATAGCCAGCAGGCTCATATCGGGCGGCTTCGCGACGATACGCTGCGCCACTTCGAGCTGCACAGTCAGCACGATACAGCGCCAGTGAATGTGGCTTTCGAGCAGAACACGGATGGCATGCGAGGTGATGTAATACGGCAGATTCGCGACGATGCGCACCGGTCGCCCCTGCGTGAGTGCGGCGTAATCGACTTCCAACGCATCAGCATGCAGAATTCGCACGTTGCTGCGTTCGCCGAGCTCTTCCTGCAGCGCAGGGATCAGCGTCTGGTCGAGTTCGATGGCGACAAGATCCCCGGCACGCTCGGCCAGCAGGCGTGTGAGAGCGCCAACACCGGGGCCGATCTCAATGACAAAATCACCCGGCTCAATACCTGCCGCATCAACGATGCGCCGGGTAATGCCTTCATCAATCAGAAAATTCTGTCCGAGGCTTTTGCGCGGCTGAATGCCGTGTACTTTGACGCGGTTGGCCATGATCATCCTTAATCCACATCTTCAATTCAAACGATAGCGCGGATTCAGCGGCACCGGCGTCAAGATATAAACATCCACCGAGCGGTACCAGTTTTCGAAATCGGCGTCACCATATCCCAGATCGATGTGCTTACCGATCACACCAGAACCAGTGTCACAGGCCAGTCCTGCCCCATAACCCTCCACATACACGGTCGTCCCTAGTGGGACGACATAAGGATCAACGGCAACAATGCCGCGCCGCAGCGCCTGACCACAGCGAGCGATGCCATACCACGATACACTTCGCGACACGCCAGAGGTGCTTGCAGAATAGGAAGTGGCCGTCATACGAATCTTCCGCCAGTATTGTAGTGAGCCGGATGAGGTAGGCAGATCTCGCACCACGATCTTCGTGCCATAGTTGTAAATACGGTTCTGTACCGCTGTAATAATCTGATTTACTACCTGATTTCGGCCAATTTCAGTGCCGTCCTCGTACACTACGCGATCGCGCAGTTCACGCACACCCGGGACACCATCCTGAGCAAGCGCCTCCGAATCGAGTTCGAGGCTGTCGTTGGGTTCCCAATAGGTTTCAAAATCGATCGGCTCGCGTCGAATTTCGAGCTTGTGCATCACACGCACAACGTGCACTTCACCGCCCGCCTGAATCGGCTCATCAAGAGCAGGACGCGTGTAGTCATCTTCGAGCAGCATCACGTTCATTTCAGCCAGCACACCCCCCACCGTGTTCGCGTGCGAGCGCGTCTGCAACGGGCTGCCATCGACCCATACCGTAACCGGTTTGGCCCGATCGATCGTAATTGTCATGCCTGACGTCAAATGTGTCCCCAGTCCAGGCTCAACATGATCCGCGATGTAGACGATGCTGCCCGCCTGCAGCATCGCTTCGCCGACAGTAGTCGCCGTCGTGTGAATTTTGACGGGTGCCGCTCCTCTTTCTGCGACGGTCACCGACACAGCACGGCGAATCTCCACTTCCGCGATCACCGGTTCTGCAGCCACCGTCGCCGTCACCTGTGCATCACCACCGAGGGTATCGGTCGGAACCTGTGGCAGAGTTTCCAAATATTTGCCGTTGACACGCAGAGAGTCATACAGACTAATGCTGTAGCCCACATCACTGAGCAAATCACGGGCATTTTCGCGCTGAGTGCGCACCAGACGGGGTTCCTGTCCTTCAACAAATACGCGCACGAGATGGGCACGGCGAATAACGATGATCGTTCCCTGTTGAATCGGTGCGTCAAGTGCAGGCTCGATAAGGTCTTCACCGTGCAGTGAAATGCCCGCATCTCTCAAGGTGCCTTCGACAGTCGTTTCCTGAGTGCGCACGATATGCGTATACCCATCGTCGACGATCGTCGTGGAGTTAAAGCTGTTGAGATACGCAACGATCAGGAGGACAACAATGGCAATGGCAATGACAATGGCAATTGGAATGCCGAGCCAGCGTAGTGCACGTCCTCCCTGCATCATCTGGTGATTGCGTGGATCGATCATCGAATTACCAGCCGCCGTGTAGAGGATGAGGGTAAAGTGTGTTGCTAGGCGACCCTGCGACACCCGGAAGTGTCTCCGTACCGTTGCATCCTTTCGGCCCTGGCGGGTTTTAAAGGCTTCCGCCGCGCCGGACCCAGCAACACGGCGCTGATCATACCATCTCAGCATCCGCCGTGGGCGCGAACTTTGACTGCGCGCCGTTGTGCGCCATTGCCAGGGCTTGCCCTGGCTGAATCGAAGTACGCGCCTCCAGCGCTTAGCGCTTAGCACGGGGTTTGTGCGTGGGGTCGCCATCGTGGTGGTCGTGGTGGTCGTGGTGATCGTGGTGGTCGTGATGGTCGTGATGAATGAGCCATGAGCCATGTAAATGCAGGCTTTCTTTTCAGCCCGGGGCGCAGCGACGTGCGGTCAGATTTCACGTCTTTTGGTGTGTGGCTCAAATGGCACTGCCCTCTCCTCTCTGCCTCGTCAGGATCCAGCATTTGAGATGCTCTGGCAGACGCCAGCAATTCTCAATCTGAAAAGAAAGGAGCTGGATCAAAGACAATATCCAAAGACTGGAGCATAAAGCGCTACAAATGCTGCCAGGAATCAAAGACATGGTAGCAAGTGAGGGCACGCAGGTCATTGAAGAAGGTGCGCCTGGCCTTTGAGTGCAGTTCGCAGCATCTGATACGGCTTGGCGGTGAGTTCTTGAAGGGTATGGATCAAAAAAGCCAGCAGGTTGAGCGTGAACAACACGTTTGACAAGTGCTGTTTGCCATGTCCGAAGT
>CANJQH010000042.1 GCA_947476335.1 Anaerolineae bacterium | reverse complement strand
TAAACAGATACCTACTACCACTATCTACTACCACTATCTACTACCACTATCTACTACCACTATCTACTACCACTATCTACTACCACTATCTACTACCACTATCTACTACCACTATCTACTTTCAAAGATCCGTAATGTGATTGGCCTCGACGGCGACGGCCGGTGCAAACGCTGGGCTGGACATATAAGACAGCAGGCTGTGGCGAAACTGGCGCGCGACGATGCGCTCGTCCAGGTTTGATTGCAGGTCCATCGAGCACACCATCAGCTTGCCTGCGCCGATGCGCGCCTCGAACAGCAGGCCGAGGCGGTGATTGTCGAACCATGTGTCGATCGGCTGCACGAGCGGACGCAGCGTCGGCGGCATGTGATCCAGCGTCATTGCAGCTGCGCCATGAATGAGTTCCCACCATTGCCAGTTGCTGTGGAACTCGGTTGGGAAATGTGTGAACACCGCGTGTTCTGGCTTGCACAGGATACCGAGTGTGTGCGGCGCCTGGCCCTGTACTTGCGCTTGCCCGGGCTGCAGCGCACCCGCAGTGCTGCGGCCCGGTGCGCGCCGCGTCCACGAGGTGTTCCAGAACACGCTGGAGAAGCCGACGACTGACGTCGTTCGCACTGCACCCGGCGGCAGCGTCAGCAGCACTTTGCCGCCGGCGTTCAACCGTGCCAGCACCGCCTCGTTGAGCGTAGCCGTCACGAGCACGTCGCTCGGTACTGTGGCGTCGACCTCATCGGCGAACACCCAGATGTCCCAATCGTTTTCCGTGCGTGCGTCTGGCAGCGCCGCGACGAAGCGGTAGCGCTGCGCCGATGTAAGACCAGCCAGCGGAATGCGCACGACGCCGAGCTGCGTGCCGTTGCCGAGCGGGATCGCCTGCTGCGGCAGGTCTCCCTGTGCGACGACGGCGCCGGCTTCATCCAGCAGACGCCAGTTCACGGCAGCATTCTCGAGCGCTGCAGCGCCGAAGTGCGCCACGTCGATGCGCGCTTCGAACATTTCGCTATTGCGCCAGTAGCGCTTCGCCATGCGCGCCAGCAGCACTGTGCTGTTGCAGAAGCGCTTGTATTCATCCGCCGTGATGTAGCCCTTCGATTCCCAGAATGCGTCGAGCACGCCGACGAGCGCAGTGCCCTGGCCTGGGAAATCGTGCAGATCAAGCAGATGAAAACCTGCGAAGCCGGGCGTGCGCATGGCTGATTCGATGTCTTCCTTGTAGCAGAGCGCCTGCAATTTTCCGGAGGCGATCAGGAAATCGTGCGCCTGGTCGCCCATATGATGGGCGCTCAGCGTTTCGCGAAAGATTTCGAAATTGCGCGCTTTGAGCACGCCCGTGTATTTCTCGATTTCATCGAAGTTGGGATACACACACCACTGGCCGATTTCGTGGCTGATGATGGGCTTGTTCAGCTTTTGAACCCAGTCGGCATAATCGGTCATCGTCTCTGGTGGCTGCGCATTGATGCGTGAGCGCAGTTCTTCGCCCCACGCTTGCACGCGCGGTTCGGGGATGTTGTGGTACTGGTTCTCGGCCAGAATTGGCCAGCCTGCGCCGCCGGTGTAGACGCGGCGCACATCGTGATGCGACCAGTAATGCACCCAGCGCGAGAGGAACTCATGAATGCGGCCGGATGGCTCGTTGCCGTGCGCCATCATGACGAACGACGGGTGATTGCCGTAGTCACGCAAAATGCGATGTGCTTCTTCGTAGATCCACGCGTCGAGTGGGCTGCCCTCGCCGATGCCCGCACCCTGATTGGCCCATACCGGGCATTCGATCTGCAGATAAAAACCAGCTTCATCGGCGGCGACAAAGGCGGCTTCAGGCGGGCACCACGAATGGAAGCGCAGCTGATTCAGCCCGTGCGCGTGCGCTGTGGCGAAGATGCGCCGCCACGATTCGACGTCGGCGGGTGGGTAGCCGGTGCGCGGAAAGATGCAGCACTCGAGTGTGCCGCGCAGAAAAATTGGCCGACCGTTGATCGCCAGCTGCGTGCCGATGACGCCGATTTCGCGCAGGCCAAAGCGCAGCGCGCGCGCGTCGTACAGCGCCGCGCTGTCGTTGGAAATTTGCAGGGTGAGCTCGTGCAGATGCGGTGCGAACTCGTCCCACAGCGCGGCGTCGGCGCCCAGTGTGAGTTCAAATGAAATGCAGCGCGCGCCCGGCGGAATGGCGATGCGTTCAGCAAATTCCGCGGCGCCGCAGGATGCGCGCAGATCGATCACGACTTCGTGTGCGAGCGTGTTGCGCAGGCGCGCTTCGACGCGCATGCTGCGCTGCGTCACATTTGGGAAAATTTGCGCATCGTCGATGAAGACCGGGCTGCCGGCGCGTAGTTCGAGGCGACCGACAATGCCATTCCAGTTGCTCTGCGTATGCTCGGAGACACCGTGTGCATTGGAGCCCACGTTCACGATCATGTCGTTGTCGACGCAGATCGTCAGGAAATGTTCACCCGGTGCCACGTGTGCGTCGAACTCGTAGACGTGCGCAGTGGACAGGCTGTTGTTCGAGCCGAGATACTGATCGTCGAGCCAGACGCGCGTTTCCCAGTGTGGGCGCTCGAGAAAAAGTGTGATGCGCTTGCCGCGCCAGCTCTCCGGAATTTCAATGCGGCGCTGAACCCAGGCGCGGCCGCGGTAGTGCTTTTCAGCCTGCAGCCAGAACGGGATTTTGAAATTGCCGGCTTCGCGATACTGCGCGTAGCGTGGATTCGAAAACCAGTCGCGGTCGGCGATGTCGCCGATCCAGCGCGTGTTGATGGTCGGCACATCGCCAAAGCCCTGTGCCTGCAGCGAGCCGGGTAGCGTCAGCTCGGCTTCGAGCGCACGATCGAACCAGCGGTAATAAATTCCGCAGCTGCTTGGGTCGAGCTGGAATGCCCAGGCTCCAGAAATGTCTTGAACTGGAGAGAACGTGTCTGTTGCCGATACCATAAAGTCATATTATGATCACGCGAATTCGAATGGCAAATTGACTGTGGAGTGGCTAAACCCAAGTAGAGAGCAACTCGTGAATCACGGCATCTACTCGGATTGAGTCACTCTCCGACTGCAGTTGCGGCTTTGTTATGCTGTGCCACAATGCTGCTGGTCAGGTTGGCATTTGAAAGTGCAGAGGCTTGGATCACTGTCTGCCCCAGACCGCCCCAGACTGAAGATGGTGATGCAGGGCAAATTGCATAGGCGCTGAGTAGCGCGCTTTTATGGTTGGTCTTTGGCCATGTGAAAATATGGCCGTTGACGTAAACTCGCGAATATTTCCAGGAGGAGTTACAAAAATTATGAGTAAGCAAATTTCACGACGCGCGTTCCTGCGCGTGGGTGCGCTGGCTGCGGCCGGTGCAACCCTCGCAGCGTGTGCGCCGAAGGCTGCCGCCCCAGCAGCCCCGGCCGCTGCGGACGCCCCTAAAGTCGAAGCAACCAAGGCTGATGCTGCTCCCGCAGTTGAGCCGACCAAGGCCCCCGAAGTAGCGCCGACCGAAGCGCCCGCTCCTGAAACCGCTGGCGCGCTGGTGCAGTGGTGGGTGGGTTGGGGCAATCTGACCCCGGCCGTTGAGTCGCTGCAGAAGACGCCCGAATTCAAGGAAGCCCTCGGCGCAAATACCTTCGAGTTCAAGCCCAGCGTCAATGCCGAAGCGATGCTGACGGCGATCGCTGGCGGCACCCCGCCGGATGGCGCCTCGAACGTCGACTACGTGCAGTTCATGGCCAAGGGCAGCGTCTCTGATATCAGCGACCTCGTCAAGGCCAGCAAGAAGCTCAACAAGGACATGTTCCTGCCTGATCCGTGGGCGAACGGTCAGTGGAAGGGCGCGCAGTACGGCCTGCCCGGCCTCGAAGGCGGCCCGAACTACGGCCTCAACTACAACGCCGAACTGGTGAAGGCCGCCGGCCTTGATCCGGCGGCGCCGCCGCTGACGTGGGAAGACCTGCTCGAGTGGCACAAGAAGCTGACGATCAAGGATGCTTCGGGCAACCTGAAGCAGATCGGCCTCGACCCGTACGATGCCATGGCTGGTGAGCCCGACTTCGCAGCGGCGTCCTATGGTTTCACGTGGTACGACGAGGATGCGGGCAAGCACAACATCAACAACCCGGGGATGATCGAGCACCTGCGCATCACTTCCGAGTTCATCAAGGAAGCCGGCCCCGATCAGCTGGCGGGTCTGCGCCAGGTGGAAGGCAACGGTGGTTGGGGCGCTTCGTACAACACGAAGGTGCAGGCCATGATCATCGAAGGCTACTGGCATCCTGGTGAGACGAAGATTCAGAAGCCGGAAGTGGCGGTCAACAATATGGCCACATGGGCGCCGGTGCCGGCCAGCCGCGCTGGCAAGAAGATTCAGATGTTCAACGCGCACTACGTGATCTTCCCGAAGGAAGGCAAGAACACGCAGGGCATGTTCAACCTGTCTGAATTCTTCTGCGGATCCGATGTCGCTGCGGCGGCGATCTGGAAGGAAGTGGGCTGGCTGCCGGCGCGCGCTTCGTTCTATGACACCGTCAAGAGTGACGAATATCCGGGCCTCAAGTTCTACTTCGATTCGGTCAAGCAGGCTGATGAGACACTGCGCCGCCCGCGCCGCAGCCCGATCCATTGGTTCGTCAACACGCAGCTGGGCGAAATGCGCGACAAGATTGCGCGCGGCCAGATGACGCCGGAAGATGCCGCTGCTGAAGTGCAGAAGCGCGCCGACACCGAGTGGAAGAACCAAGGCTACTAGCCTGACGTATTTCGGATTTCAGATTTCAGATTTCGGATTGCCAATCGAAAATCTGAAATCTGAAATCTGAAATTTCAAATCCACCAATGCCGACCGAACTTGACAACTACTTGTTCGATCTGCGTGGATATCTGATCTTTGAAAATGCGGTTGATGCGGCGCACTTGGCTGAGCTGAATGCGGCGCTCGATCGTTACCAGGATCTTGGTCCGCAGCAGTGGCGCAACAACGTACACCGCGCAGACAATTTTTACGCCAACGGCACCGAGCTGCAGAACATCATCGAAGCGGGAGAACCGTTCGAGCGTTTGATCGACCACCCGGCGTGGATTGATCACATGCGCGAGTATTGTGGCGAGGCGGGCACATTCGTAGACGGCCTGTTTATCGACGAAAGTTTCGCAACAATTCGCGCGACCGGCGGCTTTCTGCCGATGCATTCGGGCGGGCATGAGGCGATCGTGCGAACGCAATATCGCCACACGCGTGGTCGTTTCCATTGCGGGCAGGTGAATCTGCTCGTGGCCTTGAATGACATTGGGCCGGGCGACGGCGCCACGATGATCATTCCTGGCAGTCACCATTCGAGCCTGCCGCATCCGGCGTTTGCTCATTCGTTCATGGAGCGCGGCGCGATGGATGCGGTTGAAGGCGCGGTGGAGATGCACCTGAAGGCTGGAGATGCCATGCTGTTCGTCGATGGAATTGCGCACGGTTCGGCGCTGCGCACCAATCCTGGGGAGCGGCGCGTGGCGATTTATCGCTATGGCGGCTCGTGGGGCGCTACTCGTCGCGGCTATGCGTACTCGGATGCACTGCTGCGTCGGCTGACGCCGGAGCGCCGCAAAATTCTGCAGCCGATCGTGCCGTTGCGCGCGCCGAATGACTGACGACATCGTTCAAATGTACGAGGGGATATCGAATGGCAAGCCAATCCATCAAGCGGCGCTCCACGAGCGAAATGACTATGCAGCGGCGTAATTTGCTGCTCGGGTTGATGTTCGTCTCGCCGTGGATTCTGGGATTTTTGTCTTTGACATTGTGGCCGCTGCTGAGCTCGCTGTATTTTGCGATGACTCGCTACGACCTGATCCGGGCGCCGGTGTTTATCGGTTTCGACAACTTTCGTGAGCTGTTCACTGAAGATGCGGACTTTGGCCTGGTGATTCGCAACACACTCATCTATGTCGGACTGAGCGCGCCGCTGGGCGTAATCACCGCGTTTCTTATGGCGACGCTGCTGAATACGCGCGTCGTCGGCCGTTCGTGGTTTCGTGCGGTCTTCTTCTTTCCGTCGATTGTGCCGGCTGTGGTGACCGCAGCGATCTGGCAGTTCCTGCTGAATATTCAGTACGGTGCGGTGAACGGCTTCCTGCAGCAGATGGGCTGGCAGACGGTGCCATTTCTGTCGAACCCGAGCCTGGTCAAGCCATCGCTGATTGCAATTCACATCTGGGCGCAGGGCAGCGCAATCGTGATTTTCCTTGCGTCGCTGCAGGATGTGCCGCGCATGTTGTACGAAGCGGCGACGGTCGATGGCGCGAATGCGTGGCAGAAATTCTGGAACATCACGCTGCCGATTTGCACGCCGGCGATTCTCTACAACACGGTGATTGCCTTTATCGCGGGCTTTCAGAATTTCACGATGCCGTGGCTGTTGTTCGGCAATGGCGGCCCGAGCAAATCAGCCGAGATGTACACCATGTTCATGTATCGCAATGCATTCACGTATCTGCGTATGGGCAAAGCGTCGGCGTTGGCGTGGCTGCTGTTTATTGTGATTGTGGTGTTCACCGTGATCATGTTCCGCACGTCCGCGCGCTGGGTTTATTACGGAGGTGAGAAGTGAATGTGGCGATTGCAAAACCTGTGCGCCATGCACGGACTTCTGCGGTGGGTGTGCTGATCGAAGTGGTGAAGTACACGCTGCTGATTGGACTTGCATTCAGTTTCTTCGTACCATTTCTGTGGATGATTTCGTCTGCGCTGAAGGACGATCCGCAGATCTATACGGTGCCGCCGATCTGGTTGCCGAGCCCGATGCACCCGGAAAATTTCATCAATGGCTGGACGAAGTTCAACTTTACAAAATTCGCCGCCAACTCGATCGTGCGCTATGCGATCCCGTCAACGATCCTGGTGACGTTGTCGTCGGCTGTGGTGGCGTATGGCTTCTCTCGTCTGCGCTGGCATGGCCGTGATCTGTTGTTCGGGCTCTGCCTGGCGACGATCATGATTCCGTTCCAGGTCGTCATGGTTCCGCTGTTTATTACGTTCAAGACGCTGGGCTGGCTGAACTCGTACATGCCGCTGGTAATCCCGGGAATCTTTGGCAGTCCCTGGTTCATCTTCATGCTGCGTCAGTTTTTTCTGACGATCCCTGAAGAGCTCTCGGATGCGGCGCGCATCGATGGCGCCGGTGAGATTGGAATTCTGTTTCGCATCGTGCTGCCACTGGCGCGGCCGGCGCTCATCGTCGTGGCATTGTTCCAGTTCCTTGGTGCGTGGAACGACTACCTCGGTCCGCTGCTCTACATCAACAAGGAAGATCTCTTCCCGCTGGCGCTTGGCATCGGCATCCTGCGCCGCATGACCGGCGAGACCGGCACCACGGCGCTCGTGTATCCGTACCTGATGGCGGTGAGCACGATCATCACGGTGCCGATCATCATCGCTTACTTCCTTGCGCAGCGTCGCTTTATCGAGGGCATCACCACGACTGGTATGAAGGGCTGATCGCTTTGGCGAAGCACGCTGGTGCCAATCAGCGTGCTTTGTCGAAGAGGGAAAGAGCCGAAAAACATGGGGCGACGTGTTGCGCTTCTGCTTTGCATCGCAATAACGGCGACGGCGTGCACATCCGCCGCCGTAGTTTCGGCGCCGGTTGCGTTGAGCATACGCGCATCGGCGCAGTCGACGCATGCAGCGCTTGCTGCTGCGGCACCTTGCCGCAGTTCCTTCGTTGAACACGCGCTGCCCTTCTCGACGGGTGTGCGCATTCGCGAAATGCGCACCTATCTCGCCAACGGCGCCGGCGTCGCTGCCGGTGACCTCGACGATGACGGCCGCATCGACCTTGTGTTCGCCAGCGTCGACAACGACAGCGAGATTCTTTGGAACGCGACCGTGTCGCCTGGCGCGCCCGACTTCACTGACATGCGCTTGTCTGTTCCAAACACGCGCGCCGCCGCCATCATCGACGTCGATGCAGATGGGCGGCTCGATGTAGTGCTGACGCGGCGCAATGCTGCGCCGATGCTGTTGCGCAATCTGGGCGATCGGCGCTTTGTGCGCGACCTGCTGCTGCCGAATCATCTGATCGCCTACACAATCGCTTTCGCTGATCTGAATGGCGACGGTGCACTTGATATTGTGGCGGCGTCATATCAGGCTGAGCTGGAGCGTGAAGCCTACAGCTCACAGGAGCAGGACGCGCGCGGTGGCGCGTTTTACTATCAGCGCACCGCCACAGGTTATCTGGTACAGCGCCTTGCTGATTCTGCGTCCACGCAGGCGCTCGCAATTGCACTCATCGACCTCGATGCTGATGGGCGGCGCGACATCTGGATCGGCAATGACTTCGACCAGCACGACCAGATCTGGCTGCGCACGAACGAGGGCTGGCAGCCGCGCGGCGATTTCTTTGCCGTTACTTCGCACAGCACAATGAGCATCGACTGGGCCGATCTCGGCGCTGCAGGGGGTGCGGCTCTGTTCACGACTGATATGAACCCGTACGACACCTCGCCACAAAATTTGGCGCGCTGGGTGCCGATGATGTCCGTGACGGCGCAAAAACTCACCGCCGGCGATGTGCAGCTGCCAGCCAACGTCATGCAGCTGCGGGATGACGACGGCGTGTGGCACAACGAAGCTGCGCGCCGCGGTGTGGATGCGACCGGATGGAGTTGGTCCGGCCGCTTCGGTGATTTTGACAACGATGGTCTGCAGGACTTGTATGTGGTGAATGGCATGGTCGCGCTCGATTTATTCGGCCATTTGCCTGATGGTGCGCTCATTGAGGAAAATCGTGCGTTGCGCGGTGATGCGGACGGGCGTTTCACACTCGCGCCGAAATGGGGGCTGAATTCCACTGCGAGCGGCCGTGGCATGTTGCCGGTCGATATCGACGGCGACGGCGATTTGGATATTGTGATTAACAATCTGCGCGGTTCGGCGCGGTTGTTTGAAAATCGGCTTTGTGGCGGAAATGGTCTCCTCGTCGACCTGCGCTGGCGCAGTGCGCAGAACACGCGCGCGGTCGGCGCACAGTTGGAGTTGCGCACATCGCGGGGTGTGCTGCGGCGTGATGTGCGCGTGATGAGCGGCTATTTGTCTGGTGATGCGCCACAGGTGCATTTCGGAATTGCACGAGGTGTGACGATCGAGGGGCTGGATGTGATTTGGCCGGATGGTGCGCGTTCACAAGTGCATGATGTGCAGGTGGGCGAATTTGTGCACGTGGTGCGGGAGGATCGCTGATGACGGCAATGAAAATCGAAAGACGTCGGAGCCGCAACGCATGGCGGTTTGATCTGAGTGGCTGGCGCGCGCTGTTGACAGTGCTTGATCCGCGCGAATATCGCAGGCATGTGCTCGGTGCATTGATTGCGAGTTTCATCGCGGCGGCGATCTGTGTACGACTCGGCCGTTTCCCGTTGTGGGTGGGGGTGCTGCTTGTGTTGGTGGGCCTGCTGCCGGTGGGTATTGCAAAATGGCGCGCTGATGCGTATCGCTTCGGCGCCGTTGCGATGCTGCTTGGTGCATTGCTGACGGTGCAGGGATTTCACACAATCGAGCACATTGCACAGTGGGTGCAGTACCACATGCTGTTCTGGACGGTTCGTCAATCAGTCGGCTTGTTGTCGCCGGCGAATGCCGAGATCGTGCATTTTGTGTGGAACTGGTCTGTGTTGATCGTAGTGGCACTGCTGGTGCGCGGCGGCGCGCGCAATCCGCTGATGCTCGTGCTGCTGGCTGTGGCGGCGGTACACGCAGTGGAGCACAGCTATACATTTGCGCGGCAGCTGCTGGTGCTGTCGGAACTGCGCGCACTGGGCGTGACGAACGTGACGGCACAGGGGCTGCCGGGCATTTTCGGCCGTGACGGCTGGCTGGCGCGCAGCGCATGGACGCAGGGTACTTTTTTGTGCAGCCTGCCCGGGCTGACCACGGCGACGCGCCTCGATCTGCACTTTTACTGGAACCTGCTCGAAATGCTGCTGCTGCTGCCTGCAGCGGCGCTGCATTTGCGTGAGCGTTAGCGATTCACAGAATTGACCAGCAACTGTTGCTCGAGCGTTAATGCGTCTTGCTTCCTTGTCTTGTCATCCTCCCGAATCGCGTCGTCCCTTTCTGAAGTGAGGAGGGACGAGGCGATTTGGGATAGTCAATGGATGAAACGTCACAAGTGGCACGTTGCGCTGGTTATTTCTTCAGCACCGTTTTTTTCGCCGCCGCTGCTGCGCCGCGCAGTATTTCGAGATCCTTGAAGCGCCTGCGCTTCGGCATTTCGAGATCCTCCGGCAGCATACCGAGCAGCTGTTCGGCGTCGTCGCCGGAAAATGCGCGGCCGGCATAGGCGAGTGACTGAGCGACCTGACTCATTGGCAGCGCCCACGCGCCGTCGCGGCGCAATTCATCGGCTTTGACGTGGAAGTGCTTCTTGTCCCAGGCGCGTGCGCTATTTTCGTTGTCCTCGTGCGTTTTGCGCAGATTAATCGCGACGACGGCACAGATGTCTTTACACAGCTCATCGTCTGCAAGGCTTTCGAACAGGTGCTCACGCACCAGTTCGACGATCATGTCGAGGTATTGGTTTCGTTCGCGAACAGCCATGAGAGCGAATGATATACGGATGGGGGACCGCGGACGGAGGACCGTCGTCTGCCGTCCATCGTCCGTCGGCGGTCCCCCATCCGCTTTTACAATCTTCTGCGTGACCATGAACAGACACAGTTTTGCAAGCGACAACAATTCCGGCGTGCATCCCGATGTGATGCGTGCGCTGACCGACGCAAACGTCGGCCACGTGCGCGGCTACGGTGATGACATTTACACTGCGCGCGCGGTCGAGTGCATTCGTGCACACCTGGGCCAAGAAGCCGAAATCCATTTCGTCTTCAACGGCACAGGTGCAAACGTGACCGTGCTGCAATCGCTTATGCCGAGTTATGGCGCGGTGATTTGTACGAAGACGGCGCATATCAATGTCGATGAATGTGCGGCGCCGGAGCGCTTCACAGGGGGCAAGTTGATCGACATTGCCACGCCCGATGGCAAGCTCACGCCAGCGCTGATCGATGCGCACGTGTATGGTATCGGTGATCAACATCATGCGCAGCCTTCGGTTGTCTCAATCACGCAGTCGACTGAGCTGGGCACCGTTTATATGCCCGATGAAATACGTGCGATCGCGGTGTGTGCGCATCGGCACGGTATGGCGCTGCACATGGATGGCGCGCGCATCAGCAATGCTGCTGCGAGCCTCGGCCTGAATTTGCGCGATATCACGACTGAATGTGGCGTCGACGTGCTCAGCTTCGGTGGCACGAAAAATGGCCTGATGGGTGGTGAGGCGGTGGTCTTCTTTCGACCTGAACTCGCGCAGCGCTTCAAATTCATTCGCAAGCAGTCGATGCAGCTTGCTTCGAAAATGCGTTTCATCGCCGTGCAGTTTGAAGCGCTGCTTACGGATAATTTGTGGCGCCGCAATGCTGCGCACGCGAATGCCATGGCGCGGCGCCTTGCTGCGGCTCTTGCTGATGTGCCGCAGGTGCGCATCACGCAGCCGGTACAGGCGAACGCCGTTTTCGCGGTGATTCCCAGACAGCACATCGCAGCGCTGCAGGCGCAGCACTTCTTCTACGTTTGGGAAGAAGCGCTGAATGAAGTGCGCTGGATGATGTCATTTGATACGACGGTCGAAGACGTCGATGCATTTGCTGCGCTGATTCGGCATACAGTGGGATGAACCTCAGCGCCGATGGCGCATACGTACGACCGCGATGACGATTGCAATGACGACCGCGATCGTGATGACGAACACCGCCGTCGCCGTCGCCGCAGCCGTCGCCGTCGCCGTCGCTGTCGCGAAGATGCTGCGCCATGGCGCTGGCGTTTGTCTTTCCGAGTAACTACTCAGGCCAGCCAGATTTCCAACGCGAAATACTAATTTGGGCCTGAGTGGTTACCTTTCCGACGAATTCAACATCGACGGCGTGCAGGCCGCTTTGTGTCGGCACGAACTGCAGCGATGTCGTCGCTCCATCGATGGCCGTGTTGATTGTGGTGGTGACGTCTGCCGGATCGCGTTGCCATCAACGAGCGCTTGTCACTGCTGTGGCAAGCGTGACGCCGGCTGTGATGATGGTGCGCAGAAGACGACTGCGTAGGAAATGAATGTACACGCGCATGTTTCGCGTTGGAAAATCGGCTAGCCTGGTAGGAACACTTTTACGAATCCATCTTCTGCATCAACGCAGAAAATTAAGCAGCGCAGTAGCAAGGCCCCACGAGAAAAAGAATCCGCAGCAATCTGTGAATGTGGTGACGATGACGGCGGATGCGAGTGCTGGATCGAGCTTGATTTTTTTCAAGAGAAAAGGAATGCCCGTGCCGGCGATGCCGGCGATAACCATGTTGCCGACCATCGCAGTTGCGATGACGAGACCTGCGACGATGTTGCCTTTCCACAGCGCAATGCCGCCGCCGACGAGCAGCGCCAGCAGCAGTCCCTGCAGCAGACCGATCCAGATTTCCTTGGCGATGACCTGCCACGCATCGTTCAGATCAACTTCGCCGGTAGCGAGGCCGCGCACGAGGATGGTGATGCGTTGCGTCGCGGCGTTGCCGCCCTGGCCGGCGACGATGCTTGGTAGTGCGGCGAACCACGCCAGCTGTGCGTTGGTCGATTCAAACAAGCCGAACACCCAAGCTGCAAGAAACGCAGTCCCCAGATTCACTGCCAGCCACGGCACGCGACGTTTGAGCGAAGTGGAGATCGGGCTCCACACGCTTTCTTCTTCGGAGACGCCGGCAAGGCGGAATGCATCCTGCGCTGCTTCTTCTTCGATCACGTCGACCAGGTCATCGACCGTGATGACGCCCATTAGCCGTGACTCGCCATCGACGACGGGCAGGGCGAGAAAGCCATATTTCTTGAGCAGGCGCGCGCATTCCTCCTGATCGGTGCCGACTGGCACCGAGATCACGTCGGTGTTCATCAGGCTGCCGATAAGTGTGTCTGGTGCGGCGGTGATGAGCATGCGCAGCGAAACGACGCCAACGAGCCGTCGATCGCGATCGACGACGAAGAGGTAATACGGCATTTCGTCGCCGGGATGCCAGCTGCGCAGCGTGTGGATGGCGTCTTCGGCCGTCATTAGCGGGCGCAGCGTCATGAAGCTCGTCGTCATGATGCCGCCCGCCGAGTCTTCGGGGTGGATCAGCAACGGGCGAATTTCGTCGCCCTCTTCCATCTGTGAGAGCACGCGCTCCTGGCGTTCTTCGGGCAGATCGCCGATAACGTCGGCGGCGTCGTCGGGCTCCATCTCGTCGAGGATGTCGGAGAGCGAAGTGTCGCTCACGCGCTCGGCGATATCGGCCTGATCCTCCTCGTCGAGCTCGGCCAGAATGTCAGCGGCATCTTCAGGATCGAGCCGCGGCAGAATTTCGGCTTGATCCTCGACATCAAGCTCGTCGAAAACTTCAACGCGATCTTCGGTGCGCTTCATCTGATCGAGCAACTGAATTGCGCCCTGCATGTCATCACGGTCGAGCGCTTCACGTACGCGATCGATGGTTTGCTCAAGTTGCACTTTGTCGAGTTCGGCCATGGGTCACCTGATGATGCTGTGTTCTTTGCTTAGGAAGACCAGCGAGTCACGCGCTGGGATGTGCAGCATTGAGAAAATGCCATTGGTCGCAGTTATGCTTTTGCGGCGGCCAAGTGCGCTGCGAAAATGCACGCCGTTCGGCACACGCCCACTTGTGTGAATGGTGATATCAGCCGGTGTGTCGCCGGCGTTGATTACGACGACGGCGTATTCGTTCTCGTAGCAGCGGGCGTAGACGATGATCGATTCTTCGGCGAAGAGTACATGAAAATCGCCGTCACGCAGCGCGCGGTGTTTGTGGCGCATGCGAACATAGCTGCGAATCTGATTGCGCAGTCTGAGGTCCCATGTGGCTTCGTCCCAGTTGAAGCTGGAGCGGCATTCCGGATCGACGCCGCCGGACATACCAACTTCCGTGCCGTAATAGATGCACGGTGCACCGGGGATCGTGAGCATGCAGAAAATCGCCAGCCGCAGCGCTGTGATGTCGCCGCGAGCGATCGAGAGAAAGCGCGCAGTGTCATGGCTTTCAAGCAGGTTCAGCTGCACGTCATTGACGGCTTTGGCGTAGCGGCCGAGCATTGTGTTGAGGCTGTAGGCAAAGCCTGGCGCATCCATCTTGTGCGGCACGCCGTAGCCGACGTTGGCGGTCAGATGATGATCGAAGTGGCCCTGTGTAAAGAATCCGACGGCGGCTTTGGTGAACACGTAATTCATCACTGCGTCGAACTGGTCACCCGCCAGCCAGCGATCGGCTTCGTGCCAGATTTCGCCGACGATGTATGCGTCGGGGTTGGCGCTTTTTACGCGGCGTCGAAATTCCTGCCAGAACGAATCGTCGTCGATCTCGGCTGGAACATCGAGGCGCCAGCCATCGGCACCGCGCTCGATCCAGTATTTCGCTACGTTCCAGATGAATTCGCGCACAGCTTGCGTCTTTGTGTTGAATTTCGGCAGCGCAGGAATATCCCACCAGGCGTCGTAGCGCGGCGCGCCCTCGTAAGCGTGTACGGGAAAGCTGTGGAAATGAAACCAGTCCAGGTATGGCGATGCAGCACCGTTTTCGAGTGCATGGTTGAACTGGTAAAAACCGCGCGATGCATGGTTGAACACGCCGTCGATCACCACGCGCATGTCGAGTTTATGGGCACGCTTTAGCAATAGATCGAAGGCCACGTCGCCGCCGAGGATCGGATCGACAGCGAAGTAATCGAACGTGTGATATCTGTGGTTCGCCGTGCTGCTGAAAATTGGATTCAAGTACAGCGCGTTGATGCCGAGGTCTTTCAGATAATGGAGCTTCTCGACCACGCCCAGCAGGTCGCCGCCCTTGTAGCCGTATGTGGTGGGTTTACTCAGCCAGGGTTCAAGGTTCGACGGTTTTGGTACGCGATTTGATGTGGCGAAGCGATCTGGAAAGATCTGATAAAAAACGGCGTGACGAACCCATTCGGGTGTGATGATGGCCATAGTAGGTAAAAATAATCTCTGCGCGTGCGTGTGAGCTAACCTATGGAGGCGATCAGAACGGTGATGCCGGCTCCGGCGATGGATGCGAGAAAATTGACCAGATCGTTGTTCATCCAGCGCCAGCCGCTGATGAGCGCGTGTGGAATGCCATTTTCATCGCACGATTTTTCAGTCGGTTTTGTGAGATGTGCGTTGTAGTACTGCGCCTGCACAGTCGCACCGAGCAGGCTGTCGAAAACGCTTCCTGCTGCGCCGCCGATGATAACGGCGATGGCGGTGCGAATGGGCGCCGACGGGGCGAATGTGCCGAGCGCGGGAGTAAGCATCGCGGGATTAAGCGTATTGAGCACACTGAACACAACGGCGATCAGTGTGGCACCGGCGCATGCCGCTACCAACCCGGCGCCGCTGACCGCGCCGCTGCGACCTGGTGTGGCTGGTTGAAGTGTCGTGATCAGCACCGGAGGGTGCTGGCTGAGCACGCCCAGTTCCGTCGCCCATGTGTCTGCGGTGGCGGCCGCCAGTGCGCCGAGCATCGCCGCCTGCCATGCATGTTGTGCACTCGGCGAGTCACTCAGTCCGAATGCCACAGCGCAGAACGCGGCTGCTCCACCATTTGCAAGTGCCTGTCCCAGATCACGCCGGCCCCCCTTGTCGAAAAAACGCGCCGCGTCGCGCTTGCTGCGCGATTGCGCTTTGTAGTGGCTAAGCGCCGATGACGATATAAAAAACGTCATGAGCAAAACGCCCGCAATCCAGCCGCCGAATCCGAAGAGTGGCGTACCGATGAGTACAGCGCCGAATGCGCCGCTGCGCGATAACGATGCGCGACGAAACGCTGCTACACCGATGGCGCTGCTGATGATTAAGCCGAGAACGAGCCTCATGGTGACATCACTCTGCATCGCGCGAGATTGTACGCCGCGGGATGGATAATGCGCAGCTATGGATGGTCTGATTCCCGTTGTTTTGCTGACTGTGATCGCGCTTGTTTTCCTGTTGTTTTGGGTTTTGGTGGCGCTGCCACAGCGCCGTGCGCGCAGCACACAGGAGGACATCATTAAAAATCTCAAGATTGGTGAGCAGGTTGTTACTGTCGGCGGTATGGTCGGCAAGCTGACGCATCTTGATCTCGACAAAGATCTTGCGCGCATCGAAATCGCGCCGGGCATCGAGATTCGGCTGATTCCCGCTGCGATTAGTCACCCGTTGGACATCATGCAGCGTCTGAACAAGGCGCAGGCTGAAGCGGATAAAAAACAGCCTGCCGGGAAGAAGAAAGCGTAACCGATGCGTTTCGACGTCTTCACCCTTTTTCCGGGCATGTTCGAAAGCCCATTTGCAGTGAGCATTGTGCGCCGCGCGATGGATGCGGGTGTGCTGGAAATGCGCACACATAATGTGCGCGATTACACAACTGATAAACATCACATTACCGATGACTATCCATTCGGCGGCGGCACGGGCATGGTAATGAAGCCCGAGCCGATCTTTCGTGCGGTGGAGAGTGTGCTCGGCGAAACTCCGGAACAGCGGGCTGGGATGCCGGTGATTTTGATGTCTGCAGCTGGCCGGCGCTTCACGCACTCCGTCGCGCGCGAGCTATCTGCGCATCCCCGCATCGCGCTGATCTGTGGCCACTATGAAGGCGTCGACGAACGCGTGCGTGAGCATCTCTGTACGGATGAGATCAGCATCGGCGATTTCGTGCTGACGGGCGGTGAGCTGCCGGCAATGGTCATTGTGGACGCGGTGGCGCGCCTGCTGCCGGGCACATTGCCCCCGGGCGTGCCAGAGGAGGAGTCTCACGCGATGGGGCTGCTCGAGTATCCGCATTACACTCGGCCGGCGGATTTTCGTGGCTGGAAAGTGCCGGACGTTTTGCTCAACGGCAATCATGCGCTGATTGCGAAGTGGCGCCGGGAGCAGGCGGTGGCGCGCACAGCGGGGATGGGAGAGAGAGGAGAGCCAGAGTAAAAGCCAGTATTTCCTGCGAAACACGTGATTTCTTTCCCCCCTGTGGGGAAATGAATCGCGTGTTTCGCGTCGAAAAACCGGATGACTTGGCAGTTACCTTTGCTCTGACGGTCTACTCTGTCGGTCTATCTGTTATCCGAATCAGCCGGTTCATCTCCTACATGCGTTGCATCGTATTCGGCGATGAGCGTTTTCCACCCCTCGTCAAGTCCTTCCTGCATTACGCCATAGAACACGAACGTGGCTCCCTTCTCATCGCGCATTGCCAGGTCGTAGCGCGTCTTTCCTGCGCGCACGCCGCCAGCAAGGACTGAGCGGTTGCCGCGCCAGTCGATTTCGTAAGGGCCGCCCGGCTGATCGGCGTACTGTGAAATGGCGTAGTGCCACAGATCACGCGCGCTCTTCATCGTGACGTTGCGTACGATCAGGTTGTTGCGCAGATCGCGCACGGTGAAGTAGATCGCCCCGCTGCGTTCTTCCATGCTGAGCACCTGCACGCCTGTGCGCGGGGCGCCTGCGGGCGCCGGCTCGACGGGTGTTTCCGGGATGCGCGACTCTTCCTTGCGTCCCATGTTGCGCATTCCGGCCAGCGCCGCACCCTGCAGCGAGCGCGGCAGCTGCAGCGAACCCACGTTGCTTGACGGCTGCTGTTCGCCGCGCGGCTGCTGTTCTTCACGTCGCGGCTGCTGCTCTTCGCGTCGTGGCTGCTGTCCGTCACGTCGCGGCTGCAGCGGACGCTGTGGCATGCGCTGCTGCGGCTGGCGGGGCTGCTCCTCGCGGCGGGGCTGCTCCTCGCGGCGGGGCTGCTCTTCGCGGCGGGGCTGTTCCTCGCGGCGGGGCTGCTCTTCGCGGCGGGGCTGTTCCTCGCGGCGGGGCTGTTCCTCGCGGCGGGGCTGTTCCTCGCGGCGGGGCTGTTCCTCGCGGCGGGGCTGTTCCTCGCGGCGGGGCTGTTCCTCGCGGCGAGATTGCTGTGAATGTCCATCGCGGCGGGGTTGCTGACGATGACTGTGCACCGGCGCGGCGACTGGTGTGCGCGCAGCTTCGATGGCGCGCGTCACCATCGTGACGATTTCATTGCGTGTGGCTATCGTCGTCTCTGCGCCCTTGCGCACATAGAACTCGCGTTCGCCGACGACATACGGTGCGCTCTTGCCGGCCGTCACCTGCACGCGCAGCAGCGACTTTCCATCAAGCTCTGCTTCGGTAATCGCCGTCACTACTGGCGGCTGGATTGCGCTCAGCGCTTCGATCAGCTCAATGACAGCCTTGCGCGCATCGCTGACGCCAGTGGTCTTCTTGGCCATCTTGTCGCCGCAGCCAATGTAAATCACGCCGCCGTCGCCGTTCGCCATTGCGCATGCATCGGCGACCACGGGCTGAAAGCGATCCGTCTTTTTGGGCAGCGCAGGATGAAACGCAATGTTCGCCGACGCTCCGGCGTCGCGCGCGCTATGCAGATCGCTGCGATCCGGTGGCAGGTCGAGCTGCTCAAAGGTCGGCCGCACACGATCGAACTCTTCGCTCTTGAAGAGCTTTTGCAGGTTTTGGAAGCTGACTTCGCCGCCGAGCTGCATTTCGGTGGTGCGGTCGCCGATGCCGAGGCGCTTCGGATTCGAGGGATCACCGACGACGCGGTGTGCATCACTACCCTGAATGGCGAACATGCGGCGCGGATACTCGACCTTGACGCCGCTGAACAGGAATGCGCTTGAACGACGCGGACCCTTGTCCAGGTCAGTGAATTCGATGGCGGACAGATGCGAATCCTGGGTGAAGGCAATGCGCGTTTGGCCACCCAGATTCATGTTGCGCATGGCCACACCGCTGGACGAATTCGCGTGCGCGGCGATGGCGATGCCGCCGGCCTGGTCGATGAGCTGATATGCAGTCAGCACATCACTGGTTGCCCCGGCTTCGGTGAGGCCGTGGTCCAGCACTTCACCTGGCACGCGCAGCTGCATCAGCACGTACTCGATGTCGCGCAGCGGCTTGTCAGGTGGGAACATGCCCAGGATGTGAAAGCCGAACGTGGCAGTAAATTCGAAGCCGGGCAGCACGACGATTTTCTTGAGCAGGCGGCGGTATTCCGCCAGCCGCGACATCTCGTCCGGCCGAATGCGTTGTGACGCTTCCATCTGTGCGAGCATCTCAATCTCGCGCACCATATTGCGATAGCCATTGATGGTGTTGTGATCAGTGAAGGCGATCATGCTGAGGCCGCGACGTTCGGCCTGGCGCAGGATGTCGAGATACGTCTTCTCCGGCTGCTCGTAGTCGTGCGAGCCGGGCGTATGCATGTGCAGATCGACCCGCGTCCAGATCTGGGCGGTTTCGGATGCTGCGGAGATGACGGGCGTTTTTTCGATCGCTGCAGTCTTTGCAACTTTTGACGAACTTCGGCGCGCTCGCGCAACAGGGCTGGCACTTGCCTTCGCCTTCGTCTTCGTCTTCGTCTTTGCGGCCGCGACCACTTTGGGTGCTTTTACGGGCGCAGTTTTTTTGATAGTCTTAATAGGCATGGGAATCGATCAATAGAAACAGAATTTTTGTTGCGAAATCGAAGCGAAATATCAGGCGGACCCCGGCGCGGCAAAATCAAAAAGATTCGCGCTCGATCCAGTTTGGCTGGTGGGATTTCCGAATCCTGAGCTGCGTCGCTAATATCGCGAAATTTCCATAATTATACGCACAGAAAGAGTGCACCCCCGTGTTGAAGGGGGCATCCGCCGTTTGGGGCAGATTTCACTCCACGACGTGGGACGTCACCCAGACCGATGGTCTGAGCTGGGGCTGCGTCGCGCCGTTGGCGCTGAACACCTGCGCGAAACACATGCTAAGCGGCGCGCGCGCCGCGCCGAAGGCGCGAACTTTATTTCAGCCAGTCAGGGCTTGCCCTGCAAGGGCGGCCCTGGCAACGGCGCTGCGCAGCAATATTCGCCTCCAGCACCGGACGTGTGGCCGTTTCGAGCGAGAAGAGTTTTGAGCCTCTTCAGCGCACCTTGAGATTTTTACTTGGGACTCAGAACTCGGAACTCGGAACTAGAATTTCTCGCATCACTATGGACTTGGCAAAACCGCATCGACGTTTTAATCCGCTTACGCAGGAATGGATTCTTGTTTCTCCGCAGCGCGCCACACGGCCCTGGCAGGGTGCAGTTGAAAAGCCTGCGTCTGCGATTCGCCCGGCGCACGATCCAAAATGTTATTTGTGCGCCGGCAACACGCGTGTGAATGGCGTGACGAATCCGAGTTACACCGGCGTATACGTGTTTGAAAACGATTTCCCTGCGCTGCTGACCGATGCCGTCGGCAAGCAGGATGAAGTGATCGAGCCCGTGTTTCTTCGTGCGCAGCAGGAGACGGGTGTGTGCCGCGTGATTTGCTTTTCGCCGCGCCACGATCTCACGCTGGCGGATTTGCCGGCGGAAGAAATTCGAGGGGTGATTGATGCGTGGGTCGAGCAGTGCACTGAGCTCGGTGCGCGGCCGGACATTTCGTACGTGCAGCTTTTTGAGAATAAGGGCGAGGTCATGGGCTGCAGCAATCCGCATCCGCATGGTCAGTTGTGGGCGACGGCACATGTGCCGACCGAAGTTGAAAAGGAAACGTGCGGACAACTTGCGCATCGCGGCCTGCTGCAGGAATACCTTGCGCATGAGTTGAGTGATCGTTCACGTGTGCTGTATGAGAACGATCACTTCGTCGCGCTCGTCCCGTTCTGGGCGGTGTGGCCGTTCGAAACGATGATCCTGCCGAAGCATGCAGTGCGCCGCATTGTCGAGCTCGATGCGTCCGGCTGTGATGGCCTCGCGGATGCGATGGCGCATCTGACATCCGCGTACGACCGCGTGTTTGATGTGAGCTTTCCGTACACGATGGGCGTACATCAGGCGCCGTACGATGGTGAGGCGCACGACGAATGGCACATGCATCTGCATTTCTATCCGCCACTGCTGCGCAGCGCTGCGGTGAAAAAATTCATGGTCGGCTATGAAATGCTGGCGCAGCCGCAGCGTGATCTCACGGCCGAACAGGCTGCTGAGCGCCTGCGCGCCTGTGTGCGATAGCAGAGCCTTGCTGTGAAATCCGTGCGAAACCTGCGCGAAAAAATTGCGTACGTTATTTTCTTTGCTGGAAATCATTTTGCTGCGCGATGATGCGAGCATGTTCGGATTTTTGCAGCGACGTGATCGTGCGAAGGCTGCGCCCGCGAGTGCGAGTGCGCCCGCGAGTGCGAGTGCGCCCGCGAGTGCGAGTGCGTTTGCACATGGAAACGAAAACCTGATCGAGCTGCGCGATGTGGTGAAGGAGTACCGCACGGGTGCGGGAGTGTTTCGCGCGCTCAAGGGGGTAAGCCTCAGCGTGCACACGCATGAGTTCGTCGCCATCATCGGCAAGAGCGGCAGCGGCAAGAGCACGCTGATCAATATGATCACCGGCATTGATCGGCCGACTTCGGGGCAAGTGCTGGTTGGTGACACCGCCGTGCATACGCTGAGTGAGAACCGAATGGCGATGTGGCGCGGGCGACATCTCGGTGTGATTTTTCAGTTCTTCCAGCTGTTGCCGACGTTGACGCTGCTGGAGAACGTGATGTTGCCGATGGATTTTTGCAACATGTACTCATCGCGTGAACGCGTCGAGCGCGGGATGCATTTGCTTAAACAAGTTGGTATGGAGTCGGACGCGCACAAGATGCCGGCGGCATGTTCGGGTGGGCAGCAGCAGCGGGCCGCGATCGCACGTGCGTTGGCGAACGACCCGCCGATCCTCGTCGCTGACGAGCCGACGGGCAATCTCGATTCGCGCACTGCCACCGACGTGTTCGAACTTTTTCATCGGCTCGTAGCTGGTGGCAAGACGATCCTGATGGTGACGCACGACAACGATTTTGCGCAGCGTGTGACGCGCGCCGTGCTTGTGGCCGACGGTGAGATTGTTGACGAGATTGACAATCGCGTGACGAGCGACGAATAACTGAAGAGAGATAACTGCTCAGGCCAGTTAATTTTTCCAAGGACGCGCGATGGGAAAACGGCCGGCAGTGTTAGCCATCTACGAAGTCGCGCAGCGAAGACGTGCGCAGATGAATGATGAGCGGTGTGATGAAGCACACTGCGCCGGCGATGAGCGCCGAGGTAGGTGCGCCATATTTTTGTGCGATCCAGCCCATCAGCAGCGAGCCGAACGGCGTGGCGCCCTGCAGTGCCCAGAGATACGTGCTGAACACGCGCGCGCGCAGCGATGATGGTACGACGATCTGGATGATCTGGTTCGTCAGATTAAGCGCGGTGACCTGTCCCCAGCCGATGTATACAAAGGCGACGAGTGTGAGGGGGAAGCTGCGGCTGAGGCCGGCGAGCACGATCGATGCACCGAACACGAAATGTCCGATGCTCATGAGTATGCCTTTGCGTCGGACGTTTGAGAACAGCGAAAGCATGACTGACGAGACTAGTGCACCGACACCGAGTGCGAAGACGAGTGCGCTGTTGCGCGAAGCGACGAGCGCTTCGGCTTCACCGGGTGAAGAGAGCACATCGCGTGCGAAGACTGGAATTTGCTGTGCGGCGGTGAATCCGAAAAAGCCGACGACGGCGGAGAGCAGGATGAGCAGCGAGACCAGATCAGATTTGCGGATGAACTGCTGCCCGTCGAGAAAAGCGCGCACGTGATTCGCTTTTGGGTGAACTGCGTTGGCGTCTGGTCGCGTGTGCAGCATGAACAGGCTGGCGATGACGATGAGGTAGCTGAGCCCGTTGGCGAGGAAGGCCCAGCCTTCGCCTCCGTTCTGGACGAGCAGGAGAAAAGGTGCGGCGAGGACGGGGCCGGCGACGCGCGCGAGGTTGAAGCCGGCGGCGTTGAGCGCGAGCGCATTGGGTAGATGGCCGTTTTCCACGAGGTCGGGAATCATGGCCTGACGTGCGGTGATTTCGACGGCGTTGGCGGCGCCGAGCACGAGGGCGAGTGCGAGCATGTGCCAGATCTGCAGCACGCCGGTGAGTGCGAGTGCGGCGAGGACGAGTGCCTGCACCGCCATGAGCGCCTGCATTGCGATGACGACGTGGCGCTTGTTCAGGTGTTCGAGCAACACGCCGGCTGGCAGCGTGAGGAAGAGCGTAGGAATCGTGCCGGCGAATCCGATCAGGCCGAGATAGAACGGCTGGCCGGTAAGGTGATAGGCGACGTAAGGCTGCACCGTGTTCTGCATCCACGTGCCGATGAGTGAGACGAACTGACCGAACCAGAACAGGCGAAAATCCCGTGAGCGAAATGCAGGGAATCGAGCGAACATTTTTTGAAGGGTACCCTACGCAGAATTTTTCTGCAGTGTGTGGGAGTGGCTAAACTCAAGTAGAGAGAAACCTACAAATCACGGCATCATCCGCCGCTTGTAGGGCGGCGGATGATGCCGTGATTTGCGGACTTACTCGGGTTTAGTCACTCCTCAGTGTGCGGTAGTGTGCGATTGTTTCGCGTAGTCCATCGTGCAGGTTCTTCTCTGCGATGAAGCCAAACAGCTCACGTGCGCGCGATGTGTCGAGGCAGCGGCGCGGCTGGCCGTCGGGTTTCGTCGCATCCCAGCGAATTTCACCGTTGAAGCCGCACAGCGTAGCGATCATCGGAACGAGTTCGCGGATGGTGACTTCGTGGTGTGCACCGATGTTGACCGGTTCGTTGCCGTCGTAGAGTTCGCTCGCCAGCACGATGGCTCGGGCGGCGTCGTGCACGTGCAGGAATTCGCGGCTGGCGCTGCCGCTGCCCCAGACGTCGATGTGATCGGCGCCGGAGTTGACGGCATCGACGCATTTGCGGATCAGTGCGGGAATCACGTGCGACGAGCGCGGATCGAAGTTGTCGCGCGGGCCGTACAGATTCGTCGGCAGCAAATAGATGCCATGCAGCCCGTACTGTGCGCGATAACTTTGCAGCTGTACGAGCAGCGCTTTTTTCGCTACGCCGTACGGCGCATTTGTCTCTTCGGGGTAGCCGTTCCAGATATCGTCTTCGCGAAAGGGGACGGGTGTGAACTTTGGATATGCGCACACGGTGCCGAGCTGAACGAATTTGGTCACATCGTGATGACGGGCTGCTTCGATCATTTGCACGCCCATCATCATGTTCTCGTAAAAGAACAGGCCGGGGTTTGCGCGATTTGCGCCGATGCCGCCGACCGTCGCCGCCATATGCACGACGACGAGCGGGCGGTGCAGTGCTGCTGCATGCGCGTATAACCGCTGCACTGCTTCTGGCTGAACGAGATCATATTCAGCTTTGCGCGGCACGATGATTTGCTCGCGTGCACAGCCGTGCGTGAGCAGTTCATCGACGACGTGTGAACCGAGGAATCCGGCGCCACCGGTGATGATGACGGTTTTGTTCGACCAGTACGAGGCAGCGGTGTGATTCATAGTGCGATCTGTTTTGCCCAGACGACTTCGGGCAAATCACGCAGCGCTTTCATTGCGTATTCCGGCACTGCGTTATCGAGGTTGACAAACGACATGGCGCGATCGCCGGCCTTGGTGCGGCCGAGGCGATATTCGGCGATGTTGACGTAATTTGCGCCGAGGATGGTGCCGACGCGGCCGACTACGCCGGGCACGTCGCGCGACGAGATCAGCACGGCCACGCCTTCGGGGACGGCGTCGATGCGGAAGCTGTCGATCTGTACGATGCGCGGTTCGGCGCCATCGAAGCAGGTGCCGGCGATGACGTGTTCGCCCTGATCTGTGGTGGCGCGCATCGAGACGAGGTTGGTGTACTCATTCGCGGTGAGGTTAAGCGCCTGTGTGACGAGAATGCCGCGTTCGTTGGCGATGAGTGGTGCGTTCACGTAGTTGACCGCATCTCGTCCGAGCACTGGTGCGAGCAGGCCGCGCAGCAATGCGACGGTGAGTGGTTTGACGTGCGGGGCGACGTCACCGCCGCGGTATTCGACTTCAACGCGCTGCAGGCGACCTTCGATCAGATGTGCCAGGATTGTGCCGAGCTTTTCCGAAAGTTGCAGGTACGGCTTGACCACTGGGAGCGCGTTCGGGTCTATGGGAGGGAAGTTGACGGCATTGCGCACGTCGCGATCATGCAGCGCATCGAGCACCTGTTCGGCCATTTGGATAGACACATCGCGCTGTGCTTCGACGGTGCTGGCGCCGAGGTGCGGTGTGATGATGACATTGGGCAGTTTGAAGAGCGGGATGTCGCCGGGGGGTTCCTCTTCAAAGACGTCGATGGCGGCGCCGCCGAGCTTGCCGGAGGTAAGCGCTTTGTGCAGCGCGTCGAGGTCGATCAGTGCGCCGCGGGCGACATTGATGACGCGTGCGCCCGGCTTCATCATGGCGATTCGTTCTTCATCGAGCAGGCCGCGGCTGCCTTGTGTGAGCGACGAATGCAGCGTGACGAAATCCGATTGCGCGAGCAGATCTTCCAGCGACATGAGCTGCACCTTGCTGGCGCGTGCGTGTTCCTCGGAGACGAACGGATCGAACGCCAGCACTTCCATGCCGAAGGCTTGTGCGCGGCGAGCAACCTGTGTGCCGATGCGGCCGAAGCCGATCACGCCGAGCGTCTTGCCGGCGAGCTGTACGCCCATAAATTTGCTGCGCGTCCATTCGAGGCGGCGCATTGATGCGTCGGCCTGTGGGATGTTGCGAGCGAGGGCGAGCATCATGGCGAGCGTGTGTTCGCAGGTGGCGGTGGTATTCGCCTGCGGCGTGTTCATTACGATTACGCCGCGGCGCGTCGCCGCATCCACATCGATCGTGTCGACACCAATGCCGGCGCGTCCGATGACGCGCAGCTTGTGTCCGGCGGCGATAACTTCGGCATCGACCTTGGTTTCGCTGCGCACGATGAGCGCGTCGTAGTCACCGATCTTTTCAAGCAGCTCGGCGCGAGGCATTTTTTTGACGACGTCGACGATCATGCCTGTATCGGCATTCAGGACGTCGAGGCCGGCCTGTGACAGATCATCGGGGATGAGGACTTTGAACATGGACGATGATTATAGAATCGCCGCATGCCTCGACCGCGAACATATGCCACCGCAGCACTTATTTTGCGCCGCGTCGATTTTGGCGAAGCGGACCGGCTGGTGACGATATTGACGCCGGGCTACGGCAAGCTGCGTGTGATGGCGAAGAGTGCGCGCAAAATGACGAGCCGCAAGGCTGGGCATATTGAGTTGTTTGCGCATACGCAGTTGTTTATGGCGCGTGGCCGCACATTCGATCTGATCACGCAGGCTGAGTTGATCGATCCGCATCTGCAGCTGCGCGAAGACATGCTGCGCGGGGGGTTGGCGCATTATGTGGGTGAGCTGGTTGATCAGTTTGCGCAGGAGGAACACGAAGATGCCGCGCTGTTTGATGCGGCGTGTGAGGCGATGCGGCTGCTGTGCAGCGTGCGCGATCCGCTGCTGGCGGCGCGCTATGTTGAACTGCGTCTGTTGCAGTTGAGCGGCTATCGGCCGCAGCTGCAGCGCTGTGTCGTGACAGGCGAAGTGCTGGAGGTCGATGTGCTCGACTCGGAAGTGCAGACGACGCCGTTTTCGCCGACGGCTGGTGGTGTGTTGACGCGCCCGGCGGCGGCGTACGCGCGCGACGTCGTCATGCTTTCACACAGCGGGCTGCTGTTGTTGCGCGCGCTGCAGACGCAGCCGTACGCTGCGCTGGATGAGCTGTCGATTCCGCGCGACGTACATATGGAAATCGAACGCGCGATGCAGTTGTACGTCTCATTCGTGACGGAGCGGCGGATGCGCGTGCCTGGGGTGTTGAAGAGAGTAGGCGAGTGAGGCAGCGGGCGCATCCGCCGTTGGGGGCAGATTTCACGAAATGGCGCGGTCCGTCACCCGGACCGAGCCACCCAGACCGAGCCACCCGGACCGAGTCACCCAGACCGATGGTCTGGGCTAGGGCAGCGTCGCGCCGTTGGCGCTTTTTCGGCGGAACGTGAGCGCGCGCCATAGCGCCAACGGCGCGGTCCGCCACGAGACCAGTCGCCAGCCCCGGGCGACGCTGCCCCAGCCTGGGGCGACGGTCGCACGGTCATATTTCGCCCCAAACGGCGGATGTATCTGCAGTCCGCAGGGGGCAGGGAATTTTCATCCGCTACAATTCTGCTTTCGCCCGCGTAGTTCAAATGGATAGAACAGCGCCGTCCTAAGGCGTGTGTTGTGGGTTCAAGTCCTGCCGCGGGCATTTCGCTGGGTTTCGCCGACCCCGCCCCGACCCCTCTCCGGAATGGAGAGGGGTTTCTCTTTTCTATAAGAGCTTCTTTTATGAGCTTTATGAGAACGAGAGGGGCCTGCTTCTCTCGACTCCGACTTTCCACTCTGACGCTAAATCAGGCCGGTGGCCTTGCCGACGACTTCGAAGGCAGCGAGCACCTTTGCGATGTGATCGTCGGTGTGGGTGGCCATGTAGCTGGTGCGGAGCAGGCTCTTGGACGGCGGCACGCCGGGGGGCAGCACTGGGTTCACGTAGATGCCGTATTCGTAGAGCGCCTTCCAGATCATGAGCGTCTTCATTTCGTCGCCGATGAAGACGGGCACGATGGGGGTGACGCTTTCGCCGCAGTTGAAACCGAGGGCGCGCAGGCCGTCGCGGACCTTGGTGGACTGCATGTGGACGCGTTGTACGTAACTGGGATCTTCCTCGATGACATCGAGGCAGGCCAGAACGGTGGCTGTGTTGGCGGGCGGCATGGACGCGCTGAAGATGAGCGAGCGTGCGTGGTGCTGGATGAAATCCATCACATCGGCGTCGCCGGCGATGACGCCGCCGAGCGAGGCGAAGGACTTGCTGAACGTGCCCATGACGAGGTCGACGTCGTCGACGCAGTCGAAATGGAAGTGCGTGCCGCGGCCGCCCTGGCCCATGACGCCGATGCCGTGTGCGTCGTCGACGAAGAGGCGCGCGCCGTACTGTTTGCAGAGCGCGACGATCTCCGGCAGCGGCGCGAGGTCGCCGCCCATGGAGTAGACGCCGTCGAGGAGCACCATGCGCGGAGAGCTGGCGGTTTCCTTGAGCAGTCGCTCAAGGTCGTTCATGTCGTTGTGGCGGAAGCGTTTCATTTCGCAGCCGGCCATGCGCACGGCGTCGACGATGCAGGCGTGCACTTCCTTGTCGCAGATGGCGATGTCGCTGCGGCCCATGAGCGCGGTGATGGCACCGAGGTTGCTCTGGTAGCCGGTGCCGAAGATGATGGCCGACTCTTTGCCGAGAAACTTCGCCAGGCGGCGCTCCAGCTCCTTGTGCATTTCGAGCGTGCCGTTCAGGAAGCGGCTGCCTGTGCACGAGGTGCCATATTGTTTAATGGCGTCAATCGCGGCTTGGCGCACCTTGGGATGCGTGGTGAGGCCGAGATAGTTGTTGGAGCCGATCATGATGAGTCGGCGTCCATCGACGACCACGTCCGTACCTTCGGTTTCGGAGAGCGGCTTGAAGTACGGGTAATAGCCCTGCTCTCGACTGAGCCGTGCTTGCTGAAGCACGGGATCGGTTGCAATTTTGTCAAAAAGATCTGGCATTCAGCGGATCCTCACACCAACGAAAGATGCAGCATTATACGGATGGGGAAGTTAAGAGTGCTGAGTACTGTGTGTCGAATTCCGAGTAAGGAGAATTTGCAAGAGGGTGCGTGTTTTGGCTGCGTTGTGTGGGGGGAAATTTGCACGGCGGAAAAACGCTACGGTCTTGATTTTCTGAATTTATCTGCCAGGATGCACAACAGATTTTCCGAAGATTTTTTACCGGAGGCGATTAAGTGAAATTGGGCGAACTCGAAATTGGGGATACGTTTCGGATCACATCGGAAGGTGAGAAGGTCAACCTTGGGGTTGAGGATGGCGATACGTTTCTCGTCATTGGAGACGGGGTGCGGAAATGGGGATCGGACTATTGCGACATTTTGGATCGAAGCTGGATCACGCTCACGCTGCACAAGGATACGGAAGTCGAGATCGTTCGTGATGATTCGCGCTATCGCGGCATGGACGAGGTGATTGCGAAGCGGGAGCGCGAGGAGGGGGGGAGATAGAAAGCAAGGCGAAACTTTGAGGGTATGCGAAACTTCGCGTCACGATGTCTGCGAATAAATTATTTGGTCATGTTCCTGGTTACTTGCCTGGTTCGAAATTCCGCACACGTGAGGAACTTTTTCGCGCGGGTGTGCATCGGCATACGCAGGCTGGAATTAGTGGCAATAAAGAAGAAGGTGCAGATTCGATCGTGCTTTCTGGTGGGTATGAAGATGATGATGATTATGGTTCAACGATCATTTACACAGGTGAGGGAGGAAACGATCGTAGTCTTCGGCGGCAGATCGATCATCAAGAGCTTGTGCGTGGAAATCGGGCGCTTGTCGTGAGTAAATTGCGTGGACTTCCTATTCGTGTGATTCGTGGTGCAAGCCATCGCGGTGAATTTTCACCAAGAGAAGGATATCGTTATGATGGTTTGTATCGAGTAGCGGATTTTTGGCTCGACAAAGGCATCAATGATTTTCTGATTTGGCGGTTTCATCTTGAAGCTATCGAAGGTGAAACGTTTTTACAGCGGGAGGGCTTGCTATTCTCGGAAGAGCCGCTGGCGTACGATGCTGTTCCGCGACATTTTCAAGTTGTTAATCGCATCGTGCGCGATTCAGCGATTACGCAACGTGTGAAGGTGCTTTATAAGCATCGGTGCCAAGTGTGTGGTACGGCTCTTCAGACGCCGATTGGTCTATACGCCGAAGCTGCACATATTCAGCCGCTTGGTGCACCACACAATGGACCTGATGTGCTTTCAAATATATTGTGTCTGTGCGCGAATCACCATGTGCTTTTTGACTGGCTTGCATTCACCATTGACGACAATTTTGCGTTGATTGGGATGGATGGATTTCTCGTGAAACATTCAGAACATCACATTGATGTGCAACATCTGCAATTTCATCGCGGACTTTATCGGGCGCTCAATTCACCAGCGCTGTGATGCCGCATCGGGCGATGCTTGCCTCGCCCCCTACGTCATCGGTTCACCGCCCTCATTCAAAATCGCCATGTATTCGGCGTAGACGTAGATGCGGCTGCGTTGCCGGCCGGTGATTTCGCGCACGATACCGGCATCCGTCAGTTTTGCCACGGCCTTCGAGATTGAAATCCCTTTAATAACGCGCTGCGTTATTAAAGAAAATGCCCGAAAACTTTAATAACGGGCATTCTCCTATGCAGGAGCCGACCGCCGATCACCGACGACTGACGACGGCTAATTTTGCTTCCACTTCGTGACAGCGCCTGCGGCGAAGCGCACTCTGACTCTCTACTCTGACTCTCTACTTTCCCTATCCCCTAACCCCCTCTGCCTCTACTGCTCCTCCGCGCCGGGCTTGTGCGCGGCGATGACGGCGGCTGCTACCTGCGGCGGCGCCGGCGCGTAATGGTCGAACTCGGCTTCGTAGAAGCCGCGGCCCTGCGTCAGGCTGCGCAGGTCGGTCGAATAGCGCTGCATCTCGGCGAGCGGCGCCTGTGCGGTGATGACGGTCTTGTTGGCGCGCTGTTCCATGCCCATGATCTGGTACGTACTCACTTTCCCGGATGCAAGAGGTGAGTACTATGTCAGTCAGGATGAGCAAGGAAAGGACAAAGCGAAAGTTCTCTCAAGAGTTCAAAGAGAACGCAGTGCAACT